>NZ_SSYA01000003.1:0-331271 GCF_004917065.1 Geomonas ferrireducens
TCCCGAACACGGAAGTTAAGCCTCTCAGGGCCGATGGTACTGCACTGGTAACGGTGTGGGAGAGTAGGTCGCCGCAGGGAATTTAATAGAGAAGCCCCACCGGATTACCGGTGGGGCTTTTCGCTTTTCCGCATCCTGCCAACCTGTCATGGCGCATCTCGGTACTGCTTCTTAAACCTTCGCGAAGGCCACCTTGGCGACGTCCTTATACTCTTTGGCGAAGTGAACCTCCAGCCCCTCTTTCAGGTAATCCGGTAATTCATCAAAGTCTTTTTTGTTCGCTTCGGGGAAGATCAGCACTTTCAGTCCGGCACGGCGCGCTGCGATGGTCTTTTCCTTCACTCCGCCGATAGGTAGAACCCGCCCCGTCAAAGTCAATTCTCCGGTCATCCCCAGTTTTTTCCGTACCGGCTTTCCTTTTATCATCGAAATGAGCGCCGTTGCCATGGTGACACCAGCCGATGGGCCGTCTTTTGGGGTCGCGCCGGCCGGGACATGAAGGTGCACGAAGTGCTTGTCGAAGTAGTCCGCCGGTGCCCCGTAAATCTTCAAATGGGCCATAACAAAAGAATAGGCAATCTCAGAGCTCTCTATCATCACGTTACCCAGTTGCCCAGTCTGTCTGAACCCCTTGCCCTTGCTTGCCATGGCGGTGGCTTCGATGGGAAGTGTAGCTCCACCCATGCTGGTCCAGGCTAAGCCGGTCACCACCCCTGGTACTCCTTCGAAGATCTCCTCAGTAGTGAATACCGGCTGCCCAAGATAGTCATGCAGGTCCTTCTTTGTGACCACTATGGCTTCGGTCCGTCCGGAGGCGAATTCCATTGCCGCCTTGCGCATCAGTTTCTTGATGCGGTTTTCAAGGGTCCTGACTCCGGCTTCCCTTGCCCATCCGTCGACAATAGCGGCCAGGGCATCCTTCCTGATGGTAACCTGTCCGGGTTTTAGACCGTGGTTCTTCATCGCCTTGGGTATCAGGTAGCGCCTCGCGATCTCCATTTTCTCCTCAAGGACATAGCCGGAAAGACGGATCACCTCCATCCTGTCGAGTAACGGCGCGGGAATCGTGTCCAACTGGTTAGCCGTGGCAATAAACAGGACATTGGAAAGATCGAACGGCACGTCGAGATAATGGTCGCGGAAAGACCCGTTCTGTTCGGGGTCCAGCACCTCGAGAAGCGCCGAGGCTGGATCGCCCTGGAACGAAGCACCGATCTTGTCGATCTCGTCGAGCATGAGAACTGGGTTCGCGGTTCCCGCGCTTTTCATTGCCTGCAGGAATTTCCCAGGCATCGCCCCGATGTAGGTTCGGCGATGCCCCTTGATCTCTGCCTCGTCCCGCATGCCGCCCAGTGAGAAACGGAAAAACGAACGGCCGAGGGCGTCCGCAATGCTCTTTCCTATCGAAGTCTTGCCGACGCCTGGGGGACCGACCAGGCAGAGGATGGATCCGGAGATATCACCCTTCATCTTGCCGACCGCGATGAACTCGGTGATGCGCTCCTTCACGTCATTCAGCCCATGATGGTCTCGATCCAGCACCTTGCGCGCCTTCTCGACGTTGTACGAGTCCTTGCTGTATTTGCCCCACGGGAGAATGGTGAGCCAGTCCAGGTAATTCCGGGTGACGTGGTACTCCGGCGAGGACGGCTCCAGCAACCTGAATTTGTCGAGCTCATCGGCGACTGCACGCTGCGCCTCGTCGTTCAGTTTCAACTCCTTCAGGCGCTGCTCGAACTTCTCGATCTCTGAGGTCTTTCCTTCTTTCTCCAGACCCAGTTCCTTTTTGATCGCCTTCAACTGTTCCCGCAGGAAGAACTCGCGCTGCTGACGACTGATCTTCTCTTCGATCTGTTTGGTGATCTTCGTCTGCAGCCTCGAGACCTCGAGCTCCTTCTTGAGCAGGGTGAGGACCATGTCGAGCCTTTTCCGCACGTCGAAAGATTCAAGGACCTGTTGCAACTCCTGCCCGTCGGCGGAAGTGAGGCTCGCGGCGAAGTCGGCCAGCTTGCTCGGGTCCTCGAGGCTCGAGCGCCCGAGGAACATCTTGATCTCCTCGGAGTAGAGCGGGTTGATTTGGACCAGCTCTTTCAGTGCGCCCACCACCGCCATGGAATATGCCTTCAGTTCAGGGTTGCCGGAAAGCTCGGTGCCGTACTGGTAATTGACCGTGGCATAGGATGCCCCATCGCTTTGGTGCAGCTCGACGATCCTGAAGCGCTCCAGGGTGTTGAGCAAGAACTGCGCGTTGTCGTCCCCCAGGTGGATCATCTTGACGATCTTCCCTACGACCCCGACGGCATGGAGGTTGTCGGGACCGTCCGGCTTCTCCGGGTCCTTGACGAGCACGAGCCCGATCGCCTGGGCCTGGGATTCCATAGCGTGTTTGACCGCGCGTATCTGGTTCGGATCATCGAGCGCCATGGGAATCAGCATGTTCGGAAACGCAGGGCGCGGCCGTATCGGTATGATGGGGACACCAAGCGGCAGGACCTCGGAAGCCAGAACAAGACTGCCTGGCTGCGAAGGCTTGCCGTTTATTTCAGCTTCTACAACTTCGATATCCTTTTCGCTCATGATGAGACTCCTGGCGTGGTTTTAATAAAACGTAAGCACGGAACCCGACGGTGTCAACCTCACCGACAGCAGACGATCCATGCGAAGGCGCGAAACATCAGCCTGTAGGTTGATATATCCCGGGGATGTTGTAAGACTTAGCAGTGCTCAACCAAATCCCAACACTTTCTCGAAGG
Organism: Geomonas ferrireducens; assembly: GCF_004917065.1. Classification (NCBI taxonomy): domain Bacteria; kingdom Pseudomonadati; phylum Thermodesulfobacteriota; class Desulfuromonadia; order Geobacterales; family Geobacteraceae; genus Geomonas; species Geomonas ferrireducens. The sequence continues at coordinate 2,754 of NZ_SSYA01000003.1, forward strand.
GTGCAACGCGCAAAGGAGTCAGTGATGAAAATTTTGATGGTAGTGACCTCGCATGACAAGTTAGGCGACACCGGTGAGCAGACCGGTTTCTGGCTGGAAGAGCTTGCCGCGCCCTATTACGTCTTTCACGATGCAGGGGCATCGGTGACCATCGCCTCTCCCAGAGGAGGAATGCCCCCGGTTGATCCGAAGAGCAATCTGCCCGAAAACGAGACCGAGGCGACGATGCGCTTTAAGGATGACCAGGCGGCGCAGGATGACCTCGCTCATTCCAAAAGGCTGCGCGAGGTGTCGGTGAACGACTTCGATGCGATCTTCTATCCCGGGGGGCACGGGCCACTGTGGGACCTGGCGCTCGATACGGATTCCATCGCACTCATCGAGGCATTTGTTCGGGCCGACAAACCGGTGGGCGCCGTTTGCCACGCCCCGGCGGTGCTGGCAGACGTGAAGGGGACGGATGGGGATTTCCTGGTGAAGGGGAGGCATGTTACCGGCTTTACCAATGCTGAAGAAGAGGCGGTGGGGCTCACCGATGTTGTGCCGTTCCTCCTGGAGGACCGGCTTAAGCAGCGTGGTGCGACCTTCCGGAGCGGGGGAGACTGGGCTCCCCACGTTGAAGTGGACGGTAAGCTCGTGACCGGCCAGAATCCAGCGTCATCCGCACCTGCCGCCGAAGCGCTACTGAAGCTGTTGAAGCCGTAACTTGTATCGGCACCCCGGAGAGCGGAGCCAATCGCGAAAGGAGCTATTATGGAGACCCTGCGAAAGATACGAAAGATATGGAAGAGCGAGCCGACCATCGAGGGGGCGGGCGTGCACCTGAAGCGCGCCTTCGGGTACCACGAGGCGCCGCTTTTGGACCCGTTCCTGCTCTTCGACGACTTTCACTCCAACTACCCGGCGCATTACTTGAAGGGCTTTCCATGGCACCCGCACCGAGGCATCGAGACGATAACCTACGTGCTCCACGGGAAAGTGGAACATGGTGACAGCATGGGAAACAAAGGGGTGATCGATTCAGGCGACCTGCAGTGGATGACTGCGGGCAGCGGCATCATCCATCAGGAAATGCCGCTAGGCGACGACGAGGGGCTCATGTGGGGCTTCCAGCTTTGGGCGAATCTCCCAGCCTCCCACAAGATGATGGCGCCGCGCTACCGCGGCATCGTCGCATCGGAGATCCCCGAGGTCACCATGAACGGCATCAAGGTGAAGGTGATCGCCGGGACGGCGGGGGGCGTGCAGGGACCGGTACGGGACGTGGTGGTTGATCCTGAGTATTTGGACGTGACCATCCCCGAGGGGACCAGCTTCACCCACCCGATAAAGCGCGGTTACACGGCACTTGCCTACGTTATCGACGGTGAAGGTTACTTCGATCACGAGCGCAACGCCTTCGGGCACGAGGTGGTCGGTAACAACTACTTCGACCTCGATCGCCAGTGTGAGTGCGGTCCTGAGAACCTCATCCTTTTCGAGGACGGCGACGTGGTGTCGGTCACCACACAGGGGAAACCGGTGCGCTTTCTTTTGATCTCGGGGAAACCGATCGGGGAGCCGGTGGCGTGGTACGGCCCCATCGTCATGAATACGCAGGAAGAGTTGGAGCAGGCCTTCGAGGAGTACCGCAACGGCACCTTCGTGAAGTAGGCGGGGAGTTCAGGCAGCTTGAAAGAAGAACGGGACGCCGAGGTCGGCGTCCCGTTGCTGTTTGAAGGAGCTAGTTGCTGCCGCTTCCTTCCTGTGCCTTGAGCTTCTCGGTGGGAGTGAGCTCGATCTGCACGCGGCGGTTCAGGGCGCGGTTGGCCTCGGTATCGTTGGCCACGGCAGGGCGGGTGGATCCGTACCCTACGGCAGTCATCTTGGATGCGGGGACACCCTGGGAAATCAGGAAGTCCCGCACACGTCCGGCGCGCCGTTCGCTTAGCGGCTGGTTGACGGCGTCGGAGCCGGTGGAATCGGTGTGCCCCTCGATGACGATGGTGGTCTGGGAATCCTTGAGGGTGGGGGCCGCCTTGCCGAGAGCATCCTTCGCATCCTGTTTCAGGACGTCTTTGCCCACGTCGAAGAGGACTCCCGACGGAAGGGCCACATAGACCTTGTCGCCGTCACGCACCACCTCAGCCTGAGGCATGCTCTTTTTGAGCGCGGCCGCCTGCCGGTCCATGTAATTGCCTACGCCACCGCCTACGACCGCACCGGTCAACCCGCCGATGGCCGCGTTGCGTCCGCGGTGGGATTTGCCGCCGATGAGCGCGCCGGCGCCGGCGCCCAGGACCGCACCGCCCAAAGCTCCCAGACCGGTTCTCTTGTACTCGTAGCTCCCGTCAGGATTGGTGGCACAGCCGGTTACTAACAGGGCGGCTGCTGTCATTCCAACGATCATTCTCGCGATCCAACGTGCTTTCATACTCCATCTCCTTGTTGATTAAAATATGATGGAACCAACCAAACATAGCACTACAGTTGTCTGGAATCAATGTGCCTTTGACTTTACGACTTATTTTCTTTCTCGGCCTCAGTGATGAAACTGTCAATGATCTCATAAGTTTCAACAGGTTTCTCCTCCTGAGGGTTGTGTCCGCATTCCTCGATCACCCGCAGCTTTGCCCCTGGAATGGCAGCGTGAAGGCGACTCCCCTGTGACAGTGGCACGATCTCGTCGTGCCTTCCCCAAAGAAGCAATACCGGTAGGCGCAGGTCCTGGTAACGGGAGGCGATCTCTTCCTGGTTGACCGGCACCAAGCTGCGGCAGGTCGCGACGAGGGCACGCTTGGCGGCTTTGTTGCGGTAGCAGGGGGCGTACCTGGCGATGTGTTCCCGGTCGATGAGGCTGTGGTCGTAGTAGGCCATCTTCAGCCCAACTTTCACCCAAACGTCCGGTGCATACAGGGCAATGAAGAGGGCAGCGGCGTAACGGTTTTTAAAAATGTCCGCCATAAGTGGCAGTCGCTGGAGGTACCCGGGGCCGGCCATGATGATCATGGAGGCCAAAAGATCGCGCTCATCCCGGAGCATCGCTTCTATCGCGGTCAGCAGCACCACTGCTCCGCCCAACGAATGCCCGGCGAGGACGACCTGTGCGAACCCTTCCTTCCTGAGGAAAGCGATGAGGCGGACAGCGTGACCGCGGATGGAGTAGTCCCCTTCTTTCGGCTTCGAGGATTCTCCAGACCCGAGCAGGTCGAGAAGATGGACGCTGTAACGGCTGGCGGGGAAGAGCGAAACGAGATCACTCCATGTCTCGGATCTTGCCGCCAGGCCGTGCACCAGGACGACGTTGGTTGGCCCCGTCCCATAGGTACGGTAGGCGAGAGTCTCGGTTTCCGACAGGCGACAGAATAGAAGGGGGAGTGTGGCGATGTTCATGTCGGGTAGTTTAACAGAAATACAGGCGGAACGCTGGGGTGGGAGGCGGCGAAAAGCCAAGTCTCTGTTACTCTTGTGGCTGGGCTATTAGCACTGGCACTCCGGCAACAGAAAAGGCCCGATGCATAATCATCGAGCCTTGTGTGAAAAAATAACTGGCGTCCAGTGAACCTGCTCGATCCGAGGGAGTGGTTTTGGTGCTTCCTGAAGTAACTTCTGCAGCCACCCTTGTCTGGTCTTTTTATGCCATAACGGACGAGATCTTAAAGCCTTTCGGCCTGGTCTCCTGAGCGTCAGTTACCAACCCCTGATGCCGCTTCATGCACCTGGAGTTGTTTTCGTGTCGATTTGTGAAGTTCTTTGTCTTGTTGTCCCTCCATAAGAAACATTTTACTCCTGCCACTTTGTCGGATCAACACTTTTTGTGCAGGTCTATGAGGTGCAAGGTACTGTTTTTCAGGAGGAAGATGTGCCGTCCCGCATACTCGTCATCAGCACGAACCGTGAGCGTGCCCCGCAGCCGACGGTTCCTCTCGGCGCGGCCTGGGTGGCCGAGTCGCTGCTGCAGGCCGGCTTCCAGGTCCGCCTGCTCGACCTCTGCTTCGCCCGGGATGCGCTGCGCGCGACGCAGGACGCCATCGCCGCGTTCGCTCCCGACGGCATCGCCCTTTCCGTAAGAAATCTCGACAACTGCAACTTCCTCAACCCCAAATCCTACCTTACCGAGGTGCGGCTACTGGTGGATTTCATCAAGTCGCGCAGCGACGCCAGAATCCTCGTGGGAGGCTCCGGCGTGAGCATCATGCCGCAGCAGGTCCTCGACTTTCTCGACCTGGACCATGCCGTTGTTGGGGAGGGGGAGCATGCCGCCCCGCTTTTTTTTCGCACTGAAGGAGCCGAGCATGCCGGACGTGTGGCAGGGGTGGCCCGCCGCAGCAAAGCCGGCATGGCGGACGCGGACGGGGGGGCTGCAAGCGCCGGCCCCTTCATCACGCCGCACCTGCACCGCTGGGTGGAGACACCGCGTTACCTCGCTCTGGAGCCGGTGCTGCCCGTCCAGGGGAAGAGGGGGTGCACCCATCGATGCCTATACTGCACCTACCGCAGCATCGAGGGGGAGTCGTGGCGGGTCAGGGAGCCGGGAGCGGTGGTCGATGAGATCCTATCGGCCATGCATCACACCCGGGCACGCGAGTTCGAGTTCGTGGACAGCATCTTCAACGAGCCGGAGGGGTATCTGGAAACCTTGCTAGATGAGATTTTGAGGCGTGGGATCAAGGCCCGCTTCAGCGTCTCGTCCCTTTCCCCGAAAGGGCTCACCAGGAATCAACTTGAGCTGATGGCCCGCGCGGGAGTGGCTTCCGCGGTCATCACTCCCGAGAGTGCAGCCGGCGCCACCCTGGCTGCGCTAGGCAAGGGATTCGACGAGGACGAGGTGCACCGCGCCGCGGAACTTGTTTCAAGCTCGCGCCTGCGCGCCTTGTGGTGCTTTCTTCTGGGTGGCCCCTCCGAAGATGAGATGACCCTGGGAAAGACGGTGGCCTTTCTGAACCGCTACCTGAGTGACAAAGACCACGCCTTCCTGACCACCGGGATACGTATCTACCCGGGTACCGGTTTGCATGATGTAGCCTTGCGGGATGGGCTGGTTGCGGCAGGAGACGATCTGCTCATGCCGGCTTTCTATTTTTCGCCGCAGCTTACCCCGCAGCAGGCCCGGACGCTTTTGGACCGGGGAATAAGGGCGCCGTCGCGCTGCATCAATCTGCTTGATACACAAGCTCCGGTAATTGGGGCTTTGCGCCGGATTGGAACTGCTGTGGGGTTGCCGACGCCGTACTGGCGCTATACCCGCTTCGCCAAGGCGATGAGCCGCAAACGCTGACAGAGGTGTAAGTCGCTCCTGCACGTTGATAATAATATGTTAGAATCGGCAAATGCTTTGTCACTCAATTCCCCTTCAGTACCAAGGAGCGACAGTGTCTGCTTTCATTCGAATGAGTAGCAAGCTGCTGTTGGTATTTTTGCTGCTGTTGCCTTTGTCGGTACAGGGCGCACCGGTGACGGTAAGGTTCACCGAAGGAATGGTGCGCGGCTTTCTCGTACTAAAAGACGAAACCGGCAATCGGATCGCTTCCGGTGATTTTCTGCAGCTACCCAAGGACGGCGGGATAAAGACCCGCATCGTACTCTATTTCAAGGACGGTTCTCTCCACGACGAGACGGTGATCTTCTCGCAGCAGCGCCACTTCCTCTTGAGGAGCTACCGGCTCATACAGAAAGGGAAGTCTTTCGACCAGGACCTTGATGTGTCCCTGGAACGGAGCCCCGGCACCTACCGGGTGCGCGTGAAAGGAAAGGATGGCCGCGAGAAGGTCATGCAGGGGGAGCTGGAACTTCCGCCCGACGTCTACAACGGCATGGTGCCGACGGTGATGAAGAACCTCGTCAAGGGGAACAGCGAGACCATCCACATGGTGGCCTTCACCCCGACACCGAGGGTCGTCGAGCTTGAGATGTCCCCTTCCGGCGAGAACAAGATACTGATCGGGGACGTCGAGAAGACGGCAAACCACTACGTGCTCAAACCGAAGCTCGGACTGCTGAGGCTTCCCGCCGCCCTCCTCGGCAAGAGCCCACCGGACAACCACATCTGGACCCTCATGGACGAGGTACCCGCCTTCGTCAAATTCGTAGGTCCTCTCGCCACGGGAGGCCCCGTCTGGCGTATCGAGCTGACGAGCCCCAGCTGGCCCAAATAGAAAAGGGAAAGAATCAGCCTATGCCGTTTATCCCACGCAGGAGGACAAACCTGGAATTTCTCGATCTCCCTTCGGACGTCTGCAGTGTCGACGAACTCGAAGGGAGTCTCGCCGACATTCGCACGGTGAACCGTTATCTGGGCGACCGCTGGGCGCTTTTGAAACACCTGTCGGCTCGGGCGAAGGGGCTGGTGCGGTTCACGGTGCTTGACGTCGCCACCGGTTCCGCCGACCTTCCGGTCACTATGGTTGAGTGGGCGCGTAAAAAAGGGATCGATATCAGCGTCACTGCAGTCGACATCAACAGCCGCACCATAGACATTGCGCGCCGGTGCACCCTGCAATACCCCGAGATCGAGCTGATGGTCGCCGATGCCCTGGAACTCCCGTTCCGGGATGGGAGCTTCGATTTCGTGCTCTGCAGCAAGACCCTGCACCACATGAAGGAGCCGGAAGGGATCGCCGCGCTGCGTGAAATCATGCGCGTGGCGCGGAGGGGATACCTCGTCATGGACCTGCAAAGGAGCTGGGTCGCCTACCTCCTCATCTACGCGCTCACGAGAATTTTCACCAGAAACCGCATGACCCGATACGACGGCCCGCTCTCCGTGCTGAAGGCGTTCACCGTCGAGGACCTCACCCTGTGGGCGCAGCAGGCGGGTGCCCCCTCCTTCAGGATCCACCGCGAGCCGTTCTGGCTGCTCGTTCTCTCCGGGGATAAATCATGAAGTTCTCCGTCGCCACCAATTTCGAGCCCGACCTGCTGCCCGCTCTCGAAGGATTTCCGGTCACGGAGCTCTTCGGCAAGCTTGCCAGTGACAGCATAGGCGGGGGGCGCGCCTCCTTCATGCTGGCGCCCCTCGGCAGGGACCGCTTCCGCGCCCACGTCGCAGATGCGGCGCGGAGGGGAATCGGGTTCAACTACCTGCTGAACCCCGCCTGCCTGGACAACCGCGAGTACACCCGCAAGGGGCAGCAGGACCTGGAACGGCTGCTCGAGTTTATCGAGGAGTGCGACGTCACCTCGGTAACCGTCTCGCTTCCTTTCCTGCTTCCCATCATCAAGAAGCGGCACCCACGCCTCAAGGTGCGGGTGGGCGTCTACGCGCGGGTGGATTGCGTGGCGAAGGCCAAGTTCTGGGAGGAACTGGGGGCGGACTGCATCACGCTCGAATCGATCGCGGTGAACCGGGACTTCGCCATGCTGCAGGCGATCCGCGAGGCGGTGCGCATCGAGCTTCAGCTCATCGCCAACTCCAACTGCCTCATCTTCTGCCCCTGGTCGGGACAGCACATGGTGAACCTGTCGCACGCCTCCCAGAAGGGGCACGAAAGCCGCGGCTTCATGATCGATTACTGCGCCCTGCGCTGCTCCGCGGCAAAGCTCGCCGACCCGTCGCATTACCTGCGCTCCGAGTTTATCCGGCCCGAGGACCTCGGAGCCTACACCGGGCTTGGCTACCATTTCTTCAAGATCCTGGAGCGGGGTGCGCCGACGCAGGTGCTGGCGCGCCGGGTGAGGGCCTACGCAGAAGGACGCTTCGAAGGAAACCTGCTCGATCTGATCCAGCCATACGGTTACCGGGGGGGCGGAGGAAGCGGGGGGCTTGCCGGGCTTTTGAGGTTCGCGAGGTTCTTCCTCCGTCCGGCAACGGTGAGCCCTACCGGGCTCATGCGCCTGAAGCGTCTGGCCGAGAAGCGCGGCTTGCTGGCGGGACTGGACTGGCACCCGGTCTACATCGACAACCGGCTCCTGGACGGCTTTCTGGACGGCCTGAAGGAAATCGAATGCCGGGGCTGTGATTGCTCCCGGTGCGGCTACTGCGCCCGCTGGGCGGAGAAGGCGGTCAGAGTCGACGCGAAGTACCGCGAGGAGATGCTGCAGCTTTACCAGGCCGCTTTCCATGACATGCATTCCGGCGCCCTCTGGGGGGTGACCGATAGGAGGGGATGATGATCGATGCACGTTTCACCAAAGGGGAGCCTGCCTCGCCCGGGGCGGTCTACGTCGCCTCAGTGGCGTCGGCCGTACCGGAGTTCAGCGCATCCCAAAGTTACGCGGCGGAACTCGTCCGGCAGCGCTTCAAGGAGAGCCTGACGCCGAGGAGCCTCGGGTTGATCCGGGCGACCTTCGAGCACCCGGCCATCGAGAAACGTCACTTTGCCGTCGACGCGCCGGCGCGCATCTTCGACGAGACCGCTGACGAACGTGTCGCCCGTTTCACAGAAGAATCGGTGGCGCTTGCGGCGCGGGTAGTGTTGTCCGCACTGGAACAAGTGGGGTTATCGCCCTTGCAGGTGAGCGGCTTGGTGCTCAACACCTGTACCGGCTACATCTGTCCCGGCATCTCCACCTACGTTGCGCAGCGTCTCGGAATGCGATCGAGCACCCGGCTTTACGACCTCGTCGGTAGCGGCTGCGGCGGCGCAATCCCGAACCTGCAGGTGGCCGAGTCGATGCTGAGAACAACCGGTGGCGTCGTGGTGAGCGTCTCGGTGGAGATCTGCAGCGCCGCCTTCCAGATGGACAACGACCTGAGCCTAATCCTCTCCAACGCGCTCTTCGGCGACGGCGCGGCGGCTGCCGTTTTGTGGCAGAAACCGGTCGGGTTCGAGTTGACGGCATCGGCAGGGCGCTACGTGCCGGAGGAGCGCGAGGCGATCCGCTTCATCCACAAGGGGGGGCAGTTGCACAACCAGTTATCGACCGACCTTCCCGGTCTGGTGGCAAGGGCCGCGGCCGAGGTGGTCGACGACCTTTTGGACTCGGCCGCGCTGGAAAAGGAAGACATCGGGGCGTGGGCGCTGCATACCGGCGGCGAGAAGGTGATCAATGCGGTGCGGGACCAGGTGGGGATACCGGAAGAGCTCCTCTGGGCGACGCGGCGGGTCCTGTCCCAGTACGGCAACATGTCTTCGCCTACCGTCTGGTTCGTGCTCGAGGAGATGATGCAGAAGGGGATACCTGCCGGTACGTGGTGCGTCCTGCTCGCCTACGGCGCGGGGCTCTCCGCCCATGCCTATTTGCTACGCAAGACCTGAAGGTGATTGATGCTTTTAAAATCTGTGGCGGGAGCGGAACTGGTCACCGGTGAAATAGCCGCGCACCAGGTCGAGGTTGTTGAGCAGCACCTTCCAGGCCCCCTTCTCGCGCTTTTTCACGAAGCGGTTCCCCACGAACATCGAGGGGCTGAAGAACGCCTTTAGGTTCTCCCAGTTCATCAGCCGGTTCAACTGGGCCGTGCTGAGTTGTCTCGTCCTCACGTTGCACATGAAGCCGGTGTACCTGCTCAATCGGTCGGAATTCGTCACGAGCCCCGCCTGCAGCAGCTCCTCCCTGATCCTGGTGCCGGGGTAGGGGGTGACGCACTGCACGTAGGGGAGGTCCACCCCCAGCCGGCGCGAGGCGCGGAATACTTCCCTTATCTCCTCCTTTCCGTCGTCGGGATTGCCGATGATGAAGCCTCCCATCACCCCGATGCCGTGTTCGCGCAAGCGGCGCACCGCCTGCCTGGTCTGCTCCCGGATGTCACCCTTTTCAAAAAGAGCGAGGTTCTTCGGCAGCACCGACTCGATGCCGAGGAATACCATGGCGAAGTTCGCACGGGAAAGCGCCGGTATAAGCGCCGGGTCGGCCACGATGCCGGCGACGGATGCCTGGACCAGGTACTCCATCTCGTTCAGCCCCTGCTCCGCGATCGCCTCGGCGAGCCGGGTGAAACGGCGGCTGTCCAGGGTGATGTTGTCGTCGACCAAAAGCACCGTCTTCGTGCCGCGCCGCTTTAGTTCCCTCAGGTCTTCGATCACCATCTCGATCGGGCGGCATCGGAAGCTGGAGCCGTACATCCCGGTGATCGAACAGAAGGTGCAGGTCTTGGTGCAGCCGCGCGAAGTTTCCACGCAGTCGAGCCGGCGGTCGAAGTAGGTGAAGCCGTCCAGAGCGCGCACGCTGCGGTCCGGCAGCGGCAGGCACTTTAGGTCGAGCAGAGGTCCGGGAGGATTGTGGACGAAGACACCGTGGCGCGGCCAAGATAGGCCGGGGACGTCGAAAAAGGAGCGCTGGCCGTCGAGCGCTTCCAAAAGGGCGGCAAAGGCATGTTCTCCTTCACCGCTTATCAGGAAGTCAAACGGGGCGTCGCCGGAGGCGAGTTCTTCGCGGGTGAGGGTGGCGTGGTAGCCCCCGAGTACGAGCCGTGCGCGCGGGGCGGCTGAGCGGCAGATGGCGAAGACTTTCAGGGCGCTTTCGTATTGGAAGCTCATGCTGCTGACGCCGATTACGTCGGGAGAGAACTCAGCCAGGAGCCGTCTGAGCCACGACTCGATGTCGCGATGCACCAGGACGAGATCGACGATCTTCACCCGGTGTTCTTTGAGGTGCGCGGCGATGGAGCAGAGCCCGAGGTTGGGGACCTTGATGATGCGATGGAAATTGTTGGCGGCATCGGGCATCGCCAGGAGGAGTACGTTCATGATTTCCCTTGTGACTGTGGCAGGTTCGATTGAGCCCTTAGCATTATAGTGGCTGGGACCGCTTGCGCAAACGGAACGGCCGCTGGCAAGGGAGAGGATTGAAGATAAAATATTCGTCATTAAACCCGGTGCTGCGGTAGAAGCCGCCGCGGCTGGAGGTGCCCATGGACGAACAGGAAAAAAAAGAGGAAGCACCGGTGGTGGTGATTGTAGAGCGGCGCAGGCAAAGGGAGACGGAGTTGAGCCCGGCTGAGGTCATGAAGATATTGAGAAAGAGGGCGGCCCGGGCGCGGAAGAACCCGACTCGGGAGTAAGAGGGGTTGACATTACCGGCAAGGCGAAGGCCTCCGTCTCAGTAACCACAGTGTTAACTGGTCCGGAGGCTTTTTCATGTGCTTACATGCTCAGAAGCAGTTGCAATGTGAGATAATAATGCAAGAATATTCCATCCCTACAACCTCTGGAGACCAAGGTCATGGAGACCAAGACTGTAGTACCCTTAAATATTGAGCAGGAAGAGAACATCTTGCAGCTGGCGAATGAGCTGCTGATCCTTCCTGATACTGCAGCAGATCCATTGCTGTCCCCCAAAGTCCCCCCTGTTGACGCAGACAATCCTTTTGCCATCCCCGCCTCCGTCCGAAACGAGGCGACCACTCCCGGCACCAGGCCCGAGGCGATCGCCGTCCTGGCGCAAGCAAGTGTCGACCGTAAGGGGGGGGAGCAGGGGCGGCCGCAAGCCAAAGCGAAGGCGGCTAAAGGAGCGAAGGGGGCAAAGACGGCCAAGAGCTCCAAAGCCGCGAAGGATGCGAAGACGGGCAAAGATGAGAAGGCTGCGAAAGGGGCGAAAGCTAAGGGGGCGAAGCCGGTAAAGGCGGCCGCCGGGGCAAAGCCCGCCAAGACTGTTAAGGCGAAGGTGACGAAGGCAAAACCGAAGGGGGGACCTAAGCCGAAACAGCCGGTAACGGAAGAATCGCCCTTCGACCTGAGCGAGAGCCGCTGGTACCTGAACCGGGAGCTGACCTGGCTCGAATTCAACCGGCGCGTGCTGCACGAGGCAATGGACGAGCGGACGCCGCTTCTGGAGCGGCTGAAATTTATCGCCATCGTCAGTTCCAACCTCGACGAATTCACCATGAAGAGGATCGGCGGCTTAAAGCAGCAGATCGGGGCCGGGCTGCACGAGCTGACCCTGGACGGCCGCTCGCCGCGCCAGCAGGTGCTTGAGTGCAACGCGTCGGTGCGCGAGATCGAGACGGTCAAGCGGGAGGCGTTCCGGGGGGTGCGGGAGCTTCTGGAGGCGAAGGGGATCGTCATCGAGAGCTACGACACCCTTGCCCCGAAGGATAAGAAGCAGCTCCGCGAGCATTACTACAAGAACATCTATCCCCTCCTGACCCCGCAGTCCATCGACCCCGCTCACCCATTCCCGTTCATCTCGAACCTTTCGCTGAACCTTCTGGTCACCCTGCGCTATCCCAAGTCGCGCGAGCATTCCCTGGCGCGGGTGAAGGTCCCGGTAGGTCTCGGCACGCCGCGCTTCATCCGCGTCGGCAAGGGTGACCGCTTCGTCCCGCTCGAACAGGTGATGATGAACAACCTGGACATGCTTTTTCCCGGCATGCTGATCGTCTCCTGCGAAATCTTCCGCGTCACCCGCAACGCCAACACGGAGAAGGACGAGGAAGAGGCGGACGACCTGATGTCGATGATCGAGTCGGAGTTGAAGGAGCGCAAGTTCGCCCCCATCGTGCGCCTGGAAATCGGGGCCGGCATGGAGCCGCTGCACCGCGGCCGGCTGGCGGCAGAGCTGGAACTGGACGAGGAGAACGATGTCTTCGAGGTTTCCGGCATGCTGGCCCTGCGCGACCTCTTCGAGATATCGCGGCTCGATTACCCGCGCCTGCACGACCCGCCGCATCACCCGGTCGATCACCCGGGGCTGCCGGCAGAGCGCAACATCTTCCATACCATCCGTGACCTGGGATCGCTCCTGTTGCAACATCCCTACGTTTCCTTCTCCACTTCCGTGGAACGCTTCCTGCGCGAGGCGGCCAACGATCCAAAGGTGCGCGCCATCAAGATGACCCTCTACCGCACCTCGATCCAGGGGCGCATCATCGACGCGCTGGTTCAGGCCGCGCAAAACGGCAAGCAGGTGGCGGTGGTGGTGGAGCTGAAGGCGCGCTTCGACGAGGCGACGAACATCCACCTCGCCGAGGTGATGGAGGAGGCGGGGATACACGTCACCTACGGCGTGGTGGGGCTGAAGACCCATTGCAAGGTGATCCTTGTGGTGCGCCAGGACTACGCAGGGCTCAAGCGCTACGTGCACATCGGCACCGGCAACTACCACACGGAGACCGCACGGATCTACAGCGACATCGGGCTCATCACCTGCGACGAGGTGATCGCGCAGGACGTCACCGAGCTCTTCAACTATCTGACCACCGGGTTCACCGCAAAAAGGAACTACCAGGCGGTCATGCCTGCGCCGAAGCTCCTTAAAAAGGCGCTCCTTTCGCGCATCGAGCGGGAGGTCGAGCTGCACCGGCAAAGCGGTGGCGGGTGGATCCAGTTCAAGATGAACGCTCTGGAGGACGGCGAGATCGTGAAGGCGCTGTACCAGGCCTCCATGGCTGGGGTGAAGGTCGATCTCTACGTACGGGATACCTGCCGGTTGCGTCCCGGCGTCCCGGGCCTTTCGGACCACATCCGGGTGGTCAGCATCGTCGGGCGCTTTCTGGAGCATGCACGGGTCTACTACTTCAGAAACGGCGGTGCCGGGGAATATTTCATCTCGTCAGCCGACGCCATGAAGCGGAACCTGGAGGCGCGGGTGGAGGTGCTTTGCCCGGTGACCGCGCCGGAATTGACCGCGGAGTTGCGCGCCATCTTCGACTGCTACGACGCGGACCGCCGTTCGGCGTGGGACATGCGGCCGGACGGAAGCTACATCCAGCGTCAGCCTGTCGAAGGGGAGAGCGGTGAGGGGACGCACCAGATGCTGATTGCGCAGGCTCAGAAGCGGTTGAAGGATGCGCTTAAACAGAAGAAAAAGCCGGTGCAGAAATAGCGACTCACTTTATTCGGCGTGAGATGACATGCGACGGGAAAAGCGGTAGCATATGCGATGTGCCAACGCCGATGTTGGCCCCCAAACCGAGAGACAACCCCAGGGGGAACTGATGGAACCGAAAAAAGATTGTATCTGCGCCGGAGATCACGAACACCACATCTGCTTTCTGCACAGCAAGGGACTGGTCAAAGAGGTCGAGCAACTGACCGACAATCCGACGGTGACTTGCTCCATATGTCTTGTGAACGCAAATTCACCCGATAACGTCTGCTCGCCCACCACGCTCGGCGGCGGGTTCAAATACTCAGATATGAAGGGAAGCAAGAAGGTCATCTGCGAGAGTGTGACGGAAGCGATCCCGGAGAAGGAGAAAAAGGAGAAGTAGGTTCCCTCCCCTGGAGGGGGAGGGCTAGGGAGGGGGAACGCCGACAACGAATTCCCCCCCCCAGCCTCCCCCCTCCGGGGGGAGGAGCTTTAGTGGACCAGGAAAACAAAAGGCGGCCCCGGTGATGATACCGGGGCCGCCTTTTTGTCATGCTGCAGTTTTGTTGATTAGCCGAGGATCTGCTTCAGGTCGCCTTCGGCGGTGCCGATCGGGCCGATGTTGAAGTTCTCGACCAGGAAGTTCAGCACGTTCGGGGTGATGAAGGCCGGCAGGCTCGGTCCCAGCTTGATGTTCTTCACGCCAAGGTGGAGCAGGGTGAGGAGGATGGCCACCGCCTTCTGCTCGTACCAGGAGAGGATGAAGGAGAGCGGGAGGTCGTTGACGCCGCAGTTGAAGGCGCCTGCCAGTGCCACGGCGATCTGGATCGCGGAGTAGGCGTCGTTGCACTGCCCGATGTCCAGAAGGCGCGGGATGCCGCCGATGTCGCCGAAGTCGAGCTTGTTGAAGCGGTACTTGCCGCAGGCCAGGGTCAGGATGACGCAGTCGGCCGGGACGTTCTCAGCGAACTCGGTGTAGTAGTTACGGCCGGTCTTGGCACCGTCGCAGCCGCCGATCAGGAAGAAGTGACGGATCTGCCCGCCTTTCACTGCGTCGATGACTTTGTCGGCGACGCCGAGCACCGCGTTGTGCCCGAAGCCGGTGAGGATCTCCTTGCCCGGTTTCTCTTCGAAGCCCGGGAGTGAAAGAGCTTTCTCGATGACCGGGGAGAAGTCCCAGCCGTTGATGTTCTTGACGTCCGGCCACTGGACGAGGCCCCAGGTGAAGAGGCGGTCTTTGTAGCTCTCGGCCGGGCGCTGGATGCAGTTGGTGTTGAAGATGATGGCGCCGGGGAAGTCGACGAATTCTTTAGCCTGGTCCTGCCATGCACCGCCGAAGTTGCCGGCCAGGTGGGCGTACTTCTTGAGGCCCGGGTAGCCGTGGGCCGGGAGCATCTCGCCGTGGGTGTAGATGTTGATCCCTTTCCCTTCGGTCTGCTTGAGGAGTTCCTCGAGCATGCGCAGGTCGTGGCCGGAAACGAGGATCGCCTTGCCAGCCTTGGTGCCGAGCTGTACCGGGGTCGGTACCGGATGACCGAAGCTGTCGGTGTTGGCCTTGTCGAGGAGTTCCATGGTGACCAGGTTGATGCGGCCGCACTCCATGGCGAGGCCGACGAAGTCCATCAGGCCGAGTTTCGTGTCGAGGGTGGCGGCGAATGCCTTGTGGGTGAAGGCGTAGATCTCGTCATTCTCAAGACCTATCACCAGGGCGTGGTGGGCGTAGGCTGCGTAGCCTTTCATGCCGTAGGTCAGGATTTCCTGAACCGATTTCACGTCCGCATCGATGTTGTCGCTCTTGACGCCGTGTTTCGCGCCGAGCTCGACGAGTTCAGCGGTGGTGCCGGCGTGGAAAGCCTTTGCGGCTTCGGGAACGGTGCCGGTGTAGGCGCCGCCGTTGGCCTTCTCATAGAGGGCCTGGGCCTGGTTACGGTAGGACGCGGCGTCGCGGACCAGTTTGGCGATCTCGTCGGCGTCGAAGTCGACGTTGGTTACCGTGGTGAAGAGGCCGTCGATCATGAAGCGGTCGATGGCTGCGTCCTTGGCGCCTTTCTCACGAGCGAGGTTGGCCCAGAAGGCGATACCTTTCATCGAGTAGACCAGGAGGTCCTGCAGCGCGGCGACATCCGGTTTCTTACCGCAGACACCTACTTTGGAGCAACCGCCATTGGCAGCTTGTTCACACTGATAGCAAAACATGTTTTCCATTACTTCCTCCTTTGCGTTGTTTTTGGTTGAGGTTTCAATACCGAACAGGTTTTTCAAAAAGGCTTTCATCGTCTCTCCTAATGGTGATCTTTTGATGCTGATCTTTTGAGGCGGTCGCTACGGCTGCTTTCGGCACCTTTGCCCCGCTCTCGATGATGCGACTTTAACCACTATCGCGGGGGGCGACCTTGACCTAAGTCATAAAAACGCGATTCTGGTTATTGGGATCTTTTTTGTCTTGTGGGGGGCGCTTGGTGGACTTGGTGGATCAGGTTGACCGGGTGGACTGCAGCTAAGGGGCGGTGACACACTGGATGGGTTGGCGGTTTGCTGGGCTGACTGGGCTGGCTGGGTTGGGCTGGGTTGGGCTGGCCGGTGGGGTCGGTGGGGTCGGGAAGCCGAGGCTGGGAAAGCTGGGGGGGCGAGTGGTGCGGGGGGGCGGCAGCGTCAGTTGACGACGCTGCCGATCATGGCGCGATAGATGTCGGGACGCAGTACCAGTTGCAAACTGGCGGAAGTGGCGGCTCCAAAGCCAATCGCTTGCTCGCCTCCTATGGAGCTGTTCAGATGATAGATCGGGCGCAAGTTAAAACCCAGCCGTACCAGATCGGCTTCGAAAACGGGGCCGTGCTTCACTGCCAGCTCGGAAAGACTGTCCCAGGTCGCCCACATGTCCACGGGGATCGCTATTCCTTCTGCTACGCGTATAAGTTCCTGCATGGCTCGCTCCTCGGTCCTTTTGATGAGACCTATCGGCAGGCCGGTCCGGAACTTGAGCGGTCAGCTGCGCAGGGCGTCCAGGCTTGCGACGGCGTTGCGGGCTGGGCAGTCGGCTGCGGCACAACTGGTGAGTAACTTCAAAAGGGCAAGCGCCAGCAACAAAAGGCCGAGGATGAGCAGCACCACGCCTCCCCAGCCGTGGGATACCCAGAAAACTCCGCCGACGGTGCCGGAGACGCTTGAACCCAGATAGTAGAAGAAGAGGTAGAGGGAAGCGGCTTGGGCTCGGGCTGTCTTGGCGCGGCTCCCGACCCAGCTGGAGGCGATGGTGTGGGCGCCGAAAAAGCCGCAGGTGAAGATGGCGATGCCGGTGACGATGCTGCCTACGTCGCGGCTCGTGGTGACGGCGGCCCCGAAAACCATGGTGCCGATGGTGAGAAAGAGCATCCTCCCGCGACCGAAACGCTCGACCTGTCCGCCGATCATCGAGGAGCTGAAGGAACCGAGCATGTAGACCAGGAAGATTAGGGAAACCAGCCAGGCGGAAAGGTGATAGGGCGCGCCGAGAAGCCGGAAGGTGATGTAGTTGTAAAGGGTTACGAAGCTCCCCATGATCAGGAAGGAGATGCCGTACAGGCAGAGCAGTCCCGGGTCCTTCAACTGGCGCAGCAGCGAGCTGAACAGGTAGCGCACCGCGAACGGGCGTTTCTTCAGGTTCTCTGATGGGGGAAGGGTCTTGGCGAAGTAAAGGCTCAAGGCGAGGCAGACCACGCCGATCACCTCGAGGGCCGCCCTCCAACTGGTCTGTTCGGACATCACGGCGGTGAAAATCCTGCCGGTCATGCCGCCGATGGCGTTGCCGCTTATGTACAGGCCGATTGCCGAGGTGAGCGAGCCGGGGGCGATCTCTTCACTCAGGTAGGCCATCGCCACCGCCGGAAGCCCGGCAAGGGCGATCCCCTGCAGGAACCTGACGACGACCAGTTGTTCGAGGTTCCCCGTCTGGGAGGTGATCAGCGCGAGTATCGAGGTCGTAACGAGCGAGGCGACCATGACGGCCTTGCGTCCCAGCGTCTCGGAGATGGTCCCGGCAAAGAGCATGGAGACGGCGAGGGCGCAGGTTGTCACCGAGAGGGGAAGGCTCGCAAAGGCGGCACTTACCCCGAATTCACGGGTGAAGACCGGCAACAGCGGCTGCACGTCGTAAAGGGTTATGAAGGTTACGAAGCCGGCGCAGAAAAACGCCCAGTTGATCTGCCGGTATCTCTTGGTGCCGCTCGTTATCGATCCCATCGCTCTCTCCCCGCTTACTGCCTGTGACGGAGTCCACTATAGCGCTTGCCATACCATAAGCAAAATATATAATATTTATAACATTAATAACGATCCGATATGGTTGCGGCACCCTCCCCCCTCCAGGGGGAGGAGGTTTCCGGGGAAGGCTTTTTTATCGCGGGGAGAAAACATGGAGATACGGCAGCTCAAATATTTCCTGGAGGTGGCGCGGCTCAAGAACTTCACCAAGGCGGCGGAGTCGCTGCGTATCGCGCAGCCCGCGATCAGCGTGGCGGTGAAGAAGCTCGAGGAGGAGCTCGACTTGGTGCTTTTCAACCGGCAGGACAAGCGGGTGTCCCTCACCGCGGAAGGGGAGATCTTCCTGCCGCACGCCCGGCGCATCCTCGACGACCTGCACGGGGCGGAGCTGGAGATGGCCGAGCTGAAGGGGTTAAGCCGCGGAGAGGTGAGGATCGGGATCACGCCGATGATCAGCGCCTACTTCTTCCCGGACATAATAAGGGACTTCAAGAGGGCCTACCCGCAGTTGAGCATCTCCGTGCTCGGCGAGGGGGCGGGGCGGATCCAGAAGATGATCGGCCAGGGGGAACTCGACATGGGAGTGGTGGCGGGAGGGGGGAGCGCCGCTTTTCCCGACGCCCTCGAGGTGCGCCGCTTCCTGCGCGAGGAGATCGTCGTCTGCGTGCCACTTGACCATCCCTTCGCCGGGCGCTCTTCGGTTACGCTCGCCGAGTTCATCCGGGAGCCGCTGGTCTTCTACAAGGAGGGGTACTACATCCGGGAGTTCTTTCTGGAGGCGATCAAGGAGAGCGGCAGTACGCCGGACATCGTCTTCGAGACGAACCTCTTTTCGCTGGTGAAATCGCTGGTTAGAAACGGGACCGGGATCTCCATCTTCCTCAAGATGGTCGTGGCGGGAGACGAGGACCTGGCCGCGGTCCCCTTCGATCCCCCTCTCTCCCTCGACCTCCTCATCGCCTGGAAGAAGGACACCTACCTCTCCCTTGCCAACCGGGCTTTCGTCGATTTTCTCCTGAAGCACGCACCGTGGGAACGCTCGGGGAGCTCGCCTCGGGGCTAGGCGAGGAGTTCGATCAGCTTTGCCGCGATCTTCTTCGGGGGGAGCACGTAGTCGACCGCCCCGGTGAGCGCCGCGGCCTTCGGCATGCCGTAGATGGTCGAGGAATGCTGGTCCTGCGCGATGGTGACTCCGCCGATATCATGGATGTGTTTGATCCCGTCGGCGCCGTCGCGCCCCATCCCGGTCAGCACGATGCCGACCAGTTTTCCCTTGAGCGGTCGGGAGACCGAAAGCATCGCGACGTCGGCCGCGGGCTGCACGTAGTTTACCCGTGCCCCTTCGTAAAGCACGACCCGCTGGTTCCCCTCAAGCTTCAGATGGAAGCCCCCGGGGGCCATGTAGATGTGCCTGTGCTTCAGGTACTCCCCGTCCTCGGCGAGGGTCACCGGCATGGAGGCCGCGGCGGCAAGCCCCTGCGCGATCCGGTAATCCATCTGCGGCGTAATGTGCAGCACGATGAGAAAGGCGGCGTCCAGCGGGGGGATCTCCTTGAAGAGCGCCTTCAGGGTAAGCGGCCCCCCGGTGGATACCCCTATGACGACGAGGTTCCTAGCGCTCATGGTCGTCAACCGGCGTGTTTAAAAGCGTCAGGTAGTACTCCAGGGAATCGAGCAGCTCGTCCGGGTTGAAGGGCTTGGTCATGTAGTCCGAGACGTATTCCTGGAGCCCCTCCATCTTCGAGTCGGGCTCTCCCATGCCGGTCAGCATCACCACTATGTTCCCCTGGTAGAGGTCCCGATCCACCATCTCCCTTATGGTGTCCCAGCCATCCATCTCCGGCATCATGATGTCCATGAGGATCACCCCCCTGAACCCATCCTCCAGGCGTTGCAGGCATTCCATGCCGCTGGCGGCGCTGGTCAAATCGAGCCGTCCCGACTCGCATATGATGTCAACCGATGCCCTTACGTACTCGTTGTCGTCTACGATCATTATCTTTTTGTTCATGGCGCGGGTTCCTTCCTGTGGGGGGGGTAGCCTCTTTGTTCTCCTATGAGTCGTGCCATCTCCCTGTGGTCCAGCGGAGGGGGCTCGGCAACTGCAGGGGCCATCTGGAACAGCATCTCGGTGATCCTCGCCATGAACTGTTCCAGGGTGAAGGGTTTCGCCAGGAAGATCGCCTGCCGGCTCTCCTGCTCTTCCTGGAGGGGCGTGCTGGTATAGCCCGAGATGTAGAGCACCGGCAGGTCGGGGTACTGCTCCTGCAGCTTCTGGTAAAGCTCGGGACCGGTCATCTCCGGCATGATGACGTCGGTTGCCAGCAGGTCGATGTCAGAGGTAGTGCCCGCCGCAAGCTCCAGGGCGCGTGCCGGCGAGTCTGCGGCGAGGACGCGATAGCCGAAGGAGTCGAGCAGATCGGCGGTCGCCTCGCGAATCATCCGGTTGTCCACGACGAGAAGGATCACCTTCTCCGCGCTCCCCTCCTGTTGCAGTTGCGTTCTCAGCGGCGGAGTCAGGATCGGCTCCTCTACGCTTGCGCTGGCCGGGAGGTAGATCGCGAACCTCGTCCCTTCCCCGGGGGCGCTCTTCACCTCGATGCAGCCACCGTGGTGCTTGACGATGCCGTAGACGGTGGCGAGCCCGAGGCCCGTGCCGCGACCGGTTTCCTTCGTGGAGAAGAAAGGCTCGTAGACCCGCCTCAATATCTCTTCGCTCATGCCGCAGCCGTCGTCGCTGCAGGCGAGCAGGATGTAGTGCCCGGGCTTCGCGACCGGGTGCTGCCGGTGGAACTCGTCGTCGAGGATCAGGTGCCCGGTCTCGAGGCAGATGGAGCCCCTCCCTTGTATCGCGTCCTGTGCGTTCAGAATGAGGTTCAAAAGCACCTGCTCGAGTTGGCCGCGGTCCGCCTGCACCTTGGCGGCGCCGGGGGAGAGGATGAGGTCGATGACGATCTCGTCCCTTATGGTGGCGCGCATGATCTCCCTGAAGGAGGTGATCACCTCGTTCAGGTCAAGGAGCGTCATGTGCAGCGCCTGCTTGCGCCCGAAAGATAGCAGTTTCTGTGTGAGTTCGCTAGCCTTATGCGCCGCGGCGCTCATCGACTGCACCATGCGGGCCTGGGGTGATCCCTCCGGCGCCATGCGCATCAGCATGTCGCCGTAGACGATGATCGGCGTCAGCAGGTTGTTGAAGTCGTGGGCCACGCCGGCTGCCAGCTGCCCCACCGCCTCGATCTTCTGGCTCTGGCGCAACTGCTCCTCCAGGACGTGGCGACCCTCGTCGGCCCGCACGCGGCTGATGGCGATCCCGGCGAGATGGGCCGCCGATTCCAGGAGCTGGAGATCGTCCTCGCTCGGGGGGAGCGCCTCTCTCCTGTACACGGCGATGGTGCCGAGCAGGGTGCCGTTGGCGGCGAAGACCGGGTCGGACCAGCAAGACCTGAGCCCGGCATCGCGGGCGGCGGGAAAGTCGCGCCACCACGAATGCTCTTCCAGGTCCTCGATCACCACGCGCTGCCGCAGGAAGGCGGCCGTGCCGCAGGAGCCGTTCCCCTTGAGGATCTGCAGCCCGTCCATCGCCTCGTTGAAGGCGCTGGGGAAGGAGGGGGCCGCGCCGTGGTGCAGCTTGGTCCCGGAGTTGTCGATGAGGAGGATGGAGCAGAGCGAACCGGGGATGGACTCCTCGACGAAACGAACCACCGAGGTGAGGAGTTCCTCGAGGGAGGCGTCCGAGGCGACCCGCTCCAGCGTTTTCAGACGGCTTTGCTCCCTGATCTCGGCCTGTTTTCTCTGGGTGATGTCGCGGGCGATGTTCAGGATGAGCAGGTCTCCCCGGCTCTCCATGGTCCGCGCCCGTACCTCGACCGGGATCACCCGGCCGTCCTTGGCCCGGTAGGCACTCTCGAAGGCGGCCTCGCCGCACTCGGTGATGCGGCGGATCGTCGTATCTATCTGCGCCGCGTATTCGGGGGGCTCGATCTGGTGCAGCTTAAGCCCGGCCAGTTCCTCCGGCGCGTAGCCGGTCATGCGGCTTAGTGCCTGGTTGAAGTGGATCAGACGCCCCTCTGCGTCGATCTGCACGATGCTGTCGTTGGCCGCGTCGATCTGGGCCGCCTTCAGGGCAAGCTCCGTCCGCTGTTCCTCAATGATGCGCCGGGTCTCCTCGAGGTGCTCAAGGTGGGCGAACAGGAGCCGGGCGAGCACGGCGACGCCCATGCACAAAAAGAGGACGAGTACCGACTGCAGCTGCCAGGTCCAGTTGCCGGGGCTTCCACCGCGCAGGAGTCCGAGGGTGAAGGTGCCCAGTGCCGCACCGGTCACGACGGCGACGGTGATCCCGATGCGGCGTTTCAGTTGATCGACGGAGAGATATCTCATATGTCGTACAGCACCGGGATCGGATCGCCGGAGCTGTCCCCCTTGAGGGTGAAGAAAATGGTGGTGCCAAGGCCGGGACCGGGGCTCTCGGCCCATATCCTGCCATTGTGGTTGGTAACGATCCTCTTGCAGATGGCGAGTCCTAGCCCCTGGGTGGTGAGGTCGTGGCGCGCGCTGTCCGCCTTGTAGAATTCGTCGAAAATGAGGGAGCGCTGTTCCCGGTCGAGGCCCACGCCGTCATCCCGTACCGAGACCACGATCTCCTCCTCCGCGCCGGTGGTGGAGAGCACCACCTTGCCGTTTTGCGCCGCGTAGCGCGCCGCGTTTCCGAGCAGGTTCTTGAAGAGGAGGGTGAGCTGTTCCGCCGAGCCCAGCACCTTGAGCTCGGGGTCGATGGCGTTGCAGCAGATGACGCCGCGCTCGGCAAGGACGTCGGAGACGTCGCCGAGCGCGCTGTCCGCGGCCACGGCGAGGTTCACCGGAAGAAGCCTCGGGCGCTCCGAAGAGATGCGCACCAGATCGAACGACTTTCCCGCCAGCCCCTGGATCTGGTTCACGCACTGCTGGCAGATCTCCAGCATCCTATCCACACCCGCGTCCTCCACCTTTTTCCTTATCATCGGCAGCAGGGCAAAAAGAGGGGTGAGCGGCGTGTTCAGATCGTGGTTCAACTGGATCATGAGCGACTCCATCATGCGGGAGCGGTGCCTTTGGGCCTCCATCAGGCTGCGCTCCTTTTCGGCCGCCTTTCTCTCGGTGATGTCGAGGATCACCCCGACCAAGCCGCCGGGGGTGCCGTGCTCGTCACGGAAGGAGGCCTTGTGGAACATGACGTCGCGCAGCAAGCCGTTGGCGTAGCGCACCTGCGACTCGTAGATCTGCGTTCCGGTCGCCTCCATGATTTCCCGATCCATGTCGTAGTAGCGCTGCGCCAGTTCTTCCGGCCAGAGCTCGAAAACGGACTTGCCGATCAGCTCTTCGCGGGTTAGCCCGACGTAGGACTGGAAGGCCTTGTTGCACAGGGTGTAGCGCCCCAGGGCATCCTTGGAGAAGATGGGACTGGGGATGGTGTCGAGCAGGTGCTGCTGGAACAGCAACTGCGCCCTTATCTCCTTTTCCGACTGCCTCCGGTTCAGGATCAAAAGGACGGCGAAGAGCACGAAGATGGCGGCCAGGGTGCCGTTGATCGCGGTGATCTTCACGGCGATCCCGTTGTAGCGCGCGAGGTACTCGCTTTGCTTCACGCCGACGAAGAGGGCGCCGATGACCTTGCCGCTGGGATCCCGGATCGGGTCGTAGGCGGTGAAGTAGGGGATGCCGAGGATGTCGGCGCTGCCGCGGTAGCGCATCCCCTCACGGAAGACGGTGTCGTACGCCGGGCCCATTAGCCTCGTCCCGATGGCGCGGGTCCCGTCCGCCTTCATCACGTTGGTGGCGATCCGGGTGTCGCCCATGAAGATGGTCGCACGGCTGCCGGTGATGTGGAAGATCCGGTCCGGGATCTCGTTGCTGTCGTTCAGCACGTAGTAGTCGCCGAGGATCATCCTGCCGTCCTCGATGTGGAAAAGGTTGCCGTGGCGGCTCGTCTGCTCCCAGAAGGCCGCCATGCTGCTCTCCTGCTGCCGGGTCGCCTGGCGCACCGCCTCCTCGCGGATCTGCTCCAGCACGAGACGGTTGGCGACCATCATCACGAACGCGATGGCGACCGCCGTCATCAGAAGCAGTATGGGTACCTTTTCGGTTGCCATCTTCAGATGCTTCAAGGTTCTTTTCTCCGGCTGCAAAAGGTGTTCAGACCCTGAAGCTGCGCTTGCCGTGCGAGGCGAGCCAGCCAAGGAGGCGATGCGCCATCTCGGACAAGGGGACCACCTCGTCCACGCCACCCCGGGCGATCGCCTCCCGGGGCATGCCGAAGACGACGCAGCTCTCCTCGTCCTGGGCGAAGGTCCTTGCCCCCGCCACGTGCATCTCGAGCATCCCGGCGGCGCCGTCGTCCCCCATGCCGGTCATGATGATCCCCAGACCGTTAGCGCCGGCGCAGTTGGCCGCGGAGCGGAAAAGGACGTCCACCGAGGGGCGGTGCCGCGATACCGGGGGGCCGTCGTCCAGGGCGATGGTGTAGTTGGCGCCGCTTCTGGCGAGCATCATGTGCCGGTTGCCGGGCGCTATGTAGGCGTGCCCCGGCAGCACCCGCTCGCCGTGCTCCGCTTCCTTCACCGCCAGCGCGCAAAGGCCGTTCAACCGAGCGGCGAAGGTGCGCGTGAAGGTCTCGGGCATGTGCTGGGTGATGAGGATCCCGGGGCAGTCCGGCGGGAGCTGGGTCAGGAAGGCCTTGAGCGCCTCGGTTCCCCCGGTGGAGGAGCCGACGGCGATCACCTTCTCCGTAGTGGAGAAATGCTGACGGGCGCTCGGGAGCACCGCGTCGGCGGTCAGTTTTCGCTCCACCTGCGGCACGCTCCGTGCGGCGCCCCGGTTGCGGAAGGAGAGGTGGGCGCAGCGGATCTTCTCGGTGAGCTCGCGCGCGTACTCCATGAGGCCACTTCTGATGTCGATCTTCGGCTTGGTGACGAAATCGAAGGCGCCCAGCTCGAGCGCCCTCAGCGTCACCGTCGAACTCTTCTCGGTAAGCGAGGAGACCATCACCACCGGCATGGGGCGCAGCCGCATCAGCTTTTCCAGGAAGACGAGCCCGTCCATCTTGGGCATCTCGACGTCCAGGGTCAGCACGTCCGGGTTCAGTTCCTTTATCTTCTGCCGCGCCGCGAGCGGGTCCGGCGCCGTCCCCACCACCTTGAGGTCGGGTTCGGCGTCGATGATCTCGGTCAAAAGCGACCGGATCAGCGCGGAATCATCTACTATCATCACCTTGATGGGCATTGCGTTTGTTCCTGCGGGTTGCGCATCCTTTTCACGAGGGCGCGACCGGTTTTGGGGAAGAAGATCACCTTTCTGGGACAGCACTCCCCAAGGTCCGAGGCGACGATGGGGATCCCATGTTTTTTCAGGTATTCGATGGCGAAGGCCGCGTTGCTTCCGCCGATGTCGGCGCCGGTCGCCATGACGCGTCCCGCCCCGAAAAGCTTCGCCGCCAGGCGCCTGCGGTCGGCGCCCAGAAGCTCCAACTGCGCCGTGAGGCGCCGCATCGCGCAGCTGCCGTAGCGGGCGCAACTGCGCGATTGGGTGTTGCAGATGCCGGCGCAGGGGGTGGCGTCACCCCCTTTTTGCAGCTCCGGGAGCATGAAGTGGTTCATGCCGCCTACGCCGCGCTCGAGATCGTAGAGGCATACGGCCACGCAGGAGCCGAGGAGCGTGGTGATGGCGAGCTCTTCCGAGGTGGCGAAGAACTCGCCCGCCACGATTTTCACCGCCTCGGTTGCGAACTCCTGATCGAAGTAGCGCGCCGGCTCCTGCGGTTTCCCCCTTTTCGCCACCGTCAGCTCCTCAATGCATAGGTCGTGTTGCCGCAGATCCTGAAGAGATCCTGGGCGTGATGCAGGCTCTCCGAGTGCCCGACGAAAAGGAGCCCGTCGGGTTGCAGCACCCGGGCGATCCGCTCCAGGATCGCCTGCTGGGTGTTCCTGTCGAAGTAGATCATCACGTTGCGGCAGAAGATGAAATCGAACCTGCCGCGCATGGGCCACTCCTGGTCGAGGAGGTTCAGCCTCTTGAAGGAGACCATGCGGCGCAGCTCCTCCTTCACGCGGACGAACCCCTCGTTTTTCCCGTCGCCGCGCAGGAAGAAACGCCGGCGGTAGGCCTCGGGGACCTTTTCCATCTGGTCGACGGGGTAGATCCCCTCGCGCCCACGCCCGAGGACGTTGGTGTCGATGTCGGTGGCGAGGATGCTCGCCTGGTTCCTCTCACCGAGTGCGTCCCGGGCGGTCATGGCGATGGAGTAGGGCTCCTCGCCGCTGGACGAGGCGCAGCTCCAGATGCTGACCGCGCGGTTCGCCGGCCGCTGCGCCAGGCGCTCAGCCAGCGTCCTGAAGTGGTGCGGCTCACGGAAGAAGGAGGTCATGTTGGTGGTGAGGGCGTTGATGAAGGCCTCCACCTCCTCGGGTTCCCCCCCTTCCACGATCGAGATGTAGTCGGAGAAGGAGGCGACACCGCGCGCCCGCAGCCGGCGCGCCAGGCGGCTGTACACCATGTCCATCTTCCCCGGCGCGAGGGCGATTCCCGCGTAGCGGTAGATGAAGGCCCGGATGCGCGCGAAGTCGTCCCCGGTGAATTCGAACTGCCCCTGGTGTTGCGCCGCTCCCCCCCCCGTCAGGGGCAGCGGCGCGTTACGGGGCGCCTCGGTTCTCAGAATTCCTTCCAGTCATCGTCCTGCTCAGCTTCCGCTGCGCGTGCGGGACGTTGTTCCAGCGCTCTTCCCCCTGCCGATGCCGCTACGGGTTTCACCTTTTTCTCCTGCACCTGGGGCTTGGCCGCCGCACGGGTGAGTTTGCGCTTCTCAGCGGGCGGCGCCGCCTGCTTCTGCGCCTGCTCGAGGGTGAAGCGGGCCACGACGGAGACGAGCTGCTGGGCCTGTTCCTCGAGAGACTCGGCCGCCGCGGCGGCCTCTTCCACGAGTGCTGCGTTTTGTTGCGTCACGTCGTCCATCTGGGTGATCGCGGTGTTCACCTGCTCGATCCCGGAGGACTGCTCGATCGAGGCGGCCGAGATCTCGGCCATGATGTCGGTCACGCGCTTGATGCTGGTGACTATGTCTTGGGTGGTGCGCCCCGCCTCCTCGACGAGCCGGCTGCCGTCCTGTACCTTGGAGACCGAGTCCTCGATGAGCGACTTGATCTCCTTGGCCGCCGCGGCGCTTCTTTGCGCGAGGCTTCTCACCTCGGCGGCGACCACGGCGAACCCTCTTCCCTGTTCTCCGGCGCGCGCCGCCTCGACAGCGGCGTTCAGGGCCAGGATGTTGGTCTGGAAGGCGATGCCGTCGATGACGCCGATGATGTCCGAGATCTTCTTGGAGCTGTCGGTGATCGACTCCATGGTGCGCACCACGCGGTTGATCACCTCGCCACCCTTCACCGCGACGCCGGAAGCGTTGATGGCGAGCTGGTTCGCCGCCTGCGCGTTGTCGGCGTTTTGCTTCACCGTCGAGGTGAGCTCCTCCATGCTGGAGGCGGTCTCCTCGAGGGCGCTTGCCTGTTCCTCGGTGCGCTGGGAGAGGTCGGCGTTGCCCGCCGCGATCTCCTCGGTCGCCGTCGCGATCGACTCGGCGCCGTTTCTCACGTCGCCCACGATGTGGGCGAGCCCCTCGTTCATCTCCTTCAGCGAGGCGAGGAGCTCCCCAGTCTCGTCCTTGCTGTCCACCACGATGTGGGCGGTGAGATCCCCGGAGGCGATACGCCTGGAGGCGCCGATGGCCTGGTCGAGCGCCTCCTTGATGCGGCGTGCGACGAACCAGGCGAAGACGAAGATGAGGGCGGCAAGCCCGGCGGTGCCGCCGATGATCTTCCAGCGGATCATGTCCATCTCGGCCTTTACGTTGTCGACATAGATGCCGCTTCCCACGACCCAGCCCCATTCCTTCATCAGTTTCACGTAGGAGATCTTCGGTACCGGGACGGATGAGCCAGGTTTTGCCCACATGTAGTCGACGACACCTTCCCCCTTCTCCTTGCAGACGTTGACGAACTCGACGTAGAGCTTCTTGCCGTTGGGGTCCTTGTTGTCGTACTGGGTCTTTCCGACCATCTCCGGCTTGATCGGGTGCATGAGCACCTTGGTGTCCAGGTCGTTGACCCAGAAGTACTCACTCCCCTGGTACCTGACCTCCGAGAGCTGCGCCAGGGCGTCGGTCTGCGCCTGTTCCTGGGTCTTCTTTCCCGCCTTGTAGAGCTCGTAGTTGTGGGCGATGACGTCGTAGGCGACGTCGACCACCGCTTTGGTCGCCTGCATCTTCTCGTCCATCAGCTTGTCCTTGACGAAGGGAAGGACGTAGAGCATCACGCCGAGCACCATCATGAGAATGGTCGCAACCGAGATGCTTAGGATCTTCGTGAGTATCTTCCAGTCTTTGAATCGCACAGTTTTCATTGGTTCACCACCTCGCTCTGAGAATTGTCAGCCGCACTGTCGACGATCTGCAGCTCATCGCTGCCGATCAGCTTTTCGATGTCCACCAGGATCAGCATCTGGTCGTTCAAGGTGCCCAGCCCCGTGATGTAACGGGTGTCGAGCGACGCCCCGAGTTCCGGCGCCGGCTTGATGCTCTCCCTGGGAAGCGCCACCACGTCGGAAACGCCGTCCACCACGATACCCACCACCTTGCCAAGCACGTTGATGATGATCACTACGGTGAACTCATGGTAGGTCGCCTCACCCACGTTGAACTTGATGCGCAGGTCCACGATGGGAACGATGACCCCGCGCAGGTTGATCACCCCCTTGATGAACGGGGGGGTGTTGGCGATCCGCGTGACGCAGTCGTACCCCCTGATCTCCTGCACCTTAAGGATGTCGATCCCGTAGCTCTCGCTTCCCAGCGTGAAGGTGAGGTACTCGGATGCCGCCTGCGCCACCCCCTGCTGTTCGGAGCTGTTTTGTGCTGTCTGTTGCATGGTCCCTTAGCCTCCTTCCCTTTAAAGCTGCCTGTGCATCATGAAAAGCTCCGGGAGGTCGAGGATAAGCGCAACGCGCCCGTCGCCGAGGATGGTCGCCCCGGCGCTCCCTTCGACCCGACGGTAATTGGTCTCGATGCTCTTCACCACAACCTGCTGTTCGTCCAAAAGGGCGTCCACCATGACCGCCCCGCGCTCACCGTCCGCCTCCACCAGCACCAGGATCCCCCGGCACGGTTCGGTCACCTCGGTCTCCAGGTTGAACATGGAGTGCAGCTTCAGGATGGGGAGGTACTCCCCGCGCACTTGGACCACCTCGCGCCCGTTCACCGTCTTCAACTGCTCCGCCTTCGGCTGCAGCGATTCGATCACCACGTTGAGCGGGATGATGAACTTTTCCCCCCCTACCGCCACCGAGAGCCCGTCGAGGATGGCCAGGGTAAGCGGGAGGCTGATGGTCACCCGCACCCCTTTTCCCGCCTCGGAGGCGATCTGCACCCGGCCGCCGATCGCCTGGACGTTTTTCAGCACCACGTCCATCCCGACGCCGCGCCCGGAGAGATCTGTGACCTCGCTCGCGGTGGAGAAGCCTGGGGCGAAAATGAGCTGCCATACCTCTTCGTCGCTCATCGTCTCCGAGCATGGGATGCCGTTTTCCGCAGCCTTCGCGAGTATCCTCTCCCGGTGGAGCCCCGCTCCGTCGTCGATGACGTCGATCACGATCCGTCCCCCCACCTGGGAGGCGGAGAGCTGCAGCGTCCCGACCGGATTTTTGCCGGTCGCCGTCCGTTTCTCCGGGCTCTCCAGCCCGTGGTCGAGGGCGTTGCGCACGAGGTGGGTGAGTGGGTCGGAGATCTTCTCGATGAGGCCGCGGTCGAGTTCGGTGCTGTCGCCTGAGGTCTTAAGCTCGACCTGCTTGCCGAGCTTCGCCGCTATCTCACGCACAAGGCGCGGGAAGCGGTTGAAGACTATGCTGATCGGGACGAGCCGGATCGACATGACGCTCGCCTGCAGGTCCCGGGTGTTTCTCTCCAACTGGGCGAGTCCGCGCTGCAGCGACTGGTGCAGGATCGGGTCGAGCCCCCCCGCGACCTGGCTAAGCATCGCCTGGGTGATGAGGAGTTCCCCCACCTGGTTCACCAACTGGTCCACCTTGGTGACATTCACCCTGAACGATGACTCCGCCTCGGTGCCGCGCCTGCCGAAGGCGCCGGGAGCCGTTTCGTTGCGGTCGTAGGCACGCCTACCCTCGACCGGGAGCGCGGGCTCGCTCGGCGAGTCCTGCGCCGGGGAGCGGCGCTCCGCGGGTTGCTCTTCGATCCGGAGCTGGTCTTCGTCCGCCACGAACATGAAGACGTCGGCGAGCTGGTCCCTGCTTGCCCGTGAGACGAGGGCAAACTCCCATCGGGTGATGCAGCACTCGGGGTCGAATCCTGCGAAGTCGGGGATTTCGGCGAGCCGCGCCTCGCAGCGGAACGTTCCCGCCTCGGCGAGTTCGGCGAGTTCGGCGATGATGCTCTCCATCCGGACCCGCCTCATGAAGATTTCGGGCTCCGGTGTGAAGGCGAGAAGGTAGCTTGTCGGGAGCTCTCCCTGGGACGGCGCCTGTGTCCGCGTCTGGGACGCGGGGGAGGTGGGCACCTGCGCCGAGTCACCATTTATGGTCTGCTGCAGCCTGGCGCGCACCTGGTCGATCACCTCCTGCCGCACCGGTTTCCCGTCGCGGTGACCGGCTAGTTGCATGGCGATGGCGTCGCCGGCTTCCAGAAAGAGATCGATCATGCCGGGGGTGAAGGCGATCTCGTGGTTCCTGAGCCGGTCAAGCAGCGATTCCATGACATGGGTCACCACGGTCATGTCGTCGAAGCCGAAGATGCCGGCGCCACCCTTGATGGAGTGGGCGGCACGGAAGATGGCGTTCATCTGCTCCTGGTCCGGTTCCCGGTCCCCGAGCGAGATGAGGATCTGCTCCATCTGCGCCAGGTTCTCCGCGCACTCCTCGAAGAACACCTCGTTGAAGCGTTTCAGATCAACGCCGCTTTGTTCCCCGCCTGCAGTCGTCATGCTTGTCCCTTCGTTGCGGTCGATCGCGCCGGTTTTGGGCCGGTCTGGTTACGGTTGCTGGTGTTCTCCGGAAAAAAGGGTGCAGAAACCGAGGAGCTCGATCCGCTCCCGGATCTCGGCGCCGGCGCCGTCCGCGCAGGCGGCGATGCCCAGGCGTCTCAACTGCTCCAGAAAGAGCGCGAGAAGCTGGCAGCCGCAGGCGTCGATCCCGGTCACCTGTGCCAAGTCGACGCGCACCCCCGCCGCGGAGGGGGGCGTCCCGGTCAGGGCCGCGCAGCGCTCCGCGAGGAGCGCGTGCAGGTCGGCGACCCGCTCCATGGTGCAGTCGCCGTCCAGTGTGATGTTTACGTCATTAACAAAACCTTTTTTTGGCATGATCGTCAGGCCCCATAAGGTGTTTCCCTTATTCAGTACGGGAGTTTTCGCAGCAAACAACCAGTGTTATATGATGAGCTGCTTATCGGCAGGCATGCCCGGCACTTTAATTTATCTTTGGGGGGATAAATCCTCATTGGAGCACCTTGGGTGGTGCCTGGAGGAATGGGTTAGGCGTGTCGTGTGTTTAGTGTGTTTGGTGCGTGTCAGGCAGAGGAAGGCAGGGGGGGGGCCTCTTGCCGGCGCTGGGCCGGCAAGAGGGGGAGAAGAGTTACTTCCTGGAGGACTTCACGTACCCCAGTGCCAGTTGGACCGAAATGATGAGCAGGACGAACGTATTGAAATCGATCTTCATGCGCCTCACCTCCTTCGGGGTGGATTGGGCTCCGGTTTCGCGCACCGTGCGCTTACTTGAACACCTTCGCTATCTGCACCATCGCCGGCCCGAGGACGACCACCAGCAGCGCCGGGAAAATGGCGAACACGAGCGGGAAGATGAGCTTTACCGTTGTCTTCGCCGCCTCCTCCTCCGCCATCTGCCGCCGCCTGGTCCTCAGGTCGTCGGAAAAGGTGCGCAGCGCCTGGCCGAGCCCGGTGCCGAACCTCTCGGTCTGGGCGAGCATGGTGGCGAAGGACCTCAGGTCATCCACCATGGTCCGCTGCGCCATGTCCTTGAGGGCCTCCATGCGGGGTTTTCCCGCACGGGTTTCCATGTTCACCTGCCGGATCTCCGTGGTGAGCGGGTTTTTGCCGAACTGCGGGGTCTCCGAGGCCCTGAGTAGCGCCGCGTCCATGCTGAGCCCCGCTTCAACGCAGAGGGTGACCAGGTCGAGCAGGTCCGGCAGGGCGTGGAATATCGCCTCCTGGCGGCGCTTGACCCGTCGCTTCAGCCATAAGCTAGGCAGGAGGTATCCAAAAACGGCCAAGGCGGAGGTGATGAGCAGGGTGTCGACGCTGAAATAGTCTTGGCCGGGGGCGGCGGCCAGGAGCAGGTAGGGAAGCGGCAGTAATACGGCGAGCAACAGCTTGCTCCCGATGAAGGCGTGCAGGGTGTCCCTGCGCAGACCGGCAGCAACCAGCGCCTTTCTGTAACGGGAATTCTCCTCCTTTGGGAGTTTCACCCGTTCCCCGATGCGGCTCAGTTTCCCGGCCCAAGCGCCCGATGCGGACTCCCTTGCGGTTCCCCCCTTATCCCCCGCCGGGAGAAAAGCGGAGAGACGCTGGATGACGGTGCTCCGCCTGGTGAGGAAGCCGTACAGGGCGGCGCACAGAAAAAGCGCGGTGCAGAACACGGTGAAGGAGATGAGGTAGAGCATGGCGCACCTCTAGATGCGGATGTTGATGATCTTCCTGATGACGGCAAGCCCGACGAGCTGCAGCAGTGCCGCGAGGACCAGGATGATCAGACCGGTCGGCTCTTTCAAAAGCGCGGACTCGTACTCGGGACTGGCACTGTTGAAGACCAGGAAGGCGATCAGGGGGAGGGCTCCCAGGACGTAGCCGGACATCCTCCCCTGTGCGGTGTAGACCCTTACCTGCCGCCTGATCTTCAGCCGCTCCCGTATGGTGCCGGCGAGCTTGTCCAGAAGCTCGGAGAGGTTGCCGCCGATCTCGGCGTTGATGGTCACCATGGTGGTGAAGAACCTGAGGTCGAGGCTTTCCATCCGTTCGTTCATAGCGGTGAGGGCGTCTACCATCCTAAGCCCGAACTGTTGCTGCTCGTGCGCCGTCCTAAAGAGGGGGCCTACCGGCGCGGGGACTTCCTCGGCCACGAGCTGCACCGCGACGGCGAGGGAATGCCCGGCGCGGAGAGAGCGGGCGATCATGGTGAGTGCATCGGGTAAGAGCTCGGTGAAGCGTTCGCGCCGGTGCGAGATCCTCAAGCGAAGCGCGATCTCCATGGCGCCGATGACGGCCGCTGCCGCCGCCGCTGCGCACGCCGCCTTTCCCGTCACGAGCGCCGTTGCCGCTCCCGCCACGACCACGGTCACGGCACTTGCCGCAAGTACCGAGGCGGGCGGGATTGACATCCCCGCCAGCTCAAGCCTTTTGGCTATGCTGCGTGCGAGAGACGTACGGGTCACCAGGGCGCCGGCACGGCGGGCCTGCTCGGTAAGGCGTGCCCGCAGTTCCGGAGGGAGCTCCCGGTCCGTCCCTGCCAGTTGATGCAGCCGCTTTTTCAGCTCCGCGCGCGGCGAGGCGCTTCTCTGAACCAGGTAGAGGCAGGCGGCGCCGAAGGTGAAGAGGGCGGTGAGAAAAACGAAGGTGACGATGGGGATGAGCATGACCGTCTCCTGGAGCTAGAACATGGCCTGGGGGAGCTCGATGCCGAAAAGCCGGAATCGTTCGGCGAAGAGGGGACGGACGCCGGTGGTGACGAACTCCCCGACGACCCTTCCCTCCCGGTCGATCCCCTGCTGCTGGAAGACCATCACGTCGTGCATCACGATGGTGTTCCCCTCCATCCCGGTGATCTCCGAGAGCTTCACCACCTTGCGGGTGCCGTCGGAGAAGCGCACGAGCTGCAGCACGAGGTTCAGGGCCGAGGCGAGTTGCTCCTTCACCGCCCGCTCGGGAAGCTCCACGCCGGACATGAGCACCATGGTTTCCAAACGGGAGAGGGCGTCGCGGGTGGTGTTGGAGTGGACGGTGGAGAGGGAGCCGTCATGCCCCGTGTTCATCGCCTGCAAAAGGTCGAGCGCCTCGGCGCCGCGTACCTCGCCGATGATGATCCGGTCCGGCCGCATCCTGAGGGCGTTGCGCAAAAGGTCGCGCGAGGTCACCTCGCCCCGTCCCTCGAGGTTCGGCAGCCTCGTCTCCAGGCGCACCACGTGTTCCTGCTTGAGCTTCAGCTCGGCCGAGTCCTCGATGGTCACCACCCGCTCCCCTTCCGGGATGAAGGCGGAAAGGACGTTCAAAAGGGTGGTCTTCCCGGTTCCGGTGCCGCCCGAGACGAGGATGTTGAGGCGCGTTTGCACCGCTGCCTCGAGCAGTTGCGCCATGCGCTCGTCGACCGTTTCCAGTTGCACCAGGTCTTTCATGGTGAGGGGGTCGCGTCCGAAGCGGCGGATGGAGAGGACCGGTCCGTCCAAGGCAAGGGGGGGGATGATGGCGTTGACCCGGGAGCCGTCGGGAAGCCTCGCATCGACGTTCAAGGAGGCGAAGATCAGGCAGTGGTGGGGGCGCCTTCCCGGCTCGTCGCTGCGCCCGCGCCTTCTCGAGCGGCTCTACCCTTACGTGTTCCGCGACCCTTCCCGCGGGCGCCACTTCCTGCGGGAGTTCTTCGCCGTAGAACCTGGGCAGCTGGACGATCCCTTCTTCTCGCACGCGGTGCGCTGGGGGGGAGGGGCGAGAAACCTTCCGTTCCTGTCGAAGGGTTTACGCGAGCAGCTCGAGGGGTACGATCCGCGCGAGGAACTTGTACACCTGCTCCCGGAGGGGTTCGCCGGGCGCGACCTCTTCAGCCGCGCCCAGGTCCTGGAGATCGAGCTATTCCTCGCGGGCTTTCTTCTCTCCGCACAGGGGGACCGCGTGGCCATGGCCCATTCGGTGGAGATGCGCCACCCCTTCCTAGATTACCGGGTGATCGAGTCCGCCTTCCGGCTTCCTGCGCACTGGAAAATGCGAGGGCTCGCCGAGAAGTACTTCCTGAAAAGGGCCTGTCGCGACCTTTTGCCCGAGAGGATCCTGAAAAGGGCGAAGCAGCCTTACCGTGCGCCGGTCCGCTCCCTTTTTACCCTGGCCGCGGCGGATTACGTGGAAGAGCTCCTGAGCACGTCGAGCCTTAAGGCGAGCGGCTACTTCGATCCGGAGCGGGTGGGGCGTCTTTTCCGCAAGGTGCTTACCACCCCGGCCGGTGAATTCGACAACATGGCCCTCATGGGGATCGTCACCACCGAAATCCTGCACCGCCAGTTCGTCGCCGCCGCCTCCTGGAAAGGGGTGCCTGTCGTGCATCCGGACCTCGTGTGCGCCCCACTTTTGCGGAAGAAGGGGCGCCCCCGTGGGTAAGGCCGAAGTTTTAAAGGAGAGATCATGAACGGTTGCGTGCACCACTTCCTGGAAAACAGCGCGTCGCGCCGCCCGGACAAGGTGGCCCTCGTCCACGACGGCGAGCGGGTCACCTACCGCCGGCTCGATCGTGCCGCGTCCCGCCTGGCCGCCTTCCTGGTGGAGCGCGGCGTGCTGCCGGGAGACCGTATCGTCCTGCTTCTGGGCAACGGCGTCCAGTACGTGGCGAGCTACTACGGCATCCTGAAGGCAGGGGCGGTCGCGGTGCCGCTGAACCTTCAGACCAGGCCCGAGGCACTCGCACGTCTTTGCGAGGAACTGCAGCCTGCAGGCATCATCATGGAGCGGGAGGGCACCCTGCTGCGGACCCCGCCCCAATTTCTCCCTTCGGTCCGTTTCGTTCTCTTCGCCGACGCGGCGGCCCCTGCGGGGGAGGGGGGCGCCTGGGGGTGGGATCAGGCCCTGAAGGGGGAGGAACTCCCACCGGAAGGTAGTCCCATCGCCGATACCTCCCTCGCCAGCATCATCTACACCTCCGGCTCCACGGGGGTCCCTAAGGGGGTGATGCTTTCGCACGCGAACATCGTGAGCAACACCCGCTCCATCGTCGAATACCTGCATCTCACCGAGGACGACGTCCAGATGGTGGTGCTCCCCTTCTTCTACGTCATGGGGAAATCGCTCCTCAACACGCACGTCGCCGTGGGGGGTACGGTGGTGATCAACAACAACTTCGCCTACAGCGCCACGGTGCTGCGGCAGATGGCCGAGGAGGGGGTAACCGGCTTTTCCGGCGTCCCCTCCACCTACGCCTACCTTCTGCACCGCTCGCCGCTTGCCTCCTTCCGGGAGCGGCTCCCGGCCCTGCGCTACTGCACCCAGGCCGGAGGGCACATGGCGCGCGAGATCAAGGAGCGGCTCATGCAGGTCCTGCCGGCGCACACGAAGCTCTTCGTGATGTACGGGGCGACCGAGGCGGCGGCGC
The DNA here is from genome assembly GCF_004917065.1 of Geomonas ferrireducens. NCBI lineage: Bacteria > Pseudomonadati > Thermodesulfobacteriota > Desulfuromonadia > Geobacterales > Geobacteraceae > Geomonas > Geomonas ferrireducens. The sequence goes on from NZ_SSYA01000003.1 coordinate 39,036, forward strand.
GCCTCACCTACGTCGAGCCGGAGCGGCTCGCCGAGAAGATCGGCTCCATCGGAAGAGCGATCCCCGGGGTGACGGTCCGCGTGCTCGGCCCGGCCGGCGAGGAGCTTTCCGAGGGAGAAAGCGGCGAACTGGTCGCCTCGGGCCCCAACATCATGCTGGGGTACTGGGGGGACCCGGAAGGAACGGCGCGCGTCCTCGACCGAAACGGCTACCACACCGGGGACATGGGTTACCGTGACGGCGACGGCTACCTCTACGTAACCGGCAGAAAGGACCACCTGCTCAAGGTGGGGGGGCACCGCGTCGACCCGCAGGAGATCGAGGATGTGCTCATGTCGAGCGGACTTTTGCTCGAGACGGCGGTGCTCGGTGTCGACGACGCCCTTTTGGGGACCCGGCTTGTCGCCCTTGCCGCGCCGCTTGAAGGGGCCGCGGACCACCTGGCGCTTTTAGCCCATTGCCGCGCGAAACTCCCGAGACACAAGATCCCCGCGGAGATACGGCTCGTTTCCCTGCTTCCCAAACACCCAAGCGGCAAGGTAGACCGGGCCTCCTGTCTGGTCATCTGCGGCGCGGCTTCATCGACCACCAGCTAGGTCCCCTCAGGGACCGGACAGGAAGGTGCCTATGACGACAGCGACGTTTTCACCCGAGGTGCTCCGCCTCGACCCGGAACGGGAGGCGGAACGGATCTGTGCCAGGATCAGGGAACTGATGCGCAGGGAGGTCAAGCGGGGAGGGATGGTGGTGGCCCTTTCCGGCGGGATCGACAGCAGCGTGACCGCCGCACTCGCGGTCCGGGCGCTCGGTGCAAGGCGCGTGGTGGGGCTCGAGATGCCCGAGCGCCACTCCGCCCCGGAGACCCTTGCCTTGAGCGGGAAGCTCGCTGCTACCTTCGGGATAACGACCTGCGTGGAGGACATCTCCGGGATCCTGCACGCCGTCGGCTGCTACGAGAAGTACGACCAGGCGGTGCGCCAGGTGGTGCCGGGGTACGGACCCGGGTGGAGCTCGAAAATCGTCATCTCCGCGGTTACCGACAAGCCGCGCTTCACCACCTTCTTTCTCGTGACGCAGGACGACAAGGGGGAGCAGCGCACGGTGCGCCTCCCCCTGGAGCCCTACCTGCAGATCGTCGCCGCCACCAACTTCAAGCAGCGCGTGAGGAAGATGCTCGAGTACTACCACGCCGACCGGCTGAACTTCGCCGTCGCCGGCACGCCGAACCGGCTCGAGTACGACCAGGGTTTCTTCGTGAAGCTAGGCGACGGCGCCGCCGACCTGAAACCGATCGCGCACCTTTACAAGTCCCAGGTGTACCAAATGGCAGAGTACCTGGGCGTCCCCGAGGAGATCCGCCGCAGGGCCCCGACCACCGACACCTATTCCCTTGCCCAGGGGCAGGACGAGTTCTACTTCTCGCTCCCCTACCAACAGATGGATCTTTGCCTCTGGGGGAAAAACCACGGTGTCCCTGCCGAAACCGTCGCACCCGTACTCGGGCTCACCCCGGACCAGGTGCGCATGGTCTACGAGGATATCGAAACCAAGAGAAGGACCACCCGTTACCTGCACCTGCCGCCGCTGTTGATGGAAGAGGTGGGGTGGCTGTGACCCGAAAGGGTAAAGGAGGCGTACCATGAGCGTTGCCGAAGAGATCAGGAACTTCGTCGTGGACAACTTTTTGTTCGGGGATGAGGCGGGACTTACCGACGACAGCTCCTTCATCAGGGAAGGGATCGTCGACTCCACCGGCATCCTGCAACTGGTCACCTACCTCCAGGAGCGTTACCAGATCGCCGTGGACGACGAGGAACTCACCCCGGAGAACCTCGACTCGGTGCGCCGGGTGGCGGCTTTCGTGGAGGTGAAACGCGGCCGTGCCGCCGTCGCAGGGGCTTAAGGGGGAGACCATGGGTATGGGGATCCTGCAGAGGGTGCTGGGAAAGCTCGCGATGGTGGTCCCGGGGGGATACACGTTGCGCCCGTGGCTACAGCGTCTGCGCGGGGTGCGCATGGGGAAAAACGTCTGGCTCAGCCAACTGGTCTACCTGGACGACCAGCACCCCGATCAGATCGTCATCGGTGACAACGTGACCATCGGCCTGCGCTGCACCGTGTTCGCCCACTTCTACCTCGGTAACCGCGCCACCGAGGAGGCGAAGGGCGGGGTGGTGATCGAGGACGGCGCCTTCATCGGACCCAACTGCACCATCCTGCATGGGGTCACCATCGGCGCGGGGGCGGTGGTCGTGGCGGGGAGCGTCGTCACGCGCAACGTCCCCGCCGGCACCCTCTACGGCCCCCCCGCCGCGCAACCACTCGCGCGCATCACCCACCCGCTGACCAACGCGGGGGAGGTCCAGTACCGCAAATTCCTCTTCGGGCTCAAAAAGCTCTAGTCGTAGGTCTTCTTCATCAGATGGAACAGGATCGCGAGCAGGAGGGCTGCGGCCACCGCGATCCCCCCCACCACGCGCCGGCGCGCATGCTCGTCATCGATCACCTTGAGCGCCGCGTCCAGCTTGTCGAGCTCCTTGTTGATCGCCGCCGACTCGTTCTTCACCCGATTCACGTCCACGTCGTGGAACAGGGTGTGGAAGCGGTTTCTGACCGCAAAGAGCGCCTTGCCCATCTTCTCGGTATCCACCCCGCTCACCTGGAACTGCGCGATCCTCCCCGAGATCCCGACGATGCGTGCCTCGGTCCCGCTCATGGCGTCCCGGATCGCCTTCGCCCTTTCGAAGCTGTGGCAGCGGGTGCAGCTTTTCTCGTTGATGAGGGCGAGCGACGCCTTCATCACCTGATGGTTGCTGTGACAGGTAACACAGGTCGGTCCACCCGCGCCGAGCGCGCGCCCGTGGGCGCTGGCCAGGTAATCCTTGTAGACGCCGGGGTGACAGCGCCCGCAAAAGGCGGGGATGTCCTTCTCCTTGGGAGCCCCCAAAAAGCCGCGCTGCGGGCTCATGGCGTTCGCCGCGTCCTTCGGGTCGCCGCCGTGACAGCCGTTGCAGGAGATGCCGTTTTCCGCGTGGATGCTGCCGCGCCAGAGGTTCACCGGCGCACCGAGCCGGTCCGGCATGGAGCCGTGACACTGTATGCAGACGGTCTCCGGCTGTTCCGCGGCGACAGCTGCGGCCGGTTTCAGGAAGAGAAGCGGTGCTAGGAGCAGGATGGCCAGGATGTTTTTCCGAATCATGACAGGTGCCCCCATACGCTCAGTGCGATCCAGAGCAGGATGCCGGCGATCGCCAGGGTGAGAAAGAGCGGGCGCTTCAAGGGGTGGCGCTCAGGAGAGCGGTCGATGAAAGGGAGCAGCGCCAGGAAGGTCATCGCCGCCGCCTGCACCGAGAGCCCTAGCAACTCGCTCGGGAAGATCTTCAGGGTCTGGTAGTTGGCCAGGAAGTACCACTCCGGCTTTATGTGCGCCGGTGTCTTGAAGGGGTCGGCCGGGACGAAGGCGTCCGGCGTGAACGGCATGTTGGGCCAGAAGAAGACCACCGCGAGGAACACCGCGAAGTAGATCGAGATCGAGCTGAGATCCTGCAGCGCGTAGTTCGGGAAGAAGGGGATACCCCCCGGGTGCCCCTGGTAGTGGTATTCGCGTGCCTCGAACGGGTTCGCCGTCTCGTCCCTGCCGAAGGGGGGAGCCGAGATGCCGGTCCGTTTCAGGAAGAAGAGGTGGGCCCCGATGAAGGCCGCAATCACCACGGGGAGGACCGCCGCGTGCAGTGCGAAGAAGCGCCCGAGCGTTGCCGGCCCCACGAGCTTTCCGCCGCGCAGGAACTCGACCAGGGTGGGGCCTAAGACCGGGATGGCGCTGACGCTGTTGGTGGCGACCGTCGTGGCCCAGAAGGAGAGCTGGCTCCAAGGCGCGAGGTAGCCGGTGAGCGAGATCCCCTGCACCAGGGCGAAAAGCGTGAAGCCGGTGACCCAGTTCAACTCGCGCGGCGCCTTGTAGCTCCCCATCATGAGGGTGGAGAGCATGTGCATGAGGAGCACCGCCACCATCATGTTCGACCCCACCGCGTGACACAGGCGGATGAACCAGCCGAAGGGGACCTCGTTCATGATGAAGGAGACGCTCTTGAACGCCTTGTCCGCGTCCGGCACGTAGTAGATCATGAGGAGCATGCCGGTGACGACCTGTATGGCGAAGATCACCAAAAGGACGCTCCCCAGGGAATACCATTCGTTGATGTTGCGCGGCAGAAGGTAGCCGGTGAGCTCCTTTTCCGCGATCTCGCCGATCCCGTAGCGCAGATCGAGCCAGCGGTACAGCCGGTTTAACATGGATGCCTCCGTAAGCGGAAAGGGTTAACCGATGGTGATGTTACCTTCGGTGACGGTGAACGGGATCTTAGCGAGCGGGCGCGGGGGAGGGCCCCCCAGCACGGTTCCGTCGGTGGAGAACTGGCCGCCGTGGCAGGGACAGAGAAACTGCTGCTTCTCCTTCACCCACTGCACGATGCAGCCAAGATGGGTGCAGACTGCGGAGAGCGCGACCAGTTGGCCGCTGCTCGTCTTGATGAGGACGGCGGAGGACCCGGCGAACTCGAAGAACTTGGCGTCCCCCTCCTTCAGCTCCCCGGCCGGTATCACCAGTTTGGCAGCCCCTCCCTGTCCGGATCTGGGTGCCAGGTAGCGCAGCACCGGGTACCCGGCGGCAGCCGCGGCCGCGACCGTGCAGCCGGCCACGCAGACCCCGAGAAACTTCCTTCTCCCTTCGTTCTCCATGCCTTCCCCCCGCAAGTGTCGGTTGATTCGGCACAAGTATAATGACCACTTGGGTCATTTCAAGCGACTTTCTTCATGAATATCAGGTGTCCCCGCCGTTCATCCCCCCGCGTGGGCGGAACTTCAAGGCTTTAACAGAGGCGTCCGCTCATGAGGGAGCACCCTCTTTCCCTTTACCCGCAGCGCCGTTTCCGATATGCTTCCCCGGCTGTACCCGCAACAACGAAAAGGAGGACGCATGGAAACCTACTACGACCCGAAGGACCTCGGGAGCTTCGCCGAGATCGGCAAGGACGCGCCGGAACTGGCCGGGAAGTTTTTCGACTACTACAACGAGGTCTTCGCCGAAGGGGAGCTCACCGAAAGGGAAAAGGCCTTGATCGCCCTCGCCGTCGCCCACACCGTGCAGTGCCCCTACTGCATCGACGCCTACACGAGGGCCTGCCTCGAGAAGGGATCGCACCTGGGAGAGATGACCGAGGCCCTGCACGTGGTGACCGCGATCCGCGGCGGCGCCTCGTTGGTACACGGGGTGCAGATGCGCAAGATCGCGGAAAAACTTTCGCTCTAGGAGACGGGATGCCCGGAACAACGCAAAACAACGCGACGGAGAGCTTCCGGCAACGGCTCGCGCGCCACGAGCTCCGCCTCGAGCGGGACGAGACCCACGCGCTGCAGGTGAATGTAGGCCTTGTCTGCAACTTGGCCTGCGGGCACTGCCACCTGGAGGCGGGTCCCGCCCGGAGCGAGATTATGGAGCGCCCGGTGATGGACGAGGTGATCGCCGCCGCCGCGCGCCTTCCCTTTGCCGTCATCGACGTGACCGGCGGCGCCCCGGAACTGGTGCCGGAGCTCCCCTACCTTTTACGCGGCCTGGCACCTCACGCCGTGAGGCTCATCGTGCGCACGAACCTGGTCGTCCTGGAGGGGGAGCGGGGCGAGCCCCTCATGGAACTCTACCGCGACCTAGGCGTCACGCTTGTCGCCTCGCTTCCCGCCGCCAACCAGGCGCAAACCGACGCACAGCGCGGTGCCGGGGTCTGGGAGCGAAGCATGGCGGCACTTGCGCGTCTGAACGCGCTCGGCTACGGCATGCCGGGAAGCCCGCTCGAGCTCGACCTCGTCAGCAACCCTTCGGGCGCCTTCCTCCCGGCGCCGCAGCTCCAGGCCCAGGAGAAGTTCCGGCGCGATCTCGCACGCAGGCACGGCGTCAGCTTCCACAACCTCTACACCTTCGCCAACGCGCCGCTCGGCCGCTTCCGCCTCTTCCTTGAGCGCTCGGGGAACCTGGACGCCTACCTCGACAAGCTTGCCTCCGGCTTCAACCCCTGCGCCGTCTCCGGCGTAATGTGCCGCAGCCAGCTCTCCGTCGACTGGACGGGACGCCTCTACGACTGCGATTTTCACCTCTCCCGCGGCATCAACATGGGGGGGGAGGAGCGCTTCCTGCGGGAGCTCACCGAGCTTCCCGCGCCGGGCACATCCATCCCCGCCGCCGACCACTGCTACGCCTGCACCGTGGGCGCCGGCTTCACCTGAGGGGGGAGCATCGTGGCCTAGTTAGGCCGCCGGTCCGCAAATTTTTCATTGGGAAGTCGTCTCTTCTGCGCTATAGTGGCCCCTGGCCCCGAGTGCTCAGCGCCCGCGGCGACGCCGGGAAAGGAGGAACATGTGGCGAGAAAACCGCTGGTAAAAAAGGACGAATGCATCAGTTGCGGCATCTGCATCGGGAACCTTCCCGCCGTGTTCCGCTTTGACGACCACGGCAAGTCCGAGTGTTACGACCCGGAAGGGGCCGACGAGGCGGAGATCCAGGCCCGCGCCATCGACCTCTGCCCGGTCTCCTGCATCATCTGGGAGGAGTAGGCACTCCCCATGAGACGAACCGACCTCTTCAGGGGCGCCACCCTTTTCGCCTGCGTCGTCGCCATAAGCCTTCTGCATTACCTCACACCGCTCAGGCTCGCGGTGTTGCACGACATCTTCCAGCGCCTGTACTACATCCCCATCATCCTATCCGCCTTCTGGTTCGGTTTTCGCGGCGGCATCGGCTGCGCCATCCTTGTCACCATCGCCTACGCCCCCCACATCCTCTTCCAGTGGGGCGGCCACATCGCCATGGAGATGGAGAAATACCTCGAGGTCATCCTCTACAACGTGGTAGGGGGGATCACCGGCTTCCTGTCGCAGCAGGACCGTTTCCGCCGCGAGGAGCTGGAGCGTAGCGCCAAGGGGCTCGAGGACTCCTACCGGCAGTTGAAAGAGCAGTCCGAGCTCATCATCAGGATCGAGGAGCAGTTGCGGCGCGCCGAGCGCCTCTCCGCCCTGGGCGAGCTCTCCGCCATCCTGGCCCACGAGATCCGCAACCCCTTAGCCTCGATCCGCGGCACCGCCGAAATCCTCATGGAGGACGGCAGCACGGCCAACCGCCACGAATTTCTGGAGATCCTCGTCAAGGAGTCCGACCGCCTGAACCGCGTCGTCGAGGACTTCCTGCGCATGGCGCGCCCGGAGCCGGCCGACAAGAGGGAATGCGACTTGAACGAAGAACTTGCCAACATCGTGACCCTCCTCTCCGCCCAGGCCCTCACCGGCGGCGTCACTCTTGAGCTCGAACGCAGTGCGCTCCCGCAGGTGGTCGCCGATCCCGGGAAGCTGCACCAGGCCTTCATGAACATCCTGCTGAACGCGATCCAGGCCTCGTCGCATGGGGGGAAGGTGCGCGTCGCCACCAACTTGGGGCGCGATGGACGCATCGAGATCCGCTTCACCGACGAGGGGAGCGGCATCTCCGCCGAGGCGCTCGCCAAGATCTTCGAACCCTTCTTCACCACCAAGGGAAGCGGCACCGGCTTAGGGCTCTCCATCACCAAGAAGATCATCGAAGGGCATGGCGGCACCCTGGAGGTGCAGAGCGAGCCGGGGCGCGGGACCACCTTCCTGGTAGCTCTCCCGCTCTCCGCGTAGTGTGGAAAATCCTACGCCGGCTGCCGGATATTCCACAGAAGGCGGGCGCATGTGCCCCAGGCGGTCTTCCCGGCAGCAAGTGATCCCGGTGAGTTACCCCTTTCCCGCGGCGTGGCACGTTCCTTGAAAAATGGTTCCCCGACCGAGCCCGCAGGACGCATCCCGCGTCAGCCACGCCGGTCCGGGAGAGCTTATGAAAAACAGGATATGGAACAGCGTCCTCTTGCTCGTCGTGGTCACGGTGCTTGGCGTCTTCGCCTTTTACGTTAGGGTGGGGGCTACCGCCGACCAGGTCGTCGTGCTGCGCACCTCCGGGATGACCTGCGGCGCCTGCGTCAAGAAGATCAACGAGGCTCTGCAGACGCAGAAGGGGGTGGCGGCCACCGAGGTGGACCTTGAAAGCGGGCTCGTCATAGCCGGTTACGACTCGAAGCAGGTGGCCCCGGAACGGCTGGCCGCCGCGGTAGAGAAGTGCGGCTTCGCCTCCAAGGTTGCCGGCGTGCTCACCCCAGAGCAGTTCCGCACCATGGCCGGGCGCGACCTGGGTGGCAAGGCCGCCGTCGGTGGCTGCTGCGGCAAAGTGGGCTGCGGCGGGAAGTAAAACACGTTCTACGTTCTACGTTCTACGTTGAAAACCTTCATATCACACGGCTTTAGCGAGCCGGATCAAAAGGAGCTTCACATGGTTCAGCAGAACAAAAAAGGATTGCAGTCCCTCATCATCGCCCTTGTCGCCGTTGCGGCCATGGCCACCGTCGCCGTCGCGTTCTCCCTCCCCGGCATGGGCAAGTACGAGAAGGTGAAGCCGGTGAACGGCGCCGTAACCATCCCGGTAGCCAAGGTGAACGACGGCAAGGCGCACTATTACAAACTCGCCGACGGCGGCAAGGAGATCAACTTCTTCGTCGTCAAGGGAAGCGACGGCCAGCTCCACACCGCCTTCGACGCCTGCGACGTCTGCTACCGCGAGAAAAAGGGGTATGAGCAGCAGGGCGACAAGATGAACTGCAACAACTGCAACCAGAAGTTCGCCATCAACAAGATCGGTGCCGCCTCCGGTGGCGGGTGCAACCCCTCGCACCTGGCCGCCAAGGTCGATGCGAGCAACGTCACCATCTCGGTCACCGATCTGAAGTCCGGCGCGCGCTTCTTCTAGTTTGAAGTCCCCCCTTCGCCCCGTTGGGGCTACGGGGGGCAGGCTCCCCTTCGCAAAGGGGGGGACGCGAGGTCCCCTGCAGCGCTTTGTGGGACGCCTCGTTTAGGGTGACTGGCCGGAATGCAAGCAACGCCGGGGCGCGGCACGAGCGCCCCGGCGTTTTTTCGTCTATGAGAATTGAGTGCCGCTCGCCACGTAGCACTGCCCGAGCCCTGACGTTCCCCCCTTTGCGAAGGGGGGACAGGGGGGGATTTGCCTCGGTCAGACGTCGGCCTTGCCCCCGCCGCCTTGAGTTTTTATGTGGGGAAGTTGGAGCCTTGGGTTGACACCCGTCTCGCCGCCGGTGTATTACAGAAAGTGCAGTTAGCATCAGGGGGTATTACGTGAGCAAAGACAAAGACGAGCGCAAGAGGTCACACCTCCGGCTCGTGGTGAACAACGCGGAGATACGCAGCGCCAGACCTTCGGCACCGGAGCAGGAGTTCGTCCCGCTCGAGGAGCTGATCGCCAACCGCGACGCGTTCCGTTCCGCCTTCTACCGCGGCATGGGGAGGCTGCAGACCAAGGGGTACCAGTCCCTGGAGCGCTTCTTGGCCGGCCGCGAGGCCCCTTACGGCATCGACCCCGTGCACGGCAAGGTGATGGTCCTCCCCGCGGGACACCTCTCCCCCGAATCGCTCGAATACGGCTCGCCGCAGGACGAGGTGCTCCTCAGCATCTCCGAAGACGCCGGCGGCACCGGCCTTTGCTTCTCCCTGGAGATGATCCTCCCGTACTTCAGCGAGGACGACCAGGTCATGGAGGAGGCGCTTCTCTTCGCCCCGGTGCTGCAGTACGGCGCCCTGTTCCTCGAGGAGAACCCCCACGACGGCATGTTGGATCTCATCTACCGGCTCGCCGTGCCGCTCTATCCCCCTCTGCTCACGGCACGGCTCGCCGAGCGGATGTTCTCCATCTTCTCCTTCGAGCTGAAGGAAACCTTCCTCACCCTCTCCGACTACCCCGAATAAAAGGCGAAAGAGGGGGTGTTACCGCCACACCCCCGATCTATTGCTTGAAAAAAAAGTGCAAATCTGTTAGATAGACTGGGGATTTTCCCGAAGCCTGCCTGGCTTCCCTGCAGCCGCTTCCCGGGCCGCGTCCTGCCGCTTATGGGGAATACCATTGTTATGGGAGGAACCTCTGCCTCCCCTGGAATTTGCATTGATTGTGTTGGCTGGCCCCATGTCCACCATTCCAATCTTACTTGCTAGGGTGTCATCATGAAGATGCTTGCCTTTGTCCCTTTCGCGCTGGCCGCGCTGCTTCTCACCTCTGCCGGCAACGCCCGTGGCGACTCCTGCGTTACCTCGGCCTGCCACGTCGAAATTGCCAAAATTGCCGTTCCGCACGCCCCCGTCAAGGAGGGTGACTGCGCGAGCTGTCACAACGCCGTCTCCAAGGAGCACCCGATCAAGGGGGGCAAGAGCTTCCAGCTTGCCGCCAAGGGTGGAGCGCTCTGCACCGGCTGCCACGACGGGCTCGCCTCCAAGAAACTGGTGCACGAGCCTGTGAAAAGCGGGGAGTGCACCGCCTGCCACAAGCCGCACGGCAGCTCCGGCCGCTTCCTGCTCGAAAAGGGGGACGACCAGAACCCGCTCTGCACCGGCTGCCACGACCAGGCCGCCTTCCAGCAGCGCTTCATGCACGGCCCCGCCGCGGTCGGCTCCTGCACCGAGTGCCACGACCCGCACCAGTCCCAGGAGAAGGCGCTTCTCAAACAGAACGTGCGCGACACCTGCCTTAGGTGCCATTCCGACTTCAACAGCCAGCTGAAGGCCGCCGTCTTCCAGCACCCGCCGGTGAAGAAGGACCCCTGCACCACCTGCCACAATCCGCACGGCTCGGGCGTTCCCATGTTCCTCGTCAAGAAGATGCCCGACCTTTGCATCTCCTGCCACGCCTCCATCGGCAAGAAGATCGCCGAGGCGAAGGTGCTGCACAAGCCGATCAAGTCCGAGGCCGGCTGCAGTAGCTGCCACTCGAGCCACTTCTCGAAAGCAAAGGGCCTTTTGGCCTTCACCGAGATGGAGACCTGCCTCTCCTGCCACGGCACCGACAAGCCTCCCCTGAAGAACATCAAGAAGGAGATCGCCAACAAGAAGTACCTGCACGGCCCGCTCAAAAACGGCGAGTGCAAGGGGTGCCACGACCCGCACGGCTCCAACTACTTCCGGATGCTCGGCGGCAACTATCCCGAGACCCTCTACGCCCCCTATAAGGACGGGCTGTACGACGCGTGCCTTAAGTGCCACGAGAAGAACCTGTTGCGCTTCGCCGACACCACCATCTACACGAAGTTCAGAAACGGCAACCGCAACCTGCACTACGTCCACGTGGTGAACAGCCGCAAGGGACGCACCTGCCGCGTCTGCCACGCGCCCCACGCAAGCAGCGGCGAGAAGCTCATCAACGTGGAAGGGGTGCAGTTCGGCGAGTGGAAGGTACCCATCAACTTCAAGACGACCGCAGCCGGCGGTTCCTGCGCCCCCGGATGCCACCGCCCACTCGCCTACAACCGCGACAAGGCCGAGGATTACAGCATCAAGTAACGGAGAACCCGTGCCCGGCACGGCAAGCAACACCCATAGGTCAAGGAGAAAAAGGAGATGTCAGCAATGCTTCGTGGTAGCAGGTCGTTTCATGCGGGGAGAGGTTTCATGGTGCTGGCGCTCGCGCTCGTCGCCTTCGGGCTCACCGGCTGCGGCGCGAGAAAGCTCGGTTCCGGTGAGCCGGTGTTCTGGCCACCCGACCCCAACCCCCCCAGGGTTCAGTTCCTGAAAGGGGTCTCCGCCTCCAAGGACGTGACGAAGGACAAGGCCAGCGTGAAACTCCTCTCCCTCTCCAACGAGGAGGAGGACACCAATAAGGTCATCGCCAAGCCGTACGGCATCGCCTCGAACAAGGGGCGCATCTACGTCGTCGACACCATCCAGAACAACGTCGCCATCTTCGACCTGGTAAAAGAGACCTACGAGATACTCCCCGGGAGCAAGGGGCAGGGCAAGCTCAAAAAGCCGATCAACATCGCCGTCGCCTCCGACGGCAACGTCTTCGTCGCCGACACCTTCCGCAAGGAGGTGATGATGTACGACGAAATGGGCAACTTCGTCAGGGCCTACGGCAAGGACATCCAGATGAAGCCGGTCGACGTCGCCGTCGACGACAAGAACATCTACGCCCTGGACATCTCCAACAACGAGATCAAGATCATCGACCGCCAAAGCGGCGACTTGGCCGGCGCCATCGGCAAGGGGAGCGAGACCCAGCAGGGGCTGTCGCTTCCCACCAACCTCACCATGGACAAGGACGGCTACCTCTACGTCACCAACGCCGGCACCGGCAAAGTGGTGAAGCTCGACCGCGACGGGCACATCGTGCACACCTTCGGCGGGCTCGGCGATTCCTTCGGCGAGTTCGGCCGTCCCCGCGGCATCTCCGTCGACGACAAGGGGCGCATCTACGTCGCCGACGCCTCGCATCAGAACGTGCAGATCTTCAACGAGACCGGGCGCATCCTGATGTTCTTCGGAGACCCGGGCTACGTCTACGAATCGCTCAACCTCCCCGCCGGGGTGATGGTGATCAGGGACAACCTCGACTACTTCCAGAAGCTTGCCGCGCCCAACTTCATCCTCGAGGAGGTCATCGTGGTGACCAACCAGTTCGGGCCCGTGAAGGTCTCCTTCTACGGCCTCGGGCAGATGAAGGACTTCAAGGGGTATGAGAGCCTCCCGAAGCCGGCGCCGAAAGGGAAGGGCGAAGCGGAAGGGAAGAAGTAACAAAGTTCACTGAAATGCCTTAGGAGACGTCGCGCCGGCCGTAAAGGCGGGCGCGACAACCCTTTCACGGGGTTCCTGCGGCGACCCAAGGGGCACATGGCACGACTCACGCTACATATCGCGGCTTTCCTGATGGTTTTCGCCATCCTCGCCGGGTGCGATCCCATCACCAGGCACAAGGTCCTCTCCACGGTGTTCGACGGGGTGCCGACGCTCCCCCCGCCCGAGGAGATCTGTACCCAGTACGCGGATGCGAAGCTCACCGAGTACAAGGAGGAACTTGCCGGGGCCAAGAAGGCCGCCGAGGCCGGGGACGTTTCCAACGGCTCGGTGCACCAGCCCTACGACGAAAAGAAGTGCGACAACTGCCATGACAAGTCCAAGGACGACGGTCTGGTGCGCCCCGCGAAGCAGCTTTGCCTCATGTGCCACAAGGACTTCTTCAAGGACAAGGGGCACTACCAGCACGGCCCCGCCGCGGTCGGCGACTGCCTCGCCTGCCACGTACCCCACAACTCCGCCTACACCTCGCTTCTGAAGGTGGACAGAAAGAACATCTGCGATCTCTGCCACAAGGAACAGCGCGCGGCGCTTGGGCTGCACAACAAGGTCGCCGAGCGTAAGATGGTCTGCGCCGACTGCCATAACCCCCATTACGGGACCACTTCGTTTTTCTTGAAATGACCGGGATGGGATAATGCGGTGCAAACTCCTTTTCATACCGCTTGGCCTTCTCCTCATACCGGAGTGGGCGGCGGCGCAGGTGACCAACATCCTTGCGCTTAGAAACCTCAGGCAGAGCGTGGAGACCACGTACCACCTGAAGGCGGCGCAGGCGGATCTCGTCTCCACGACGCAGCAGTCGCTGCAGGAGGACTATCACCTGGGGCTCGACTACGCCGTCTACCGCGCGCGTCTTCTGCACGGCGAGATCGGGCTCGATTTGCGAGCGGACCAGAACCTCTACATGGGGAACGAGCGCTCCACCAACGACACCTACGGTTTCGGCGTGCTCTACAACATAACGGGCATCTTCCTGGACCGCTTCCCTTATCCGCTTTCTTTCAGCTTCACCTCGGACATCGCGGACGTGCCGCGCGAGTTCGCCTCGAGCTATCAGCAAAAGAGCAACTCTCTTGCGCTCCACCTCCCGATCTCGTCGACGTTCGTGCCGATCACCTTCGGCTACAACAGGACCTCGAACGAGACCAGCGGCCTCGAGCTCGACAGCCGCTCCAAAAGCGACTCCTACACCTTCGGTGCGAGCCACAATTACAAGAACAGCGAGACCTACTTCACCATCGTCGGGAGCACCCTCGACCTCACCACCGACAACGACGAACCAAGCCAGCAAAGCAGCAACATCGACGCCAACCTCCGCAACAGTCTCAACTTCTCCACGCCGTCCCTGAACAGGATCTTGAACACTCGCGCGCACGTAGTGACCCAGCGCGGCGTGAACGAATCACGCACCACCGATCTCGGCGCGTCGTTGAGCTGGGACCTCGGGCGCGCGCTCGAGACCGGCACCGACTACAGCTTCACCATGCGGGAGGAGCCTACCCAGATCCAGCGCACCCACAACGCCCGCGCCTGGCTGCAGCACAGGCTCTTCAAAAGCCTCACCACGAGGATCGAAGCGGAAGGTAACGACCGCAGCCTCTCCGCGGGGAGCGAGCAAAGCGGCGGCGGCGGTCTCGTGCTGGACTACCACAAGCTGCTCCCCCACGACAGCAGGATGCAGCTGACCGCCGGCAGGCACTACCTGGTCACCGCCAACAAGCTCAGCGACAGCGGCATCGACGTCTTCGCCGAGACGCACGCCGTGGACCAGCTTCTCGTGATCCCTCTTAACCAGCAGAACGTGGTGGAAGGGTCGGTCAAGGTCTGGAACCAGGCGAGGACCCGCGAGTACGACCCCAACCTCGACTACGAGGTGCGTCAAAACGGTCTGACCACCGAGGTGGTCATCAGGACGGGCACCTCGCGCATCGTCGTTGGGGACCTTGTTTCCATCGACTACAAGGTGCTGGTCAACTCGAACATCACCTACTCCACCACCAACGATGCGCTGGGGGCGGACTTCACTTTCCTGGAGAACAAGTACCGCGTATTCGCCAACTGGAACCGTACCAGCCAGGACCTCATCTCCGGCAGCGCCGACCAGATCAACCTCGCCGGTTCCACCTCCTACCGCCTGGGGGGGGACACGAGGTTCGACGACGACGCCGGGACCCTCTCCGTCGAGTACACCCGGGTCGTTTCGAGCGCGGAGAAGAGCCAGACCTACAAAGGGGCCTTCATGCGCAGCGGCTCCTGGATGCAGGGGCGCTACACCATGAACCTGACCGACCGCTACCTGATCCGCGAGAGCGACCTGGTGAGCAAGGGTAACTCGGGGGGGAACACCTCCAACGTGTTTTCCGCGAGCAGCAGCTATTCGAAGATGCTGGAGAACACCGCCCTCGTCACCGCCACCGGCAACCTGCTCAACAACACCGGGTACATCGACAACACGAACCTCTCCCTTTCGCTCGACGTGCGCTGGAACGTGCGCAAGCTCACCTTCAACGTGAACTCCCAGGCGAACTTCCGTTACTCCGGAAGCGGATGGACCAGCGACCAAACCCTCATGCTGCGCATGGCGCGGCAATTCTGACGGCAAAGGATGAAAACATGAGCATAAAGAATTCGATCATCTTTTTCCCGTTGCTCGTTTTGCTGCTTCTATCCGGCTGCGCCGGGAGCGCCCCGCAGCGCCGGGGAGGCGACTACCGCGAGCTGCAGTGGCCGGCGCTCCCCACCCCCCCGCGCATCACCTGGGTGAAGGAGATCCGCGACTTCGAGGATGCCGGGATCTCCAAAGGGGTCTGGCAGCGCTTCGTCGAACTGCTGACCGGTGAGCCGGACCAGCGCATCGGGAAGCCTTACGGGGTCTACGTCGACCAGAAGGAGAGGATCTTCATTGCCGACGTGGGGCTCGCCGTGGTCCACATCATGGACGCCGACAAGAAGAGCTACACCGTCGTCGGTGGGGGGAGCCCGGCCCTGCGCACCCCGATTGCGGTGACCGGGGACGACCAGGACAACATCTACATATCCGACGCCGGGACCGGCGTCGTCTACCGCTACGCGCTCTCCGGCGGGAAACTGCAGCGCTTCAACGTGACCGCGCTCGATCGTCCCACCGGCCTTGCCTTCAACCCCAACAACCGCTTCATCTACGTCTCCGATACCGCAAGCCACCAGATCGTGGTCTACGACCTCTCCGGCAACGAGCGCTACAGGATCGGCGGGCGCGGCACCGGGGCGGGGCAGTTCAACTACCCCACCGACCTCTTCGTCGACGCCTCCGGGCGCCTCTACGTGACCGACGCGCTCAACTCCCGCATCCAGATCTTCACCGCCAACGGCCACTTCCTGAAGCAGTTCGGCCGGGCCGGGGATACCTCGGGGAGCTTCGCCCGCCCGAAAGGGGTTGCGGTTGACAGCGACGGTCACATCTACGTCTGCGACGCGCTTTTCGACGCAGTGCAGATCTTCAACGACAACGGACGCGTGCTGCTCGACTTCGGCTCGCACGGGAGCAATCCCGGGCAGTTCTGGATGCCGGCAGGCATCTTCATCGGCAAGGGTGATCTCATCTATGTCGCGGATTCCTACAACAGGAGACTGCAGGTCTTCAGGTACCTGCGGGTCGACGACCCGCAGGCAGGCGCCCCGCTGCCGGCGCCGGGTGAATCCAAATGAGAGGGATCACGATCAAGGTAATCCACGCGCTCTGCGCGGCCGCCCTGCTCCTGCCGGGTATCGCGACCGCCTCATCCCAGGGGGCCCGCATCGTCAACACGCCGCACAACCTCTCCGTCAGCGGAGGGGGCGGTGCGCACAACGTAAAGGCGACCGACGAGGTGCGTATCTGCGTCTTTTGTCACACGCCGCACCACGCCGTGAGCGAAGGGCCGCTTTGGAGCCGCAAGTCCAACCTCAGCATCTACGTCCCGTACGCATCGACCACCATCAAGGCGAACCCGCAGCAGCCCAAGGGACCCTCGCGCCTTTGCCTTTCCTGCCATGACGGCGCGGTCGCCATTGGGGTGCTAAACGGCGACTTCACCGTCTCAAGCCTCGGCAAGATCCCGAGCGACACGAACCCGGCGCTCAACGCTAACCTCGGGACCGACCTCTCCACGAGCCACCCGGTCTCCATGACCTACGGGCTCTCCGGCGAGCTGAACGACAAGGGGACGCTCGCCAACAAGGGGATCAGCCTCTCCGAGGACACCTACGTCGAGTGCACCTCGTGCCACGACCCGCACAACAACCAGTACGGCAACTTCCTCGTGCGCGACACCTCCACCGAACACGACCTTCTCTGCCGCGACTGCCACAACAAGACCGACTGGGCGAACGCCGACAACACGCACCGCACCGGCGGGGCGCGCTACGGCAGCTCGATATCCACCCAGGTCGGCGCCGACGGTTGCCGCAACTGCCATCGCCCCCACTCCGCCGAGCGGGGTGTACATCTTCTCAAGCAACCGGCCCCCCTTTCCGGCGAGGAGAGCAACTGCCTCGGGAGCTGCCACTCCGGGTCATCATACAACACGGTGACCGGCATCGACATCGCCACCCAGATCTCGCGCACCTACAGCCATAAGATCCAGCTCTACTCCGGTATCCACAAGGAAGACGAGACGCTGCCGGTGTCGTCCGACAAAAAACACGTGCAGTGCGTCGACTGCCACAACCCGCACCGTTCAGGCTACCAGGGCTCCCCCCTGGGCGACCCGAACCCCGCGGTCACCCCCGCCTCCACCGCGCCGTACGTGAACGGCCCCCTGCGCGGGGTACGCGGCGTCGACGTGAACGGCAACGCGCTCGGTGGGGACGGTTCCGCCCGCTACGAGTACGAGGTCTGCTTCCGCTGCCACCTGGGCGCCTCCGCCTCCTCCTTCAAGACCGCGAGCCTGAGCCGTCCCGTGCGTGCCTTCTCCACCTACGACGAGGGTAAGCGCTTCGCCACGGGGAACCCGTCGTACCATCCGGTCGCCTACGACACGGTGGGTAGAACCGGCAGGAGCCTCCTTTCCTCCCTGCAGAACAGCCAGTTCAGGATCTACTGCTCCGACTGCCATGCCCCGCACGGGTCCGAAGAGCGTTACATCCTGCAGGCCCAGAACGTCGATACCTTCCCCTCGGCCGCGACGTCCTACCCGCTCTGCTTCAAGTGCCATGACCAGCTGTACCTGCTCGACCCGATGAACGTGCCGCACTCCAATTCCGCGACCATGCACCAGTCGCACGTGCGCGACCATAGCGCGCCCTGCTCGGCGTGTCACGACCCGCACGGCGTGCCGAGTTCGCTCTCGGCCAACACCACCAACGGAGCCCACCTCGTCAACTTCGACACGAGGTACACGGGAGACGCCCCGGTCTACAACGCCCCGGCCCGGAGCTGCACCCTGGCCGGCACCTGTCACGCAACCGGTGGCACCAGGACCTATTAGTAAATAGCGACCACGCATCGCGCACCACAAGCCCGCCCGGCTCCAGCCCGGCGGGCTTTTTTATTTCGGCCTATCGGCCTTCGGCCTTCGGCCTGCGCCAAGGCTACGGCCAAGGACTTGGGCCGACAGGCGGTCCCTTGCCCTGACGTCCCCCCCTTTGCGAAGGGGGGACAGGGGGGATTTGCTTTCGCCCCCCCGTAGTCACAGCTGCCCAAAAGGGGGGCCTGCCCCCGTAGTCACAGCTGCCCAAAAAGGGGGGCCTGCCCCCCGTAGCCCCAAAGGGGCGAAGGGGGGTCAGTGAAAGGGCGGCCCCCCTTCCGTGTTATCCCGTGAAAACCCCGTCCCCCCCCCGCGACAAGGCGGCGCCTACCCCCTGGAAGTGCCTTTCCCCAATCTTTTTGCTTCACTCCCAATTAAAAAAAATCATAGCAAATCAAATCCTTGCGCCTGGGCTTTTCCCCTCAGCCCAAAAATAATCGGTCCCGAAATCCACGTGGCACCGCAGTTGCAAAATAGGTAATCGTAGTGCTTTTCGTGGCCATTTTCGGGCAAATGACGGATGGCCCAGCCAGCCGACCAGGCCCAGACAAAGAAAACGAACATGAAAGGAGGAGGTGTCCAAGTTCAAAGTCCATTCAGTGTATCCGTGTAGCACCAAGCAGTAGATGGAATATCATTCAATCGAAAAAAGGAGAGTACAAATGAACAAGAAGATCGTATTATCTGCACTCGGCATCGTTGCTCTGTCCACGAGCATGGCATTCGGCCTCACGGCGCCCAAAGGTGGGGTTGTCGGCTCCATCCACGACATGAACATCTACACCGGCACCACCCCGGACAGCCAGGGCCGCGTATGTGCGTTCTGCCACACCCCGCACCACGCTGCAACCGAAGGCAACGACTACCTCCCGCTGTGGTCGCACACCCTGCCGAACACCTCCTACGTTCCTTACTACAGCGCAACCATCGACTCCACCGTCGACCCCTCCACCATGATGGAAGGCCCGAGCAAGCTCTGCATGAGCTGCCACGACGGCGCTATCGCGGTTGACACCCACTACGCAACCACCGGCACCAAGAAGCTCGACACCGACACCTTCGGCACCGCAGCTATCGCTCAGACCGCTTCGCTCTCCAACGACCACCCGATCGGGTTCGTATTCGACCAGGCTGACGGCGGCGTTGCTAACGGCCCCGTAACCGGCAACCCGGCTGACAACACCCCGAGCGCAGTAGGCAAAGACAACTGGATCCGCCAGAAAGCTGCTACCTACATCGACAACACCAGCCTGAAGATCCAGGATCGTCTCTACGCCGGCAGCCAGGGCCCGATCATGACCTGCGCTACCTGCCACGACGTTCACAACAAGAAAAACGTCGACGACCCGACCAAGACCAACTATCTGCTGCTTTCTCCGAACACCGATTCGAAACTCTGCCTGACCTGCCATATCAAGTAACTTGAAGGGTGGTCGAGGCAGACCGCAGGAAGCATTGAACCAGAAATAAGGGCCGGGCCCTGTGGCACTTCGACCCGCAGTTACTTATGAACACTAAATCGAAAAGGAGAACATATATGTTGAGAAAAGTTGGGTTAGTCTCTACCCTCCTGCTCGCTCTCCCGGCATTCGCCCACGCGTGGACCGTTACGGCGAAAATCGGCAGCGGCCAGGGGTCCGTCACTGACGGCACCAAGGTCATCTCCCTCCCGGTAGCAGCACCGGCGACCGGTTCCATCGGGTACTACAAAGCCGAGAACGTGATCGGCAACAGCCAGACCTTCACCGTCACCCCGGCAGCCGGCTACTCCGTCTCCTCCGTGATCGTGAACGGCGCACCTGTAGCCAACAGCGGCGACGGCACCTACACCATCGGTTCCGGTTCCCCGATCGACAACAGCCAGTCCCTGGTGGTCTACTTCAAGCAGAACCTGCTTACCGTAGCCGCTTCCCAGCCGGACACCACCATGGGCCGTATCGTGCTGCAGGCATGTGACAGCACCGGTAAGACCTTCGGCACCAGGAGCATGGTCAGCATCGCCGGTCTGAAAAGCACTGGCTATGTGAAGGTCACCGCTTACCCGAACGCCAACTACAAAGTTGCAACCGTCGCTGGCGTTACTGCTGCCGGCCTTCAGGGCGAAGTCGTTTCCGTAGTGGTTCCGGCCAGCTCCAACCCGTCGGTTACCGCTACCTTCGACCTGGCACCGGTTGTTAAAGCCGCTCTGTCCGTCAGCAAGAGCGTCGCTAACATGGGCGAGGCCGTCAAGCTGGACGCTGGCAAGACCGCTGCCAACGTTGCCGGCGTAACCTACGCCTTCAGCGCACTTCCGGCTACCGGCGTGGTCATCACCCCCGTTGCAGGCACCGCTACCGCGTACGCCACCTTCGCAACCGCGGGTAACTACACTGTCAAGGTTGTCGCTTCCGCTCCGGGCGCTGCCAACAACGAAGCAGTTGCCGTACTTGACATTGCAGCCACCAACTCCTGCCTCACCTGCCACAACAACAGGAACGCAGACCTCGTCGCCAGGGTTCAGGGTGGCGGCCACGCTTACGCCATCGCAAGCGGCCACGACACCAACTCCTGCCAGCGTTGCCACACCACTGAAGGTTACCAGAACTTCGCCAAGCAGAGCGGCGTTGACTTCGGCGGGTACAACCCGGTCTTCACCACCATCACTAACGTTGATGCCGCTGGTAACAAGATCCTGACCACCGTCGGCTGCTACGCTTGCCACAACAACCACGACAGCGTACTTCAGTCCACCCCGGCTTCTTGGGATCCGAAGTACTCTGCAGGTGGCGCATCCGCTTCCAACCAGTTCAAACTCTGCACCTCTTGCCACAACGTTGTTAACGCAAGCGGCACCCCGATCGCTTCCGGTTCCACCGTTAGCGGCACCGCCACCGTGCAGAAGACCCAGCACTACAAAGACTGGTACCGTAACATCGCTTCCACCCACTACGACCTTCCGACCACCGGCGTTGGCCTGACCACCACCTACGTCGAAGGTTACAACATCCGTTGGAACAAAGAGAGCGCCTGCACCGACTGCCACGGCCACGACTTCAACGTCGAGACTGGTGCTTCCCAGCTTGAGGCTCCGAGCATCCAGACCCAGTGGGCTAAATCCGGCCACGCTGGTAAGCTCCTCCAGCAGAAATGGGATGCCTTTGTTGCAAACAACGCTACCCTCAGCAGGACCCAGGCTACCGCTGCCGCCACCATGGCTGCCGGCGTAACCGGCACCACCGGCGCGGCTTGGGAACACTACAACTGGGATGACTCCACCGGCACCGCTTCCGACCGCAAAGGCTGCCAGAAGTGCCATACCTCCACCGGTTCCGCTAACTACCTTGACAACCCGGTAGCTTACAACCCGGCAAACAACGACTTCAGCCACCTCGTAGGCTGGACCAGCACCAACAAGAAGTCCAACCAGAACGAACTGCTCTACTGCTGGGGCTGCCACAAGTCCGCAGACACCGGTGAGCTCCGTAACCCGGGCGCCATCACCACCGCTGACTACAAGTTCAAAGGCGTCAACGCTTCTTACCCGGACGTCCAGGCATCCAACGTCTGCATCACCTGCCACGGCGGCCAGGCTAGCGGCGAGACCATCACCGCTCTTACCGCAGCAGGCAACACCTTCACCAACCAGAGCTTCGTGAACTCCCACTACATGGCTGCTGCCGGCCTCATGTACGTGAAGAACGGTTACACCAACTTCATCGATCCGGCTACCGTGATCGGCACCAGCACCTACGGTAAGAGCCTTACCTCCGATGCAGACGGCGGCGCCCTGACCTCCACCCACCGCAAACTGGGTACCGCAGCCATCATCGGCGACCACGGTATCACCGCTGAGATGGGCATCGCTGCAGGTGGTCCGTGCGCGACCTGCCACTATGCAAACGGCAACCACGAGCTTGAAATCGGCGCAGATGCCTTCACCAAAGTGTGCGTGAACTGCCACACCGCAGAGGGCACCACCACCCTTACCGCCGACAACTTCAAAACCGTGTTCGTAGAAGAGCAGTCCGTACCGTTCCAGGACGCTCTGTCCCTGGCACTGGCTAAACTCTCCGCCAACTACGGCATCACCTACAACCAGGCTGCTTACCCCTACTTCTACGACGCACGCAACAACAACAGCGCCGTGAAGGACTGGACCCGCGGTGGGCAGCTGACCGCAGCTCAGGCTGAGAAACTGATGGGTGCTTGCTTCAACATCAACCTGCTGAAGCGTGAGCCGGCCGCATACGTTCACGCAAGGACCTACGCACGCAGGCTGCTTTACGACACCATCGACTTCCTCGACGACACCAACATCAACATGTCGGTTGGTGCTTCCGCTGTAGCCTACGACGCAGTCAAGTACGTGAAAGACACCACTGCAGGTGGCACCACCACCGAGTCCTTCAAGTACCTCGCTGGTTACAACCGCACCTCCCTGGTCTGGAACGCTCTCGAGCGTCCGTAGTACCTCTTGAGTAAGATTTGATGAAATACCTTGCCCCGCCTCGAAAGAGGCGGGGTCTTTTTATGGGCGAAGTGCAGGAAATCTGGCTCTTCGTGGAGAAATAGGTTAAGCTTCTTACTCGTTGTTCAGCAAAAGAGGGGGGACGTGCCGTGATCAAAGTCGCAACGCTTATGGCCATGCTCGGGATAGCCTTGTCGGTACAGACAGCCAAGGCCGGGGAGGCCATCATAAGGGAAACGGAAAACGGCTTTTATGTTGAAATGACCGGCGAAAAATCCCCGGAAACAGTGCAAACGACGCAAGCGACGCCACCAGCACAAACCGTTGAAGCACGGCCGGTAGAGAGCAAACCCCAGCCCCAGACGCCCGCGGAGTTTGCCAAGGCCAAGGAAGAAGCTCGTAAGGCGCGTCTTCTGTCGAGACGCCTGAGGGCCGGCTCCGACAGCGACGACTAAAAAAAAAATTCCCCGCGATTTGGCGAGGTGCGCGGCGGCAGACATCCGCTGCGCCAAGCCGTCCCCGCGAAGTCCCCTACCACCTAAAGATCATCGATCAGCTTGATGCTGTCTCCCAGACAGCCCTTCCTTCGGATGTCTTCCCTCGCACAATCTCCTGCACGCCCAAATACGTCAAAACACCAGCTCTACTTCCTAAACATCCGTTTTTGCTGAGCTTTGTACGTAAAATCCCTAAATGTTTTCCATGAACATCCGATTAAGCTTTTGTGTGTTGCGAACAACGGCAGAGGGAATTTACGTCAGCACCGCAGGTGCAGGTCACAATTTCAACGCGCCGGAGAAAGCTCGTCTACTACCCTGCATTGCGGGGACTAAGCTAATATCGTTGAGTCACTGTCGGACGAAGGGTTGGGTGTAGATAATTAAATGAAAGGAGGGGGTAGGTCTGAACTGAAATGCAATGAAATCAGTAGCAACCGCATCATGATGTTCATCACTTCAATGAAAAAAGGAGAGAATCATGAACAAGAAGATGATGTTGTCCGTACTGGGTATCGTTGCAGTTTCCGCAAGCGCTGCTTTGGGAGGTACGACCCCCGGATCCGGGGTCGTGGGTTCCATCCACGACATGAATCAGTATACTGGTGCGACTCAGGATACCCAGGGGCGAGTCTGTGCCTTCTGTCACACGCCGCACCACGCCCTCACCGAGGGAAACGACTACCTGCCGCTCTGGTCTCACCAGCTCCCCAGTACCACCTATATTCCGTACGCATCCGCCACCATCGATGCGACCATAACGCAGGCCACCATGATGGACGGGCCGAGCAAGCTCTGCATGAGCTGCCATGATGGCGCAGTCGCTGTCGATACCCATTACGCGACCACGGCTAACAAAACGCTCACTAGCGACGCATTCGGCGCGCCGGCCGTCGGCCTGGAGGGTTCTTTGAACAACGATCACCCGATCGGCTTCGTGTTTGACCAATCCGACGGCGGTGTTGCCAACGGCCCCGTCACAGGCAATCCGCCGGTCAGCCCCTCCGATAGCACCCAGAACAACGGACCAAGTGGCGTGCACAAGGACAACTGGATACGTCAGAAAGCCGCAACCTATATCGGCAATACAACCCTGACGATCGCGGACCGGCTCTACGCGACGAGCAACGGACCCATCATGACCTGCGCCACATGCCATGACGTCCATAACAAGAAAAACGTAGACGTAGTGAGCGCCACTTCGGTCAACTATCTACTGTTATCGCCGAACGCCGGATCGCAAATCTGCCTCACCTGCCACATCAAGTAGCCGATGCATAAAGAAAGGCCCCCGTCTAGCGGCGGGGGCCTTTGTGCCTTACGTGAAAAGCCTTAAGGTTTAACCCTTCGTTTGTTGTTTTTACGTCCTTATCCCTTTAATCCCCTTCATCCCTGTTAATCGCCTCAGCTTTTGCCTTTCTTTGCGCCTTTGCGTCTTTGCGTGACAAGCTTTGGTTGGTTAGTGCCGACCAAGCGCCGCCTGTGCCCCCATGAGATCCTGCCGATACGCCGCATTCCCCGGCGCGAGACTAACGGCGCACTGATAGAAGACCGCGGCCTTCTCCATGTCCCTGTTCATAATGTGCGCCGTCCCTATTTTGTCGTAGATGTCCGCATCCGTCGGGGTAAGTTGCACCGCCTGCTGATACTGTTCCAGCGCCTGCCTGGTGAGCCCCTTCAGCCGGAAAGCGTCCCCGAGGTTCACGTGCGCGCTCGGAAGGGACTGGTCGAGCCGCAGCGCCTCGCTGAACGCCGCGATTGCCTCGTCGTACTTCCCGTGCTTTCCGAATATCGTCCCGATGAGGTCGAGCGGCTTCGGGTCGGTAGGCGCGAGGCGTGCCGCCGTGGCGGCTTCGCGCAGCGCCTCCTTGGGGAGCTCCGCATTTTCCAGGGCCATGGCGAGATTGTAGTGCGGGCGCGCCTTCCCCGGTGCTTTGGCCGCTGCATCCGACCAAAGGGAACGTGCGCTTCCCCATGCCTCGTTGCGGGCATAGGTGGCGCCGGCAAGGATCAAGGCGACGACCCCGACCACCGCCAAGGCACCACGCTCGGAGAGCCTCCGGAAAAGTAAGGACGCAAGGGCGGCAAGCGCGATGAAGATGCCGACCGACGGAAGATAGACACGGTGCTCGAAAATGACGTCGGCGATGGGGATGAAGCTGGACTCAACCGAGAGGGTGATGAAGAACCAGAGGATGCCGAAGGAAACAAGCCTCCACTCGCGCCCGGTCGAGCGCAGAAGGTAAAGGGCGACGCCTGAAAGGGCTAGCAGAAGGAGTAGCGACAGGAACACCGGCGCCTGAAATAGTGAGTGATAAACAGGAAAGTCGTAATCGAGGTTCTGATGCACCGGGAAGAACAGCAGCCGCAGGTAGGTTACCACCACGGGGAACTGGGTGAGCAGGTAGTCCAGACGCGGAATGCCGGTCTCGACACGTGTCACCGTAGTAACGTCCGAGATGAGCTGCCCGATACTCATCCTGCTCCCCAAAAGGCTCGCGGGCACCACAAGCGTGGTGAGTGCGAAGGGGGCGAGGTACATAAGCTTCTTCGCGGTGGGCAGGCCGAAGAACAGAAACTCGTAAAGCATGATGATGAAAGGAAGCGTGAAGGCGATCTCTTTCGTCTTCATGGCCGCTCCGGCCGCGGCAAGAGAGGCGAGACACCAGAGGATGACCGAACGCGTCGTTTTGCCGCCCAAGTCCAGTTCGAGGCGTGCCTTGACATAACAACAGAGCGAGACGAGGTAAAAAAGGGCACAAAGCGAGGTGAGACGTTGGATGATGTAGGTGACCGCCTGGGTCTCAACCGGGTGGGCAATAAACAAGAGGGCGGCGCAAAGAGGGATGAAGCTGGTTACCGGGCGATGTGCCTCACCGTCCGGTTCAGGCCTTCCCTCCGTGAAGAAGGGGGTGGAAAGCGTCAGCCGGGTGAGGCTGTAGACGAGCCAGGCGGAGATGGTGTGGATGGCGAAATTCACCACATGGTAGCCGACCACCTCAAGCCCGCCGAAGCGGTAGTTGAGCGCGATCGAGAGGTAGCCCAGGAAGCGGCGCGGGTTGTATGCGTAACCGCCGCCGGAGAGGAAACCGTTCAGGTCCCTGATCGCGCTGTTGTTGATGATGGAAGTCTCGTCGTCGAAGATAAAAGGAACGTGGAAGGAGTTCGAGTACGCGACAAGGCCCAGGAGCGCGATCAACAGGAGATGGAAGACCGGGTGCTTAAAGAGAGTTCTGTGTGCCATATCAGCCCTTTCACAACGATTCATTAGCGTTCCGGGGAACATGCGTGCATTCCCTCGACGCAGTAAACATGGCCGACCCTCTGCGAAGGGGGAGGACCAACCTGGAAGACGATTAACAGGGATGAAGGGGATGAAAGGGATAACGTCTTTGCGTGAGAGCCTTCAAGGTTTACCCTTTGAATCGTTTCAAGCCTTTATCCCATTCATCCCTGTTAGAGTGCTTTTCGCCTTTCTTTGCGCCCTGCGGCGGCGCGTTAAAAAAGCTACGCGCCGCGGCGGCAAAGGTCTCTTCACCTATGCAGCATCTGCTCCATCCTCTGCAACTCGGCCCGGTACAGCGGGACGGCCGGCGCCATTTGCGCAGCACTGCGCAGGAACACCACCGCTTTCTCCATATCGTTGGCGTTCGCCAGGGCGAGCCCCATCTTGTAAAAGATGCTCGCGTCGCCCGGCGTCAGCCTCAGGGCAATCTCGTATTCATCGAGCGCCTTCCGGGTAAGCCCGGTAAGCCGGTAGACGTCGCCAAGGTTCATATGGGCGCTGGCGAACCCGGGGTCGAGCCGGATCGCCTCATCGAGCGCTGCGGCCGCCTGCACGTAGTTCCTGTTTTTCCCCATGATCTGCCCGATCAGGTTGTAGGCCAGCGGGTTGGACGGCTCGTAGCGGACCGCCTGAAGGGCGTGCGCAAGTGCCTCATCGCTGCGGTTCTCCTGCGCCAGAAAACGCGCCAGGTTGTAATGCGGCCTCCCCTTTTGCGGGGACTTTTGCACCACGTCGGACCAAAGGCTGATCCCGCTTTGCCATACCTGGTTGCGCGCGAAAGTGGCGGCGGTGAGCACCACGACGACTACGCCGAGCGCGAGCGCACGCACGCGGGCCGGGTACCTCTTTAGCAGCAAGAAGGCGAAAACGGCAAGCGCCGCAAAGGCGCCGACCGAGGCGAGGTAGACCCGGTGCTCGAAGATGACGTCCGGGATGGGGATGATGCTCGACTCGACGGAAAGGGTGACGAAGAACCAGAGGATGCCGAAGGAGGCGAGCCGCAGCAGGGGCTCTCCCTGCGCGCTGCGCCGCAAGAGAAACAGGGCAAAGGCGAGGAGGGCCAGGAGCAGCGCGAGCGACAGCAGCACGGACGGGGCGGCGAGGGAGTGCTGGATCGGGAAGTCGTAATCCAGGTTCTGCCCCACGGGAAGAACGAGCAGGCGCAGGTACCTTGCTATGACGGTGAACTGGGTGAAGAGGTAATCAAGGCGTGGCAGAGCCGGGGTGACCCGGGCTGCCGCGTCGAGGTCTGAAAGAAGCTGCCCGATGGGGCGGCCCGTCCCTAAGATGCTGAGCGGGACGACCAGCGAACCGAGGACGACCGGGGCGAGCAGGATGAGCTTTTTCAGCGCGCTCATGCGGAAGAAAAGAAACTCGTAGATCAGGATGACGAAGGGGAGGGTGAAGGCCGTTTCCTTGGTTTTCATGGCGCAGCCGGCGGCAACGACGGCGCCTGCGTACAGCATGAGCGCCTTCCCGAGATTCCCCTCCCGCTGCTGGAGCACACGGGCCTTGCCGTAGCAGTAAAACGACAGGACGAAGAACAGCGTGACGAGCGAGGCGAAGCGCTGGATGATGTAGGTGACCGCCTGGGTCTGGATCGGGTGGGAGACGAAGAGGAGCGCCGCGCAGAGCGGGATGAACCGGGGGAGTTCAGGCTCGAGGGGGGCTTCCGGGTGCTCCGTGAAAAAAGGGGTCCGAAGCGTAAGCAGGACGAGCCCGTACACGAGCCACGCGGAGGCGAGGTGGACCGCCAGGTTGAAGACATGGTACCCGGTCACGTCCATCCCGCCGAAGTGGTAGTTGAGGGCGACGGTCAGGTAGCCCACGAACCTGCGCGGGTTGTAAGCGTACCCGGCCCCCGAGAGGAAGCGGTGCAGGTCCTGGATGAGGGCGTTTTCCACGATGGACCCCTGGTCGTCGAGGAAGAAGGGGACCGTGAAGGAATTCGCATAGGCCAGCAGGCCGACTATGGCGACAAGGAACAGATGAAAGGCGGGTCTCGATAACAATTTCATAGCAGGTGTTTCCTTCACGATGTTCAAGCAAGGTGCCTCGGTGTTCCAGCCACTGCAGAGAAAGCAAAGACTTAACGCAAAGACGCCAAGGCGCGGAGGCGCTAAGAAGGCTTTATGTTTTACCCAAATCTGGTCTTAGCGTCTTTGCGGCTCCGCGTCTTTGCGTTGATTTTGGGGGGGCTCCAGCTCCTGTGCCGCGCGCAGATGCGGCGCCGCAAGGTCGGGGCGCCCTGCCTTGCGGTAGAGTTCGCCCAGAGTATAGTGGGCCTTCGCGTAGGACGGGTTGAGCGCCACGGCCTGCAGGTAATGCTCCGCCGCGGCGGCAAGATCTCCGTGCGCCTCGTAAGCTGCGCCTAAGTTAAACTGTACGTTGGGGTTTGCAGGCGCGGCCTGCGCCGCCTTCTGCAGAAGGGCGAAGCCTTCTTGCGCCGCCTGGGGGCGTTGCAGGAGCAGTATGGCGAGCCTCGTGAGCGCGGTCACGTGAGCGGGATCCGAGGCGAGTGCGGCGCGGTAAAACTCTTCCGCCCTGGCTTGATCTCCCAGCGTCTCGTATTCGGCGGCGAGGTTGACGTAGGTGTCGGGCGAGGCGGTCCCCCGTCTGATGGCGACCTGATAGGCGACGATGGCCTTGCCGTGGTCACCCGCTTCGGAGAGGGCCTTCGCGTAATTGTGGTACGGCCGCCCGCTCACCGACGACTTGCTCGCCGAATCATACCAGAGGGTGAGCTCGCTCCTCCACACCTCGTTGCGCCGCCATGTGGTGATGCAGAGCAAAAGGACGATGAGCCCCCCCGCAGCTTTGAGGAGTCTCGGCCGACGCTCGAGAAGAAGGATGAGCCCGGCGGAGCACGCGAGGGCGAGGCCGATGGAGGGTAGGTAGAGGCGATGCTCGTTGATCACGTCCCGGATCGGAATCACGCTCGATTCGACAAGCAGGGCAAGGTAGAACCAGAAGATCCCGAAGCCGATCAGGCGCCGGGCCGGGTCGCCGGAGGCGCCGGACGCGGTGCGGTAGAGCCAAGCCGCCAGGGCCAACAGTGCCGCGTGCAGCAAAAAGGCAAGAAACACCAGCGGCGCGAAAAAGCCGGTGGCGAGGCGGTAGTCGTGGTCGATGTTCTGGCCGTACGGGAGGATGAGCAGGCGCAGGTAGGTGGCGACCACCTCGAACTGGGTCGTCAGATACTGGCCGCGCGGGATGAGCTCCGTCTCGCGCGTCAACCGGTCCGCCGCGGAAAGAAGCTCACCCGCAGGGCGCCCGGCCGCCATGAGCATGAGCGGGACCAGCAAGGAGAGCGCGATGAGGGGAGCCGCGAGACGCAGGCGAGTAAGCCGGGAAGCGTTGAAAAAGCTCACCTCGTAGAGCAGCACGGCGAAGGGGAGGGTGGCCGCGATTTCCTTCGAGAGCATCGCCGCCACCGCGGCGATGAGTGCGCCCGCGAAAAGAGATAGCGCCTTGCCCCTGCGCTCCTGCAGGCGGGCCATGGCGTACATGAGGACGGACAGGAGATAGAAAAATGCGGCGAGCGCCGTGGTGCGCTGGACCACGTAGGTGACCGCTTCGACCTGGACGGGGTGGCAGACGAAGAGAAGCGCCGACAGGAGTGCCACCGGCGTGCCCAACCCCGCGAGCCTGGAAGAGCGAAGGCGCGGCGTCCGCAGGGTGACCAGGGTGAAGACGTAAAGCGCCATGCCTGTTGCGATATGCAGGACGAGGTTGAAGATGTGGTAACCGGTGACGTCGAGCCCGCCCATCCCGTAGTTGAAGGCGAAGGAGAGGTAAGTCACGAAGCGGCGCGGGTTGTACTTGAGCCCCTCGCCCTGCAGAAAGGCGGGGAGATCGCGGATCACCCGGTTCTGCACGATCGAGGTAATGTCATCGTAGACGAAGGGAACGCCGAAGGAGTTGGCGTAGGCGGCCAGAGCCGCCAAAGCGATCAGCACGACCGCGAGCAGGTGCCGAGGTCGGGAGGAAAAGGCGGGAGAAAGTTGCTGCATTTGGGCCTCGTGAACAAAAGAGACTGATAACAGTAAAGACACATGACAATAAGGCGCGAGAGACCGCCGTGCCACGGCACAACTTACCACAAATGCCGGGAATACGGAACATCTTCTCACGCCAAGTCGCAAAGAATGTAACGGGGATGCTCATCCCCTTCATCCCTGTTGATCGCCTTTGACTGTGCCTTTCTTTGCGTCTTTGCGTGAGGACCGTCTTTGAGGCTTTTCCCCTTTATAGGTTTGAAGCCTTCATCCCTTTCATCCCCTTCATCCCTGTTGATCGCCTTTCGCCGCGGCTTTTTTGCTCCTTCGCGTGATGAACCCTTCAGGTCGCCTGTCGCGATTTCGCTGTCTTGGACGAAACTGTGAAATTCCACCTTCGAACCTCACTATTCATACGCTGACAGTGAGATTCCCGCCCCGAATCTCACGGTTCCCAACCCAAACAGTGAGATCTTGCCTCCGAATCTCACGTTTTCGGGATGAAACAGCGAGTTCCCATCTCCGGATTGCACTGTTTCGTCGCGAAACAGTGAGATCCCGATCGGGACTTGCACTGTTTCGCGCTAAGATCTCAGTGTTGGCCGCGAAATAACGAGATCCGGAGATTGCGCTATCGCAGCCACGGCCGAAACAGTGGAGCCCCGTGTAGGCTTCGGCAGACGTCAAAGGGGAGATTTCGCGTGGAGAAATGCGGACAAGCGAAGGGGCGGTCGTTACTGCTGATGGGTTCCCGCGATCGGCTTGTTGAAAGGAGGCTAACGAAGGGGATGGGGAACAAACGATGAAGGCGGCTGCACCTGGTGCAGCCGCCTTCGCGTTTAGAGGATGATGAGCTCGACCACGTCCGACCATGGCCCGATTCCCGCGTTGTTGATCAGCCTGGACCTGAAGAAGGCTCTGCGCGCCGCTTCCAACCCGTTATGGGTGAAATGGCAGTAGTTGGATACCATCAGGCGCTGCCATGAACTTTCCTGATCCGGGGGGCCGTAAGTGAACTGCAACTCGACGCTTGCCTTGCCTTCCCAGCTGTTGACATGGAACTTCACCGATCCGGACTCCTTGCCGTGGGTGGCTTTGAATCTGTGGAACTTCTCCGGGATCTTCAGCGCCCAATTCCGCGGAGTCTTGTGCGTTCTGTCCACCCCTATGGTGTCCAACTCCCCCGGGTCCTTGGTGTAGGTTGCATACATCACGATGCACTGGCAACAATACCTTATGGTCTGTATCAACTTCTCTCGTGCCGCCACTCTTTCGGATTCCTTGGTCGGGTCGAGCCTTGCCGCGTGCGATGCCTGCTTGACCAACTGCGCCTCCTCGCGGAGTTGGTCCCCCGTCGGAGCCCAGCGAGACCTCGGTTCCTGAAAGGCTCCGTGCCCGTCCATGATGTCGGCGATGTTTTCCGCGCGTAGCGCCAGGTCCCCGTCGCTTAGTTCCTTAAGGCTTTGGATATCGTGAGTCTCGCTCATCGTTGCCTCCCATGGTGTAGTGAGCTGCCGGAAAGAGATTATTAAATGGGTCTAAGAAATGTCAAGCGTTACGCGTAAGATTTTAGAGGCGGCGGTCAAGGGGAGAGGCGCAAACCCGAGAAGCGTTATCACGCAAAGCCGCAAAGGCGCAAAGAAGGCTGAACAACAACAGATTTCGGTTTAAACCGGAAAAGCCTTGTGTGTCAGGGACGGAACTCGCCGGTTTTGCGAATCGCTTCATACATCGCATCGGGAGCCAGGTCGAGATCTCCCGGCCAGGTCACCGCTCCCAAGTGTAGTGCTACCTGTGCGAACAACGCTTCGTCACGGAGGACTTCGAAGACGCCAGCCTCAGGAGAATTGATGAACCCGCCCATGAAGACGACACCTTCCGTTCCGTCATTGAAGCGCACCCTGAGTCTGTAACCTGGCAGGTGGGAGACGGAAGCCACCCGCCAATCCGCAGCAGGCACGACGGTCGGCACTACATCTATACCAGTGGGGAGATCTTTTCCGGCATCTGTGTTTTTTCGCATAGCTCCCAATCCTTCAGCAACTCGTCCCTATGGAGGTTTGCCCACTCCAGAACCAACCACAACGCGCGGTTCGGCAGACGTCCCCTTATCACTTCAAGTGTCTGGATGTTTATCAGTGCCTCGAATTCAGCGTAAAGAGCATGAAAGTGAGGAGGGGCGTGATCCGCCCAGAACATCTGGATGACGATTCCGTAGAACATGCTGATAGTCGGCATTTTCCCTCCGGAACGCTACTGCTCACGGTACGTGAAAACGAAAAGAGCGTCAAGTTTACCACGCGGTCCGGCACAAAGCCGCAAAGCAAATCTTACATAAAGCGCAAAGCCATTTAACAGGGATGAACGGGATGCAGGGGATACAGGCAAAGCCTGTCTCACGCAAAGCCGCAAAGACGCGAAGAAAAAACAGGAATCGTTTTAAACCCAAGATCGTTTGATCTTTGCCTTTCTTTGCGCCTTAGCGTCTTTGCGTGACAAGAATCTCAGCCGTTTAGGCAGGTTTAAGCCTTATCCCTTTAATCCCCTTCATCCCTGTTAGTCGTTTTGCCTTCTTACTGTGCTTGCATCAAAACAGTCACGTCCCCTCCATTCAACAAACAAAACAAAGCCGTCGAGGGGGGCTGTTTAGCCGGATCTGGTGATGTTTTTGTTCTCTAATTATTAACAATTATGCTATCGGTTGCTGTGCTACTTTTGAAAGACATCTTCTGATGCTTCTGAAGGAATTCATAACCGCCTGTGTCTTGTTGAAAATGTGGTCAATAGTACCCTTTTATAAATGATAATAGTGTGATAAGTGGAAAGCGTAAACTTAGTTATCGCACACAAAATATTCCTAAAACTAGGCGGGTCATGTCGGTTCCTTTACAAGCACCTCTGAGGCAATATCAGCAACTCGCGACGGAAATAGATACAGCTGTGCAGTCGGCGCTGTCTAGCGGACGGTGGCTTTTTGGCACTAGTGTGGATCAGTTTGAGAAAAGCTTTGCGGCTTACTGTTGCGTCCCGTTTGTGATTACTGTCGCAAATGGCACCGATGCTCTAGAAATATCGCTCATAGCGGCGGGTGCAAAGGAGCGCGAAGTCATCACTGTAGCCAATGCCGGTGGGTACACGACAACCGCTTGCAGAATCATCGGTGCGATCCCGGTATATGTCGATATTGATCCAGAAACTCTCCTTATGTCTCCGCAGCATGCCCTTGCTGCCGTGACAAAGGACACTGCCGCACTGGTGGTGACACACCTTTACGGTCGCATGGCAGAGGTCGGAGCTTTCCGCGCAGGTCTTGCCGCCATGGGCCGAGAGGATGTCGTCATTATCGAAGATTGCGCTCAGGCACACGGCGCTTTATTGAACGGGAAGCGTGCCGGAAGCTGCGGAGATCTCGCCACCTTCAGCTTCTATCCTACAAAAAACCTGGGGGCCATGGGAGATGGGGGGGCGATAGCGTGTCACGCCCCTGATATCGCGGCCAAGATCAGGGCGCTCAGTCAGTACGGCTGGTCCCAGCGCTACTGCAGCACTGTTCCTCATGGCAGAAACAGCCGTATGGACGAAATACAAGCTGCGATCCTTCTGTCCAAGCTCCCCCACCTGGATAACTGGAACGAGAGGCGCCGCCGAATCGTTCACCGATACCGAGCTGCCGCTTCAGCGGCATTCAATTCCTGGTACACCGATTCCCCTGCCTTCGTAGCCCATCTCGCCGTCTGTCGCCATCGGCAGAGAGACCATGTCCGGGCTCTTTTTTCCGAGGCCGGCGTTGCGACGGATGTTCACTACCCGACCCTCGATTGTGACCAGCCCAGCCAGCAAGGCTTGCCGATGGTAGTTCACGACCTGCACGAAAGTCGCGCGGCATCCCGCGAGATTTTCACCTTGCCCTGTTTTCCCGAGATGACTGAAGACGAAATATCCCTTGTGGTCAGCGCATTGCAAGCCCACCGGTAATCGAGGAAACTGCATGAGCCAAGAAAGCGCTTCCACTCCTGACTACTCCCTCATCATCCCGGTCTATAAAAATGAAGAAAACATCGATGACCTGTTGGTCGCTCTCACGCGCTTGCACGATGCGGTCGGCCGGGAGATGGAAGTAGTCTTTGTCGTGGATGGCTCGCCGGATCACTCCTATTCCCTGCTTTACAAGGCTCTTCCGCAGGCCGGTTTCCCCTCACAACTGGTCGCCCTCTCTCGAAACTACGGTTCGTTTGCCGCCATCCGGATAGGCCTTGAACGCGCATGCGGCAAATACTGCGCGGTAATGGCCGCCGATCTCCAAGAGCCACCAGAATTGATCACGTCCTTTTTTGCGGTGTTGGACGAAGACGAGGCCGATGTGGTCTTCGGGATGCGCACGGGGAGGGATGATGGCTTTATCTCCGGCCTATGTTCGGCGGCCTTCTGGGCTCTTTATCGAAAGCTGGTTTCTCCTGATATGCCTAAGGGGGGCGTCGACCTTTTCGGCTGCAACCAATTGGTAAGGAAAGCGATTTTGTCGATTTCCGAGCCGAACTCCTCGCTTGTCGCGCAGTTGTTCTGGGTGGGGTTCAGACGAAAGTTCATTCCTTATCGGCGGCTGCCTCGCGAAAAGGGTCAAAGCGCGTGGAAGTTTCGCTCCCGGTTCAAGTACATGCTTGATAGCATTTTTTCCTACTCGGAGCTTCCGGTTATCATCCTTTTGTGGACCGGTGGAATAGGACTTGCCGTCTCCTTCTTCTTCGGGATCACGACATTGCTGGCGCATCTTCTCGGTTACATCGAAGTTCCGGGTTACACGACCCTTATTTTGCTGCAGGTCTTTTTTGCCTCCTCTCTTTTGTTTACCCAAGGGATCATAGCCTCTTATCTGTGGCGGGCCTTCGAAAATACGAAAAAGCGACCGCTGGCATTAGTCCAGAACCACACTGAATTTAACAGGAAGGATTGATACATGGATGACGTCTTCGTGCATGCTCACGGCATCTGCGAAAGCAGGCAGATCGGCAGTGGAACGCGGATCTGGGCTTTTGCACATGTGCTCCCGGGAGCGAAAATCGGCAAGAACTGCAACATCTGCGACAACGTTTTCATTGAAAACGACGTCGTCATTGGCGACGACGTGACCATCAAATGTGGCGTGCAAATCTGGGACGGCCTGCGCATAGGCGACAAAGTTTTCATCGGCCCAAACGCCACCTTCACTAACGATATCTTCCCGCGATCGAAAGAATACCCCGAGGCCTTTGCTCAAACGTGCATTGGCGATGGTGCGTCGATAGGTGCCAATGCGACAATCCTTCCGGGACTGAAGATAGGTGCCAAGGCGATGATCGGTGCGGGGGCCGTGGTGACGAAGAACGTGCCGCCCAATGCCATTGTCACCGGAAACCCCGCAACGATAAGCGGCTACGTCAACATAAGCAGGGAGAAGGTCAGAAGTTTCACCGCTGGTGCACCTGACTTGCAGTCTGTGACGGAACCCGTGAGTCTGCAGGTCGGCGGGGCTGTGCTCTACCCGCTGCCACGCTTCTCAGACATGAGAGGGGAACTCTCCCCGATCGATTTCGGAAAAGACCTCCCCTTTAACCCAACGCGGCACTTTCTGGTTTTCAATGTTCCGGGAGGAAAGGTGCGCGGCGAACATGCCCACAAGGTCTGCGCCCAGTTTTTGATGGTGATCAGGGGCAAGGTCAGCATAGTCCTCGACGACGGTAATGATACCTGCGAAGTCTCACTTGATAGCCCGTCCGCCGGAGTGTATCTGCCGCCGAATGTCTGGGGCATCCAGTACAAATTCACCCACGATGCGATTTTGTCGGTGTACGCATCTCACCCCTATGATCCTGAGGACTATATCCGTTCTTACGAGGAATATCTTTCTTACATTCCGAATAAGGACATGCAGGGATAAGATCCGGGCGTTAAAGGTACCTTGAAATGAAATTGCGTAAGGAAGCTGTTGCGGATGTTGCCTTTCCGTTGCTGATACTCACCATCCAGAACCTGTTGGTCTTTAGCGGACATTACTTCAACCACTATCTCTTCCCCTGGGATTTCGCCCAGGCATACTACGGGTTCACGGCATTCTGGACCTCTGCCGTGGATCAGGGGCTTTTCCCGCAATGGGTGCCGTTTCAAGCCATGGGGTACCCTCTGGCTTTGAACCTTCAATCGGGGCTTTACTATCCCCCGCTCTGGATTTTTCCCGCACTTGGCCTGCCATATACTCTCACAGCCGCCGTCATACTGCAGTGCTTACATGTTCTTTTCGGGGGCTTCGGGATGTTCTTCCTTCTCCGGCTGAAATTGGGGGGGCGCATGATACCGCTGATCGGTGCCCTTATGTTCCAGTTCTTCGGAGGTTTCTATTCCAATGCCGAACATGTCGACATCATCAGAGCCTTTGCCTTCATGCCTTGGCTTTTGTTCGTCTTTTCCTTCGAACCTGAGGGCGGGGAGGGAAACTTCAGGCCAATCTGGCAGCAATACCTTTTCGGGAATAAGCCGAGGAACCTGTTCATTCCGCTTTTTATCTATCTGATGGCGACCGGAGGATACCCTGGAAATTTCATCTCCGGGCTGTTCATGCTTGCGATCTATGTCGTGCTGCAAACGTGTCGAAGCTACATTGCTTCGAGGTCCCTCGTCGGATCGGGCTCTATAGCCCTTCCTGCATTGCTGCTTACCATTGTGGGGCTTGCCATGTCCATCGTCCACCTCGGACCGACATGGGTGGAGAAGGCAAGTCTCACCCGAGAGCAGACGTCGGCCACCATCCAGAAAATGGGATTGTGGCTGACAGAGATCCCAACGCTTTACCTCTCGAATGCGTCGCTGCCGAGCGAAATTTCGATGACTTCCTGCTACGTCACTTTGCCCGCTGTGATCCTATGTTTCTTCCTGCCCTTCCAGAAGTTAAAGGAATACTGGATCGAAGTCGTACTGTTAGTTCTTGCGCTGTTGATGGTGCCAGGCCCACGTAGCCCGTTCTTCACCCTCATCACAAAAGTTCTCCCGCCACTGAACTATTCCAGGTTCCCGACGAGCGACTACCGTATCTTCATTGGGGTGATTCTTATCCTTTTGGCTGCCGTAGCTTTGAAATCGTTGTCTCATGCGCCTCAAGGGTTAGCTGCGCTGCTGACCAGAGCGTCGGCTTCAATTGTCTTCATCGGTTCCGGGTACTTTTACTTTCAGAGCATCGATCCTTTGCTTTCGGTTTCATCGCTTCAATTTGCAGCCTTTCTGGCTGTTTCCGTACTGACCCTCGCGGTGCTTCTTAGTGTCGCCATGAAGCGGTGGATCCCCATTGACGCAGCGTTGGTACTCCTTGCCCTGCTTGTTTTGGGAGACGGCTTCCGGGTCCTTCCAAAGATAGAGTTGCACAGGCCTGGAGTTACCATAAGTGCCTGGCGTGATGGAGACTCTTATTCGGGCTACAAGGCTTACGGGTACCCCCTTGGTGCCGGTAGAAAACTCGCCATATACGAAGCGCTTAAGAACTCTCCGCCTTCACGTCCGCGGCGTATTGACGCAAAGGACAACTTGCTTTTCCCTTGGGCCGGGTATCTGACGGCAAACTATATGACTTCCGACCTTGGCGGAACCAAGATGACGGCACGGGAGGAGATTGAAAGACATCCTCTTACGAAAGAGATCATGATAAGCCCGTGGAGTATACTGTTGCTGCGGCACGGCCAACCTGCCCCTTTGGCACCGAATGAGAGCGTTGATCAGAAAGCCTACGGTATCAATGAAATCGCTTACGAGATATCACTGGAGAGCCCACGGTTGATGGTGGAGAATGAGATCTATTTTAAAGGATGGGTGGCTGATTTGAGAGCAGCTAACTCGGAACTCAAAATAGCTGCAACGAGTATAGGGGAAGGGCTAAGAGCGTGGGATCTGCCTTCAGGAAAATACCGTATGGTTGCCCACTTTGAGTTTCCCAATCTCAACGTGTATCGAGCTGTGAGCATTTCCGCATTTTTGCTGTGGCTGGTGATTTGCGGCCTTAGAATAGTTGAACCTGCCCCACGCGGGGCAGGTTCAACTTGTTGTTAAATATTCTCACTTCATCCGGATCTTGATTTAAAGTAAAGCCTCGCTTGGCTACTTTGTCCCGTTTTGCTTGAGATGAGGCCAAGGTTTAGGCTTGGGCTCCTTCCCCTGTGTCGTCGCAAAGCTCAGACATGATCTTTCCGACCTTTCCCTGAAAGGCTGATTGCGAGAAGTTGCAAGTAACGAATTCCCTTGCCTTGTCCCGGATACTCTCCCACAGTTGCTGGTTGCGGTGCAACTCCGAGACGGCGTGTGCAAAGTCAGTGTGGTTATCCGCTATCATGATGCTTTCCCTGTCAACCAGGCCGATCCCCTCCGCGCCAACTGAGGTAGTCACAACAGGAATGCCGTAATTGGCAGCTTCGATGATTTTGCCCTTGATCCCTGCACCGAAACGAAGTGGAGCGACATAGACTAGGGCTTTCTCGAAGAGCGGTCGAAGATCGCTGACATAGCCCGTGAAATCTACGAGACTGAGATCGAGTCCCTTAAGCTCGTGGTGTGACACTTCTCCCGCAACCGTCAGTCTTATTCCGGGGACTTCCATGCTAAGTGGTGGAAGGATCTGTTGTATGAAGTAGCGCAGAGCATCTACGTTCGGCGGGTGCGTCCCACCGACGAAAAGGAGCCCGGTTCTTTTCTCGTAAGGAGCCTGAGATGCTTCGACGTCGTTTACCGGTAGGGGGATGACTTCTACGTGGGACCCCGGCAGTTCCTTCAAGATGATGTCGCGCTCGACGGGACTGTGGATGCCGATGATGTCGCAGCTTCGGAAGAGGTAGAGTTCGCGCTCCTTTATCTTTGCCAGTTCCTTTAAACTCCCTCCGTCTTTCTCGAGGCGGCGCCCTTCACGAACGAATTCCAGGTCCGGATCGTGATAAATAACCTTCGGGATATGACGACGCACTGTGTCGATATACTTGATCCCTATGTGGTTTCTGGTAAGGATGGCAGCGTGGAAAAAACTGCCGAATTGCTTCAGGTAATCGTTCAGATTGTTCGAGCCGAAAATGACTTCTACGCCCATCTGCTGGAGGACGGCAGTGTAGGGCTGATGCGCAAACAGGTTGTCGGGCCAGAAAACGACCTTATAGTCCAGGGCTACCAGTGCTTTGAGCAAGCTGTACATGAAGAAGGAGCCTGCGTCCCTGTCGTACGTCGGGACGTAATGGTCTATAACGAGGACGGTTTTGCGGTACCTGCTACGGTCTCGCGCCTGAAATACTTCCTGCCCGTTGGGAAAATGGTCACGCCCTAAAACTTCTCGCCAGCGTTCGAGAAACTTCTTCTTGTTCACTTCCTGATAGGCTTTGACACCCGTTGCCATGTCCTTGCCGTGAGACACCCCTTCAAAGTGCACGACTACGGATTTGGGCTGATACACGACGCGATAGCCAAGATTGCGTGCCTGAAATGCGAGGTCTGTGTCCTCAAAATAAGCCGGGGCGTACCTTTCGTCGAAGCCGCCCACTTTCTCCCATAGATCGCGCCGCACCATGATGCTGGCCCCTGATATATAGTCAGCATCCTTCACATAATTGTATTCAGGTTTTTCCGGGTTGTCCCTCCAGCCAAAGTTCCAGCCGGATGCATCGTTCCATATGATACCGCCGGCCTCTTGTAGCATCCCGTCGGGATATACAAGTTTCGAACCGGTTATGCCGATGCTTTGGTCGGTCTCCATCAGCGTAACAAGTGGAAGGAGCCAGTCTGGTTGTACGTTGATGTCGTTATTAAGGAACAGAAGGTATTTCCCCCGGGCCGCCATTGCCGCGTTGTTGCAGTTGCGCAGAAAACCTAGGTTTGTAGTGTTCCGTACCACGGTGATGCCGGTAACCAGTTGATCGATGTCGACTGTTCTGTCGGTGGAAACGTCGTCTGCGATGATGATCTCATATTCAACGTCACCGCTATGCTGGATGATTGAGGCGAGGCATGAGTGGGTGAAATCCCACTGATTGTGCACGGGTATGACAATAGAGACGGTCGGGGACTCACTGGACGGAACAGATAGGAGGGCATCTGGTGATATTACACCATGCAAAAGAAGCGGTTTGAAAGGTGTGGTGGCCGAGACCCTTCCGATGAAATAGTCCAAGCCGGAAAATAACCCCTTTAAATCCCCTCTTTTGATGTACGTGAAGGCAAGGCGGACGGTGTTGCGATCGACCGAGCGTACGAATCGCAGAGGGTGTAGGGTGATGTTGAGCAAAGGCTGTAATTTGGACATTTATACCTTAACGTGAGCGGTTTCAGCCGCCTGCCATTTTGTGGCGCGGGCCGAGAACATAATTGTTATTCGCCCGATGTGAAGTTCGTGGCCGTGGTTCTAAAAGACGATAAGAAGAATAAAACATCTCCTGTAACCGTTATAAAACGAAAGATAAGTGCGACAGCCAGGCTTTGCGGTTCTCCTATTAAACTTGTCAGTGACAGTACCAGGATCGATTCGCGTATGCCGACTCCCGCCGGTGCACCGGGGATGATGTATCCTGCAACCCATGAAGCCGCATAGGTGCATATTGTAATGCCTGCCACTTCGAGCCCTTTCCAACCTGAAAGACATGTGAGGGGCATGAGAAGGACTACACCTGACATGAAGAAAAAGAGCATGTATCGCAGAAATGAAGGGGCCATAGCCCTCAGAAGGTCAATTGAAGACCCAGCAGGTAGCTGAAGGCTGTGTCGGAGGCTGCTTCTTCTCAACATCCAGTTCATGGTAAATGGGAGTGTTAGAGCCCCCGCGAGAATTAAAAAATATCCGGCACGAAAAGCGCTTGATGCTCCGCCCCCACCAACAAGCCCGCCTATAATGGACACGGTGCAGGCTCCCCCGATAAGGCCTGCTGCCTCAAAAACTGTAGCACCTGCTAAGGTGCTGTGACTGACACCCAGCTCTCTTCCCATAAGATGTCTGCCGGCGAAGTGAAACACGTTCCCCGGGAGATATTTGCCGATCTGCGACCGTGCGTATATTGAATACCAAGCGGAAGAGGAATTCTCTGCGCCAAGGTTCCGAATGAGAATGATCCAGGCGGAGGGGAGCAGGAAAGATACGATGCAATATGCAACGGCCCCAAAAGCAACTAATAATGCTATGGGAACGCAAGATTCAAGGGACGAGATCTTGCTCCAGTTCGCATATAGCTTACTTGCTACGACCCACCCAGAAAGAAGGACTAGGAGCGATCCCAGCACCCTGGTTGTGTGTTTGAATAAGGCTTTAGTCCGATTGCTTTGCACGGCACAGCACCACAATCCATGGGGTGGGGGTTTCTACGCGGACGATGTCAAAGGTACTGGAAAGAAAGCTAAGGAAGCTTTTCCGGGACCAATGCTGTATGTGCCCTGGGGTGTTACCCAGCTGCGCGACGTACTTGAACCTGGCAATGTTCATGATGCGCCACAAAGGCTCACGTGGGACGCTGACCAGTAGATATGGAGTGGCAAGCTCAGCCAGGATTTCGAGCGCCTTTTGAGGGGACTCCAGATGTTCCAATACCTCACAGCAGACGACTAGTTCGGCAGCATCGTGTTCAGGCCGCATGTCGTAGATGGAGCATGCTTTGAATGCCGTATCTACTCCATCTCTCTGGGCCAAAGCTTCAGCTTTTGCTATTACTGCCTGTGAGAAGTCCGATCCTCTAACGGCGTATCCCGCGTTGGCTAATCGTCTTGAGAGGTGTCCCTCGCCGCAACCTACTTCATGGATGTCATGAGCTCGGGTTATGGCGACAAGCCTTTCAACGCTTGCGAAAAAACGTTGCATTAAAAAACGGGCAATTGGATTCGAGGAGCCGTATTTGTCATAAAAATTACCGGCTATGATTCCATCTTCTGTTATCACCAGGCCTTTTGACGGCAGCATCCAATTACTCCGGTTTGGAAAGCTCAATTTTTTTAAGTCGGTAATCGATGTCTTCCAGCAGCTTTCTGTTCACAGAAATAAGGTCAGCCAGCAAACCAGTTATTCCCAGGAAGAAACCGGAGCCCAGCAAAAGAGCTCCAAGGATCAAGGATTGTATGTGCCCACTACCGTCTCCAGAGATGTAGAAATACATGAAGCGGAGTCCGATAGCAAGACCAAGGGAAAAACAGAGCGCTCCTGGTATGGCAAAGCAGCGTAAAGGCTTATAGGTCATGAAAATTCGCAATATGGTGAAGACAGAGCGTCTTACATAGCTATATATGCTTTTCACTAAGCGTGAAGGGCGCAAGTCCGCGTTGGTGCGAATCGGAACTGACGTGGTGACCATCCCTTTGAGGCCTGCCTGGATGATTGTTTCCAGCGTATAGGTATATTGGTTGAAAACATGTAACTGCATTGCTGCGTTTCTGCTTATAGCCCTGAAACCGCTAGGTGCATCGGGTATGTTTGTGTTGCTTGTTATCCTAACAATCCAACTCCCGAATTTTTGCAGCACCTTTTTAATCGGGGAGAAGTGCTCGATTTCACTGATAGGCCGAGCGCCGATTACAATTTCTGCTTTTCCTGCGAGGATAGGATCAACGAGTTTTTGGATGTCAGCGGCGCAATACTGGTTATCTGCATCGGTGTTAACGATAACATCTGCGCCGAGTTTCAATGACGCATCAATCCCGGCTAGAAAGGCCTTCGCCAAACCACGATTCCTAGGGAAACTAACGACGTGGTCCACGCCGTTGGCAATGGCCACCTCAACGGTATTGTCAGTGCAACCGTCATTTATAATAAGCCACTCAACCTTCTCTACCCCTGCGATCTCCCGCGGAAGGTCTGCCAGTGTGATCGCGAGGGTTGAGGCCTCATTGTAACAGGGGATCTGTATTAG
The DNA here is from genome assembly GCF_004917065.1 of Geomonas ferrireducens. Classification (NCBI taxonomy): domain Bacteria; kingdom Pseudomonadati; phylum Thermodesulfobacteriota; class Desulfuromonadia; order Geobacterales; family Geobacteraceae; genus Geomonas; species Geomonas ferrireducens. Next base: position 82,369 of record NZ_SSYA01000003.1, read on the forward strand.
CAATTTCATTTAAATTCCCTAGGCTATGAGATGTATCAACTAGTAAAACCAACGCTTTTCAAAATGAAAGACAGCTGTCTTGTGTCCGAAGCTGAATGGGGATCCCATTTTTTGTCTAAAGCCAGATATACAATTGTGGGGCCTGTAGCCCTTATACCGTGGTCAAGGGGAAAGCTGGCGGTGAACTCACCCGATCTGTCGATTTTTATGTCTCTATATCGGATTCCGTCGACAGCCACCTGTAGATGAACAACATTCGTGTGGTACCCTGTCATGTCTGGAATTTGAATGCGCAAAACAAGATTTTTTTGACCGCTCTTTTGCAGCAAAACTGCCGATTTTTGCCGCGACCACCTTAAGCCTTCTTCGTGTTCATAGAGGCCTCTCACATATTGGTAATCGCTCTTTGTGAAGTCCGCAATTTGGAGCAAATGAGCATGTTTCTCTTCTTCTGTGAATGGGGCAAAAGGATACAAACGTTTGATTTTATATAATGCATAGCCGTTTTTGCTAATAACGACCTCGTTGCCAGTTTTATCAAGAACTTCGTGGAGCTCTTCTTTTGCGGCAAGCCAAGCTTCTGGATCTGTTGCAAAATATAGGTTGTCTATTTTGTTACTGGGGGGAATCTCACTGATGTCATAGAACATCCTATTCGATAAAAATGACAGAACGGATGCTTGCCACCATCCAGTGCCACAAACCCGTGCGGAAGCGGGCAGAGACTTGATCTTCGCTGCAACAGCGTCCGCGTCTGCTTTCTTTTCTTCTATTGAATTGGCCATTTTGAAGTTGCTGAGGTTGTTGGAGGCTACTAAGGCGAATACTATGGCAAGTGTGTAGGCGAGGAATGAGGTGAAAATAGTGAGGGTGCGGTTCGTTTTTTCGCTGAGAGCCGCTTTGATAATTTTCGCGAAAATGTAAAGTGTGATGATGGTAAGGATCTCATGGATAATGTATCCGTTTATGATGCGTCTACCCCAAGCTTTGCTGGTCGGGGTGATGCATAGCCACCATACGAAGTAAGTGGCACTAGTAAAGTAGATAACGGGTATCGTGAAGGAGGCGGATAAATATTTTTTTAAACGGTATAGTGGCATTAGGTAGGGAAGGAGAAGGAAAATTCCTAAAACACACAGGTTTGTGGTGAATTGATCACCAAGTATCTCAAAGTGCTTAATCGTCTTGGCACTAAGTGAATTGGTGTCGCTGAACCTATGCGTGATGCCGGCTTGTGCCGTGATGTTGCTGAATTCATGACTCCACCATAGCCTATAATCGGTGGATCCCATTGCGCCCAGTTTGTACAATTCAAAAGACAGTAGAGGAAGAGTGGCCGCAAGTAACACTATTAGATGATATTTCGGGCGTATTCGTTTGAAGCACAGAAGATCTAAAAAGGTGGCCACTGTCAAGGCTGGGGCTATAATCAGGGCCACGGTTTTAGTTAAAAAGCCGAGTCCCAGCATGAGTCCGATGCCTAACGACAACAATATTGGACGGACGGAGTTTTTTTCAAGCTGAGTGTATAAAACCAGTGCGGCAAGCATGAAAAATAGCGCTACGATTTCACCATAGCCTTTTAGGCCGAATTTAAAAACATTAGGCGTGGTAGCAAAAGCAACAACTCCAAGCAGTCCTAACCATCTATTCGTCAACTTTACCAATAAAAAATATATCAAGCAGGCGCAACCCAAAAAATAAAATACATTGGGAAGCTGAGCCGTGAAGCTGGAGATGCCAAAAGCCTTAAATATGAGACTGTTCAGTAAAAGTAACGGCGCACCGGTCTGTACTTTGTGGTCGAAGTAGATGATGTGGTTGTATGTGGTTGCGAATCCCACTGAATCGAGGATATTATGGGCTACTTGCATGTTCATAGCGCCATCAAATGACAAGAACGAGTAGTAAGCCTGTGCAAATGCTGTGTATATTAGCGCTGGCACGATGATAGAGACTATCAAGCCGAAGCTGTAATCGTAAAAGGACACATGAGGTTCTTTATTCATGCAATGACCTGTCGGCGTCATGTAACGTTCGAATGACGCAAGTTTACTTGCTACTGCTTACATCGTCTCCGCGTAGCGGGACAGTAGCCATCTTACAACTCTGTTGAGAGCATGCTGACGACCACACAGTGTTGCTTTCACTTGAATAGGAGGTCGAACATCTTTCTTAATGGCGCAGTAAGTCGCCAGCTAGCGGAATTATGCAGAGCGAGAATTTCCTTTTCTTGCTCTGCAACCAGGTTTTGCAACTGCATAGTCCGCTGCTGGGGCTCAAGCGTCGGCGAGGGAATAAACGTGTCCAATTGCTTTAATTCTTGGGGGCCAAGTCCTTGTGTATCTTTATACAAGGTGCTTAACAGTTGAAACCAATTCTCTACCGAGGACGGAAAAGGCGCAGGATTTAGCCTGTTTTGCAAAGACACCTCGTAAGCGTCCTTTGCTAGTTTCAAGCCGAGTCGGTGTGCTTCCAAGTATTTCTGGCCGTATTTTTCATCCGGCTCAAGATGACATCCTTCGCCCCATTCATTCCAGGCATTTATGAAGATCAACCTTTCATCTCCGCAGTATCTCTCTAGCGTGTATCGGGCAATCTGAGATACCCAATAAGCATACGATTCAGGAGATGAATTTACGAAAAGAAGGGGACTTGTTTTCCTTCTTGCGGAGTTATCCCAAGATGGAAAGGCACCTCGGAACAGTTTGTACGACGGGTTGGGCTTGCTAAGCATGTTGAGCATGCACTGGGTGTAATCGTATACCCTTAAATCATCTTCCAGCTGCTGGGGGGGCAGCCCGCAGTCACTGAGATTTGTTATCTGCTTTCCGATACTTCCCCAGTATGGCGCAAATTCCATCGCTGCATCGAAGCCAATGTCGGATGGGGCAATCTCGGCTTCGTCCAGGTTATCCATTCGGTTCTCAACCCTTACCAAATAGATCTCACCGATCCCTGCTTTTATCATTGCCTCACGCCATATTTCCGCCGTTCGCTTGGCGTCTGGTAGCAACGCTGTGCGATATAGAAGAAGTAGCGGCTTTTGGTTTACTCTTATGTAGCGTTTGTCTCGAAAGGCTGGAATCAGGCTGTTTATGAAATCGAGGCTGTCCTGGTCGCTATATTTTTGCTCCATAAGCAATTGCTGTTCGGAGCCGTCCCAGCGCCTGGACCAGTTCTCATTGGCCCAGCAGAGACAGAACGGAAAATCAGGTTCACCATTGGCAAGCACCTCGTTGAATGGGTGTTCGAGCAACCTTTTTCCGTTGAACCAGTAGTGGTAATAACAAAAGCCACTGATGCCATAAGCCTTCGCTAGCTCAGCTTGTTTCGACCTCGCATACGGGTCACGAAGGTCATAATATCCAAGATCCGAAGGGACGTGGGGTTGGTAGTGACCTTCAAAGCGGGGCTTTGATTTTTTTACGTTCGTCCATTCTGTGAAGCCCTCACCCCACCACTGATCATTTTCAGGGATTTGGTGAAATTGAGGGAGATACATTGCAATAGTTCTGAGATCTAAAGTATCCATTATTGATTCATTCCTAATTCAGTAAAAATTCCCTCTATGCATTTTTGGGCCGACATGAAGTTGTAGCGACTACGAATAAAGTCCCTGTTGTTACGGCTGGCATCTTCAAGGATTTTGGGGAACTGGTACAAATCAATAATCCGCTTTGCGAAAGCCTCTGCATCGTCGGTAGGGGAAATGACGTTGCTTATGTCTGGGATCCCTTCGATCCCGATACTGGTGGAGACGATGGGCAATCCGTAATACATCGCTTCTAGAGTCTTGCCTTTTACACCGGCACCGAAGCGAAGAGGGATCACCACGAGTCTGCTGGCTTGATAATGCTGCTTTAACTGTTCATCTGTGACAAAACCTAGTATCTGGATGCGGTTGGATGCTAGACAACGGATTTCCGGAGGAGGATTGGAGCCGATGACCTTAAAGGTAAGGTTGGGAACAGCCGGATGCACAAGCGGCAGGATCTCCTTGCAGAACCAAGATACCGCATCGATATTGGGAGTGTGCGCAAAACCGCCTACGAACAAAACAGAGCTTCTGTTCTCGAATTCATAAGAAACAGGCGGGAAGTCTTCGTAAAAATACAGGGGCACTGTCTTGACATTTACCTCTGGGAAGGATTTGCTGATTATTGAATTTTCTTCGGTACTAAAGGTGAAGACCATATCGGCTTTTGAAAAGATGTCGGATTCGATGTCTTTGTATTTCTTGGCCTCGGAGAGGACCTTTTTATCCCCTTCAACCTCATACTTTCGCTCTAAACGCAGGTAGTGTAAATCGTGAACCTGATAAATAATTTTAGCATCTGTATTTTCCTTGATGAAATCTAAAAACATGTTGGCTGGATCAGGCTTGTTTAATAGCACGTAGTCAAGATATTGAGCATTTTGCAATATCCACTGTTTCCAATTCTCTCTGTACCAGTCACCATCTAGAGTCTCAATGCCAAGGTCATTAAGGGCTGTTGAATATGGCTCAATATGGTAGAAATCGGCGCCGATGAACTTCACGTTGAATCCCATATGCAAGAGCATGCGAAGGTACATGTAATTTGTACGGGAACCGGCAAATTGGTCGAAAAGCGGGACTTGGTAGTCGATGAAGAGGATAGTTTTCTTGTTCCTACTTCTATCGCGAGCAAGAAAGAGATCAGTGTCCATGGGGAAGTGCTTGGATTCAAGGACCTCACGCCATTTTTCTAAAAAGAAATTCTTGTTGCGCACCTGGTAGCTTTTGATTCCGCTGCCCAAGTCGGTGCCGTGTGAAATTCCCTCGAAGTGCACAACGACGGATTTAGGTTGATAAACAACCTTATAGCCGAGTTTTCTGATTGAAAAGGCGAGGTCGGTGTCCTCGTAGTATGCTGGAGCAAAACGCTCGTCAAAACCATGAAGACGATCCCACAATTCCTTCCTTACCATGATGCTGGCGCCGGAGATGTAATCTACCTCTTTTAGGTAGTTATACTCGGGCTTTGTACGGTCATCGAGCCTGCCATAATTCTGCCCGTTGGCATCGTTCCATATGATGCCACCTGCTTCTTGTAACCGGCCATCTGGATAAACGAGCTTTGAGCCCGTCATGCCAATGCCAGGATTCTTGTCGAGAATTTCTGTAAGGGCTATCAACCAATCCTTTTGGACATTTGTATCATTGTTTAGGAAAAGGATATACTTGCCCCTTGCTTTTACGGCCGCATTATTACAGTTAAGCAAAAAACCAAGGTTCGTATTATTTCTGATGTGCGTTATATTGCAAACATAATTAAGGATATCTTTTGTTTCATCGTTGGAACAGTCATCAGCAATGATTATCTCATATTCTGATTCTGATGTATTTTTTAAAATAGAAGTTAAACAGGAAAAAGTGTATTCAAATTGATCGTATACTGGGATAATGATGCTGACTGTAGGGCTAACGCTGATTGGAAACTCAAGAATTTCTTTTGGGGGAATAGTCGTAGGATACGTCTCGAGCCCATTGAGAACGGGTCCTAAAGGTTGGGTGTCGGTTGAGTATTTAGAACAGGTGCTAGTACCATTTAACGTGGGGCCAATATTCAAGAAATCGTAAATCTTTCTGAGGGGAGCAGTGATTTTCCAACTTGCTGAATTGTGCAAGTTTGTTATTGCTAGGCTTTGATTGACTATTGTATTTTCTTTTTCTTGCAATTTCTTTTGTAAAAAGGCCACTTCATGTGTTTTTTGCGTAATGGTGGCTTTCATCGCATTTATTTGATTCGATAGCTGCACCGTAATGTTTGAATGATGCGCTACTTCAACCTGAAGTCGTTCAATTCGTTCAAAAGATTCTTTGAGTTGCATTAAATTGTTCGAGTGCGATTGGTGCATAACTACAAGCTGGCTGATTAGGTGGTGGAAAGTCGTATTTTTTCTTGCGCTGTGGTCGGCAGCTAATACTTCTTTATACAGTTTGCAAAACTTTTGAGCGTAGATCTCAGCCGTAAAGTTGTTCAAGAAATGATCAGCAGCAGCTTCTCCTAACTTGGTGAGCATGTCCTTATCGCTGGCCAGTCTAAGAATAGCTTCAGAAAGGTTTTCAACATCGTTGACATCAGCTATAAAACCGGTAACTCCATCTATGATTCCTTCCTTTGAACCTCCACAATCAGTTGATATTACAGCTTTCCCAGCTGCCATCGCCTCAAGGATAACCATCGGGAAAGCTTCGTTGATAGAGGTGGAAAGGTAAATGTCAGCAGATTTAATAAGATCTTGCGCATCACGCCGGAAACCAAGATGCTTGACTGTGTTCTCAAGATGCAGTTCGGTTACTATTCGGTTAAAATCAGAGATAGAAGATTCAGACGCATGGCCGACCCACAAGAACTGCACATTTTGATTCTTCCTCGTAACTGCTGAGGCAACTTGTAGCCAGGCTGGATACCCTTTTCGTTCTGTAAGTTCCCCAACTGTAATAATAATTAAGTTTTCTGAAAGATGGAGATCTTTGCGCTTATCTACCTCTAAATCTTTAGGGAATATGCGCGGAGATATTCCATTATGGATTGTGATAAGTTTATCGCTGCTGATGATTCCTTCAAATTGTCTTTGAGCCGATGCAGCAACTGAAACAATGTAGTCTGAAAGAAATGACATTGCATTGAAAATTAAGGGTAACGGGTACATTGGGATCAGCTCTGGGTGCCCAACCAGCGTTTCGTGCACATGCCAGATATGCGGGACCCCGACTAAGCTTGCAGCAATCGCCCCTTCTATAACAACTGAGGTGTTTGTGTGGACTAGCTGTATATTTTCACTTCGTATGATACTTGCTATCGCTTCGACTCGGTCATTCAAACAAGACTCTTTCAAGGTATTGTCAAACGAATACCTGATCCACCGTTCTAGTGGCACAATAAAGGTCTTGATCTGCAGGTCCTTGATTTCATTAACTAGGGGGCCATCACTAGGGAAAACCACTACAGGATCGAAGGCTGTCCTGTCGAGGTGTTTCAAAAGTGTAAGGAGGCACATTTCAGCCCCGTTTATAAATGGGGAGTGAGAAACGTATAGTATTTTAACTTTGTTCATCTTTGATTTTCCATTAACGATGAGGTAAGTGTACTGAATACATCACTTAAGTCGGTTTCGTGTTTTATTCTGTCCTCGGCGCTGTGTGCGAAAAAAAACTCAGACACTAATGTAGAGCCAAAACCTATTTTAGTTTCAACGTTGAAAAGTAATTTTAAGGAAATGAATGAGGTGCTGAAAGTGCATACACAAATATTTTGTGGTGGTGGCGAAGTCGCTTGAAGCTTTTGAAGAAAAAGTTCGAATGGTATGTATGGTAAGATATCGTCTTTCATACACAGGACATAATCAAAAAGGTCATCAAGTGCTTCTATTAATTTGTTGATTTTTGATAGATCATCTCGTGGATGTGGTTTGATTATCAAGACATTGTCTGAACTATTTTGCTGGTCAGAAATAAATCTTTTGTAAGCTTCAATTTCACTATCCAAGGACATTCTTTGCGCTTCAGAGAAGTTGGATGTCATTAATACTGTGACGTTTTTGCCTCTGAGCTTATCTAGAAGGATATCGACTTCGTTTCTATCAAGTATAGGCTCCATTTTAGAGAAAATGTCTCTCACGAGTTCTTTGGGAACTAACTTGAATGGGAATGGAGGCCTTTTTTTATAGATGTCTGGAAAAACAAAATATCCTTCATCGAAGGTCTTACACGCTCGCGAGTACTTCTTGCTAAATTTACGCTTGAGCCAATTCCAAAACGATTTTTGCTGTGCTGAAGCTAAACTGGGTTCGTTTCTCGTAAGATAGGAGTAGTTCGAAGGGATATAAATGCCAAGGCCATCCCCAAAACAAACTCTATACGCTTCGGGAAAAGCTTTAATCATCGCTAGATTGGATGGATGAACATCAGTACCCAGGTATATTTCGTCTACTGATGGGGCTGTAATCTTGCTAAGGATGTAACTTTTCAAACTCTTTTCGTCATCTTGAAATTGCAATGCTACATTTAGATCTTCAGGCGCGAAATAAATTACCCGTTCCCAATCCATGATGGTTTGCGCCATTTCAACGATTGTCTTAAAGAAAAATTCTATCTGGCACTGTGGACAATAGAGGTCATAAACGACCAGAATGTTCTTGAAGTTAGTCGTGCGGCGCTTATCGCGCAGGAGCACTGCACAAATTGCTGAGACCAGTTGTATTGTGCCCTGGCAGGTTATGACTCTGTATTTTGTTTTGCCCATATTAAAATAAAGCTTTCATTTTAAGATCGCTTACACCGCCAAATTGATAGTCACGTGTGATGGCTACGCGGAAGAAAGCGGCTTCATCTTGCCAATGAAGCATTCTTTGAGCTCCATAATATTTGTCAGTCTCTTCCGAGATGTGAGCCTGTACTTCGTACAGATTTTGGCCGAGCAAGCAACTACATTCCATTGTCACAGTTACAACTTCGCCTGCTTCAAATTGTTTTTCCCAAAAGACATCACCATCAGTAATTCCTGCCCATATTGCCTGATCTTGGTTTAGTGTGCCCCACGAATATAGCTTTATACCTTCTTTGTTGCGTATCCTAATGCCTACGTTTAGCCCACTCATACTTTTATTGATTCGGGAGGTAAGTCGAATCCGTATCAGATCACCAGGATAAAATACCGTATCTTCCTGGTCGTGTATGTTAAGAACTTTCACTTCCAAGACTTCTGCATCACCATCACCAAAAGACAAAAGGTCCGAGCGTCTAGCGTGCGATTGTGGTGATTCCTTCGCAGGTGATTGCTTAACCTCAGCGGTTTTCGCCCGCAAGTACCCTGATTCGTATTTATGCAAGAGTCGTCTGTACTCGAGCATTACTTCTGATGAAGTACCAGTCATATGTTGTTTGCCATTATTTAACAATATTGCACGAGACGTCAAAGTTCTAATGCTTTCTTGATCGTGTGACACGAATAAAAGGGTAGTGCCATTAGATATTAGTTCTTCCATCTTCTGGTAACAACGTTTTTGAAATAGAGAATCACCCACGGCAAGTGCTTCATCTACAATCAATATTTCAGGATTTACGAGAGCTTGGACAGCGAATGCAAGTCTTACAAACATTCCGCTCGAATAAGTTTTAACCGGCTGATGTATGAAATCCCCGATGTCAGCAAAAGACAAAATGCTGTCAAGCCGTGAATTCATCTCCTCTTTTGAGAACCCCATCAACATGCCGTTAAAGTAAACATTATCTATGCCCGTGAGTTCTGGATTAAATCCTGTACCTAACTCTAAAAGGGCAGATATCCGGCCGTTCACATAGGCTGATCCAGTTGTTGGGGTAAGAACTCCGGTGATTATTTTGAGAAGGGTTGATTTGCCGGATCCGTTTCTGCCTATGATGCCAACAGTTTCACCTTTCAAGATCTCAAAGTTTATATCTTGTAATGCGTAAAAATCGTTATGATATTTTTTTCGGATAGGACTTATTGCTTCTTTTAACCTGTCTTGGGGAGTGTCGTAGAGCTTGTAAACTTTCGATAAATTTTCGACTTTTATTGAAATCTCTGACATATTGCTGCCTACCTATTAGGTTTGGGTAAGGGGTTCTATAAGACGTCCGCAAAGTGGGGGCGGAGGCGTCTGAAGATAACCCCTCCAGCAAAAAAGAAAAAGAGAGTGAAACACCAGAAGTAGATTGTATAGGGAAGATCAGTTTCCCAAAAAAATGTTTTGTATATAAAACTTTGGCGGTAGCCTTCTATTATGTAATACATAGGATTTAATTTGATTATGGATAAATATTTCTGAGGCAGGTTTTTCGCAGACCAAAATATCGGAGTCATCCAAAAGCCAAACTGAAGCAACATCATTATAAGTTGCCCAACATCCTTTAAAAAAAGTATCAGTGAGGACGTTAGCCATGACAGGCCTAGGATTAGCACAACCGTGGCAAAAATATAATATATGACCTGCAGGTTATAGAGTGAAGGGGTGTAGCCGTATATTAAAAAAATGACAAATATTGCAAGCACAAAGAAAATATGAATTATTAACGCACTGAGAATTTTTATTATTGGTAAAACCCCTATGCTAAAGGCCATCTTTTTGACTAAAAAAGAGTTTTCAATTATGCAGTTGGTAGTATTCTGCAGGCACTCACTGAAAAACAACCAAGGTGTGATAGCTGTTAACATCCAGAGGATAAATGGGAAATCTTCAATAGGTTTTGATTTAAAACCAACTTGAAATACGAACCACAAGATCAGAATATATATGGTGGGATGAACAAATGCCCAAAATATGCCCAAATAAGAGCCGAGGTATTTTTGCCTGAAGTCTGCTTTTGTTAACTCTGCTATCAAATGGCGATTTCTAAACAGTTCTTTAATGAAAATTAAAAATTGCCTGAGGTGTTGCATTGGGGTTCCTTTTGTTATTGCAGTATTTCAGGCGCTACCATACATCATTTTTCTAACCATTTCTATAGGGAACCGTTGGCTCTTTGGCTGTTTGCCATTCACGCGTTCTCAACGCACTCTGCGTTTGCTTTCCCATTGCCTCAAATCAGCTTAGTTGGCTTCCGTATTCGTCCTACCTGAAGACGTTTGCGGTGCAAACAGTTCTTTTCTTTAGCGAAAGGGGGGCACCTCTGTGCAGGTGCCCCCCCCTTTTTCAAAATTGCCTGTGTATTAAGACCTTTTTGTTAATAGAGTGGTCTCCAATCGTATTGGTTCGCCGCATCCTTTGCACAAACTTCCACCTGGTCTTTTGCTCCGACCGTACCTTGGGTGAACCAGAACGTCCCACGGCTAGTAGAGTCACAGGTAGGTTTAGTTGTCGCGGGGTTAATTCTTACGCCACCGCTAACTTCAAGCCGTTGTGTAGGGGCGCTTGTTCCTAAGCCAATATTGCCAGACGAATTTATTACCAACCGCTCAACGCGCGGGTTTCCTGTTTCGAATGCTATTTTCGCGGGGACAACACCCGCAGAGACTGGCCCATCTACTTTGCTGCTTACCCCCGTGGAATTCACAAAGCTTGAACCGTCATAGCCGCTGAAAAGGAAGTAACCGAGCCTATCTCCGTTTTGGACTGGCGCTTTTACTGCGTGGGACCCTCTTGAAAACCGGAACAGCCCCCCCCCACCAAAACTATAGTAGTTTGCATATGAATCAAAAGCGAAAGTGCTGTTGTTGTTTTCGTTGACAACATTAAGTTTAGAGCCACTTGAGTCTAACGTTGACGTGTTTATCAGTAGTGTCCCGTCTGCACTTATCCCAAACTTAGGCAGACCTGTTGAACTTGTAACCGCCAGTTTGAACGCTGACGCAGATTCTGTTTCGGCCTGTTTCATTGTTAGAACAGCCCCTGTTGTTGCTGTTGCTATTTTTTCTATTATTTGTGCTTGTGTGTCAGGTGAGCCGGCGGGGCCTTGGGGGCCTTGCGGACCTGTAGCGCCTGTTGCACCGGTGTCGCCTTTCAAGCCTTGCGGCCCTTGAGGACCGGTGGCGCCGGTGTCCCCTTTGGGGCCTTGCGGACCTGCCGGACCTGCCGGGCCTGCGGGACCGGTCGCACCGTCTGCGCCGGGAAGACCTTGCGCACCTGCATTTCCTTTTGCAGCCACCAGCTGCCAAGCCGGGCTGGTACCGGGGACGTCGTTTACAGTCGCTGCTGCTGCGGCGATGTAGCTGCTGCCTTCGTACTGGACGCTATCGTCGGCCTTGTAGTCTCCGGCGACCCACTCTCCTTTCCAGCTCATGCCTTTTTGCCCTTGCGGACCGGCTTCACCTTGAAGGCCCTGGATCCCTTGCGGACCCTGCGGACCGGTCGGACCTACGGGGCCTGCTACGCCTTGGATACCCTGCTCGCCCTGCGGACCTGCGGGGCCGGTAAGACCGGTGTCACCTTTGGGACCCTGCGGACCGGTCGAACCTGCAGGACCTGCTACGCCTTGAATACCTTGCTCGCCTTGCGGACCCGCGGGGCCGGTAAGGCCGGTGTCGCCCTTGGGACCTTGCGGGCCTGTCGGACCTGCTACACCCTGGATACCTTGCGGGCCTTCCGGACCGGTCAAGCCCGTGTCGCCTTTCGGGCCTTGGAGACCCTGGTCGCCCTTGAGACCCTGCGGGCCGATCTCGCCCTGGGGACCCTGGATACCCTGCGGACCTTGGGCACCGGTGTCGCCTTTCGGCCCCTGCGGACCGGTGGCGCCTGCTGCACCGTCTGCACCTGCCGGACCTTGCGGGCCGGTCGCGCCGTCGAGGCCTTTTGCCGCTACGACTTGCCATACCGTGCTTACCGGGCCGGGGACGTCGTTAACGGTTGCCGCCGCCACGGCGAGGTAGGTGCTTCCCTGGTACTGCACGGCGTCCGTCTTGACATAGTCTCCGGCTACCCACTCGCCTTTCCAGGTCATCCCCTGTCCTGCAGGACCCTGCGGACCTTGCTCGCCCTGCGGACCTGCCGGGCCCATCGAGCCCGCCACACCCTGAGGACCTTGCGGACCTTCGGGGCCTGCCGGGCCGGTGAGGCCGGTGTCGCCCTTCGGTCCTTGCGGACCGGTCGGACCAGCGGGGCCTGCTACGCCTTGGATACCTTGCTCACCTTGCGGACCAGTAGCACCGGTAAGGCCGGTGTCGCCTTTGGGGCCTTGCGGGCCGATCGGACCGGTCTGGCCTGCGGGGCCTGCCACACCTTGAATGCCCTGCTCGCCTTGCGGACCTGCCGGGCCGGTAAGACCGGTGTCGCCTTTGGGGCCTTGCGGGCCGATTGGGCCGGTCTGGCCTGCGGGACCTGCTACACCCTGGATACCCTGCTCACCTTGCGGACCAGCAGGACCAGTGGCGCCGGTGTCACCTTTGGGACCCTGCGGGCCTGCCGGACCGGTAAGACCGATGGGGCCGGTCTGGCCGGGCTCGCCTTGCGCGCCGGTCGCTCCTGCTGCACCGTCGAGGCCTTTCGACGCTACGAGCTGCCACACGGCGCTTTGCGGACCGGGGACGTCGTTGACGGTTGCGGTTACTACGGCGATGTAGGTGCTGCCGTTGTACTGTACTGCGTCTGTCTTGACATAGTCGCCGGCAATCCACTCGCCTTTCCAGGTCATCCCCTGTCCCGCGGGACCCTGCGGGCCTTGCTCGCCCTGCGGACCTACGGGACCCATCGAGCCTGCCACACCCTGGGGACCCTGCGGACCCTGCGGACCTTCAGGACCTGCCGGACCGGTAAGGCCGGTGTCGCCTTTAGGACCCTGCGGACCGGTGGGGCCGACGGGACCGGCAACACCCTGGATACCCTGCTGACCTTCAGGACCGGTCGCGCCGGTGTCGCCTTTCGGCCCTTGCGGACCGGTGGGACCCGCGGGGCCCGCTACGCCTTGGATACCCTGCTGACCTTCAGGGCCGATCGGGCCGATGTCTCCCTTCGGTCCCTGGATACCCTGTACGCCTTGGTCACCCTTGTCACCTTTGAGACCTTGCGGCCCTTGGATGCCCTGGTCGCCTTTGTCGCCCTGCGGACCCTGGATACCTTGGATGCCCTGATCCCCTTTGTCGCCTTTGAGGCCCTGAGGACCTTGGATGCCCTGGATACCCTGGATGCCCTGGTCCCCTTTGTCGCCTTGAAGACCCTGGATACCCTGCGGACCCTGTGCGCCGGTGTCACCTTTGGGACCCTGCGGACCGGTGGCCCCTGCCGCACCGTCCGCACCTGCGGGACCGGTTGCGCCTGCAGCGCCGTCGAGGCCCTTAGCTGCCACGAGCAGCCAGGTGGTGGTGCTGGTTCCGGGGACATCGTTTGCTGTTGCCGCACTGGCGGCTACATAGGTGCTGCCCTGGTATTGCACCGCCTCGGTCGCGTTGTAATCGCGCGCGGTCCACTCGCCCTGCCAGATCATCCCTCTGGGACCGGGGGCGCCTTCCGCCCCTTGCGGACCCTGCGGGCCTGTCGCGCCCATGGGACCAACGGGGCCTACCGGACCGATGGGGCCCTGGATCCCCTGCTCGCCTTGCGGACCGGTTGCACCGGTGTCCCCCTTGATGCCCTGGATGCCCTGGTCCCCTTTGGGACCCTGCGGTCCTGTCAGGCCGATCGGACCCTGGATGCCTTGGTCACCCTTCGGCCCCTGCGGACCGATCTCGCCTTGAATACCCTGGATACCCTGGGCACCGGTGTCCCCCTTGAGACCCTGGATGCCCTGGTCGCCTTTGGGACCCTGCGGACCTACCTCGCCCTGGATGCCCTGGATCCCTTGAATGCCTTGCGGTCCCTGGGGACCGGTGGCGCCGGTTTCACCCTTGGCGGCCACGAGTTTCCAGTCGAGCGGCGACTGGTCGGGGATCGCGTTGATGTTGGCGCGAAGTGCCACGTAGGAACTGCCGTTGTATTGCACCACGGAGTCCTTCGCGTAGCCCGGCGTCGCGCTCCAGTCACCCTGCTGGTGCAGCGTGTTGGTGAGGTTGGAACCGTCGCCCGCATAGGAGGTGGCGCTTACGTTGCCGTCTGCGGTCACGTTGAAGGTGGTGTTGCCGGAACTGTCCTTGACGGTGAGTCGGTTCACCTCGGCGTTTGCTGCGCCGGAAACCAGTCCCACGAGCAGCGTGGCCATGCCAAGGCTCCTGTAGTACTGCCTTCTCTTGAACTTCTTTCCCATTGGATCTGCCTCCTTTAAAAATTGAGCATCGAAAAATTTCAATAAGTAAGTTTCACAGGACTATTGCAGTACCAGCCCCTCCAGGACGGCTTCGCCGCTGTTTATCGTCAGCGAGTGGAGCTGCGTCGAACCGGTCTGGTTCTGGAATTGGCTGTCGTAGCCGCCTCTTACCGTGACGGAGCGGTCCGCATCGAGCAGCAGGTCCTCGAGGGTGCTCACCGCGAGGCTCTGGATCACGCTTCCGGAGAAAGAGGCCTGGTAGGCCGCCTGCAGCGAGCCGTAGTATTCCTGGGTCCCCATGATGCGGAAGGGGGACTTGAAGAAGGCGTAGATGGTGTGGTCGCCGTTTGCCGGGCAGAGGGTGAAGGTGGAGGATGCGTTGTTCTGCCAGGCTCCGTCGACCTGGAAGTCGCCGAAGGTGAAGCCGTTATCCGGCGTGGTGGTGAAGTTCTGGCACGCCCCCGCCGCAACGTTCACGTCGCCGGAAGGGGTGATGCTCCCCCCTGCGCTCGCGCTCGCGTGGATCACGTAGCTGCTCACGCCGCTGCCGGAGAGGGATACCTGCTTGTCGGCGGCGTACGGGTCGTTGGACGGGATGTGCAGGAGTGCGCTCTTCGCCCCTGCGCTTTCCGCGGTGAAATTCATGGTGATGCTGCAGCTTGCCGCCGGTGCGAGGGAGACCCCGGCACAGCCGTTGGCGGTGATGCTGAACTGCGCCGCGTCGGTTCCGGTTATGGTCGCGCTCCCAACACTCAGGTTGTATTGCCCGGCGTTGGTGACCGTGACCGTCTTCGTGGTGCTCGCGTTGATGGCGACGGAGCCGAAGGCCGCCGGGTTGGGGGTGGCGGAGATGACGGGGAGGAGCTTCGTCGCGACCTTCAGGGCCGTGTTGGTGACGTCGTAGAAGGCGATGTTCACGTTGTGGTTCGCGTCGACGACGAGTGCCGAGTACTGGCCGTAGTTGGTGCTGCCGCTGTCGGGGACCGCGGCCGGGGTGGTCCAGACGCCGTTGGGCGAGCGTTGCGCGTACATGAGCTGCCCGGTGCCGCCACCGTTGTTGCTGTAGAAAGCAACGTGGACGATGTCGAGCCCGTTTGCCTTGATCGAGGTGAAGGCCCCGGCGCTGCCAACGGGACCGAGGTCGTAGGGGGCGCTCCATGTGCCGCCGGTGGCCGCCTGCTTGTTGATGTACTGCAGGCGCTTGTTCGCGTCGACGTAGACCACGTGCAACAGGTCGTTGTTGTCGACGGTGATGGCCGGCGAGGAGACCGTGGTGTCGGTGAGCGTCGAGGTGACGAAGCCGCTTTCCTGCGCGGTCGGGTTCTCGGCGTACATCAGGCGGCCGTGGCTGCCGTTGGTCGGGTTGTAGTAGACGATGTGGATGTTGCCCAGCGAGTCAAGGGCGAGGTCGCTCTGTTTGCCCGCGCCCGCCTGCGGCGCCGTCGGCTCGAACTCGTGGTAGTACATGTCGCGCTCGTTCGCGTACCAGAGGTTGTAGCCGTCGGTGTAGCTGATGAAGGTGTTGCTGTTGGTCATGCTGCAGGGAGAGCCCTGGCAGAACTGCACGGCGCCGGTGAAGGTGTCGGTGGTCGTGTTGGAGATGGCCGGCTGCGGGTTCCCCATGGGGTCGACGCCGCCCGCTATGTCCTGCAGCTGCCAGTTGTTGGCATCCACCGAGACGTAGAAGGGGGCGCCCGCGTAGTTGAGCGGATTAAGGTCGCTCCACTTGCGCGCCGAGACGTACTTGCGCTTGAGCGCCACCGGATCGTAGGTGTAGGCCATGACCCTGGGACCGGCCGGGGTGTAGACCGTTGCGGTACCCGCGTTGGTGACGTTGGGGATCGGCACGGTCTGTGACGCGCTCCAGGAGCCCGAGGCGTTGGTGGCGAGTTTCAAGACCGGTGTCGCCGCGGAGTTGTCCAGGTAGCCGATGGCAAGCTTGCCGTTGGCGGGGTTCGTCGCCATGGAGCAATACTTGCCGGTGTCGCTCCCCGTGTTGTCGACCGTGGTGACGCCCCAGGAGGTGACCGGGACCACCGGGTAGAAGACGGCGGTGATGCTGTGGTTCGCACTCACCTCGGGGAAGGTGTAGGAGGTGACCGCGCCGAGCGGGGTCCCCATGTTGTCCGGCCCGGTGCCGTCTAAGTAGACGCCGGCGATGAGGTAGCCCGGGTTAGGCGTGATGGTGAAGGTCTTGTTGAGTCCGCCCGCAGCGCTCACCGCGCCGGAGGGGGAGATGGTGCCGCCGATGTCGGGGACCATGGAGCTGTTGTAGACCGCGGTGTAGATGGTGTAGTTCGCGCTCTGCGTGGTGGTACCTTTCAACGCCACCTGCTTGACCGGGAAGTTCGGGTCGTTGGAGGCGACGTTGAAGAGGGCGCTCTTGTCACCGGCGGAGAGCGGCGAGAAGCGGACCTCGGTGCTGCAGCTTGCCCCGGGGGCGAGTGAGAGCCCGGCGGTGCAGCCGTTGTTGCTCGTCACCAGGAACTCCGAGGCGTTGGTCCCGGAGATGGTCGGGGCGCCGGAGAGGGTGAGGTTCGTGGTGCCGCGGTTGGTGACGGTGACGCTTTTCACCGCCGCGGAGCCCTGGGCCGTATAACCGAAGAGAAGCGGCGCAGGGGCGGCGTCGATGGCCGGGGCCGGTTTGGTCGCCACCACGAGGGCCGTGTTCGCCACATCATAGAAGGCGATGTTCACCCGGTTGTACTGATCGATGGCGAGGGCGGCGTACTGCCCGTAGTCGCGGCTCGCACCGGTGTAGGTGATGGTGTCGGCTGCGCCGAAGGAGGAGCTTGCGCCCCCCTTCATGGCGTAGGTGAGGGCACTCGTGCCGCTGTTGTACCAGGCGGCGTGCACGTTGTTGGCGCCGTCGACCTTGAGGGTCAGGGAGCCGCCGGTCCTGCCGCAGGCGCCGATGTTGACCGGGGTACTCCAGGCGCCTCCGTCGGCGGCTGGCTTGCTCGTGTACCAGACGTTGTAGTTGGAGCCGCTGCCGTAGCTGTAGATGACGTGGATGACGTTGTTGCCGTCGATGGCGATGGCGGGGTTGACGAGGGCGCTCCCGGCAAGGGTCTGCAGTGTCGTTGCCAGCCCTGCAGCGGTCGGGTTCTTCGCGTACATGAGCTTGCCGGTCGGGTCGGCGTAGACCACGTGCACGTTGCCGTTGCCGTCGATGGCGAGGTCGCTTTGGCTCCCCGCCGGGGCGAAGGGGTACCACCGCATGTCCCGCTCGTTGGCGTACCAGAGTCCGCGCTCGGCGGGCAGGGCGTTGTCACTGCCGTTGTTGTAGGTGATGAAGGTGAAGCCCATGTACTGGACGGCGCCGGTCTGGGTGCCGGAGGCGATGGTTCCCATCACGGGCTCGGCAGCGCCGGTCATGGGGTTGATCCCCCCGGCGATGTCCTGGAGCTGCCAGCCGTCGCCGTTGATCTTCCTGGCCGCCTGGTACATGGTCCGTCCCGTGGCCGCGTTGTACGAGTAGGCCATGATGCGCGGCCCGCCGGGCGTATAGACGGTCGCCGTGGAGGCGTCGCTGGCGTTCGGGAGGATGTTCTTCAGGCTCTCCGTGTACCAGCTCCCCGACACGTTGTTGGCGTATTTAAGATACGGGGCTCCCGAGGTCGAGGTGTCCAGGTAGCCCAGGTAGAGCTTGCCGGCCGGGTCGACCGCAACGGAGAGGTTCTTTCCGGTCGCGCTCGCCGTGTTGTCGACCACGGACGCCGTCCAGGTGGAGGCGCGGGCCGGTTGCAGCGACAGCAGTAATAGAATAACGGCTGCTGCGAGGTGATAGGCGCTTCTAAGTGTCACGGTACCCTCCTTTAGATTAAAATCTGCCGGCAGGTGGACGGCAGCGCTGAAATGAGAGCCGGGCGGGCAGTGCCGCGGGTCTCGCAATGCATTTTGTTTTTGATTCCTGGGCCTTAAACTCCCCCTTCGCAAAGGGGGGAGTTTAAGGCCGCCTTCGGGAAGTGGTAGCTTGAAGGCTGCCTTCGCAAGTGTGCTGCGCTTCGGTCCGTGCGGAGCTTCGTGGACGGCGAGTTGTGAACCGATTTTTGCGGCGCTTGCCGTTACGCGGTCGGTGGTTGGCGGCGGGGACTGGGGAAAATCGCTTGGTAACGGTTAATTGGACGGGGGCAACGTTAGCAACATTGGTACCAAAATATGAAGCGTTTATAAGTATTCGATATTCGGGATTTTCATATGTTGAGGTGAGGGGAGGGGGTAGGAGGTTGTAGGTGTTATACCCACATATGGGTGAGACAGGGGTGAATTTGCCCCATAACTAAAGATATAGGCCCCCCTTCGCATAAAGCTACGGGGGGCAGGCTTCCCCTTCGCATAAAGCTAGGGGGGCAGGCTCCCCCCTTCGCATAAAGCTTCGGGGGGCAGGCTCCTCCTTCGCAAAGGGGGGGACGCTGGGGCGCGTGCGGTGCTTTGTGGATGCTGTTACTGTTGGTTCCCCTGTGTTCTAGGAAGAAACTTCTCAAAATGGTGGGCGTAAGACGACAAAAGGGGACTGGCTCCTTCGGTGCCAGTCCCCTTGTCTACAGTCCCCTTATCTATTATTCCCCGGCGTCGAGGAGTTCGTGGAAGGTGAGCCGGTAACGCCGCAATAAGCGCAGCATCTCCATCGTCCCAATCTTCCGGTGCCGCATCACTTGGGCCCGCTTCGCGAACAGCTTCGGAAGGGCGGCCAGCGCATCGCGCGCCCCCCTCGCTACGGCGAGGACGCACTCCTTCTTGCTCCCGCTGGTCAGAAACTCTCCGCCTGTTCCTTTTGCCCCAACGACGACCCGTGCCTGCGTGAAATAACGCATCAGGGTGGTCACCGGGAGGAGCAAAAGGAGCGGGAAAGGAAGATTTTTTAACGCTGCGTAAAAATGATTGCGCTCGACCAGGTAGAGCTTGAAAGGGGAGAGCGCACCGCCTGTCATGGAATATTTGTGGTAGACGACGGCATCCCGTGCCAGCACGGCGCGCCAACCGGCAACTCTTCCCCTAAGCCCCAGGTCGGTGTCCTCGCAGTAGGCAAAGAAGTCACCGTCGAAAAAGCCTATTTCATCAATCATGGCGCGGCGGTAGAGCGCCACGCAGGCGGAGGGGAAAAGGATCTCCGGGGCCGCAGCAGGAGCGACTTCGGCGTAGCGCCTCCCCCTGCTGTTGCCGCGCGACATGCCGTCCAGGCAGACCGCCATTCCCAGGCTATCGACCCGTTCCGGTTCCTGGTAACTCAGGATCCGGCAGCCGACCATGCCGGCGTCAGGATGCGCTTCGGCTACCGACACCAGCTTTTCGAGCCAGTCCGGCTCGGCCTTCGTGTCGTTG
Source organism: Geomonas ferrireducens (assembly GCF_004917065.1). Classification (NCBI taxonomy): domain Bacteria; kingdom Pseudomonadati; phylum Thermodesulfobacteriota; class Desulfuromonadia; order Geobacterales; family Geobacteraceae; genus Geomonas; species Geomonas ferrireducens. The sequence goes on from NZ_SSYA01000003.1 coordinate 102,356, forward strand.
TTCAGGGTGACGAGGTACGTGCCGCGTGCATAGGGGAGGGCGGCGTTGTTGCCGTCGGCGAAGCCCCTGTTTTCCTTGAGCGCAACCAGGCGCACCTCGGGGCGCCCCTCCAGGTAGGCAACCGAGCCGTCGCTCGAGCCGTTGTCCACCACGATCACCTCGAAATCCTTGAAGCTTTGGGCTGCCAGGCTGTCAAGGCACTCCGGTAGATGGACCAGGCCGTTCCAGTTCACGATGATGATCGATACGCGCACTTATACCTCTGTCTAAAATCCCACATAAAGCGTTCTTAGCGACAAAACATAAGCAAACAGGGATGAATGGGATAAAGGGGATAACAACAAAGGCAATAGACTTTAGGTTTTGAAACCCTTAAATGTTTGAAGGTTTAAGCCTTTATCCCTTTCATCCCCTTCATCCCTGTTAAATTGGTTGTTGAGCAGTCCCTCAACCTCCAGGCAAATCCCCCCTGTCCCCCCTTCGCAAAGGGGGGGATGTGACGCCCAGTGCCGTACTGTGACATTTACTGTCCGGCTGAAACTTCTGTAGGTGTTTGTCTGTGTTTTTTTTAATTGCTTGCGGGGTGTTATTTATATTAAGATCGGGCGCCTTTGCAAGGGGAAAATTGGTCCGAATTTTGTATTCACTACCAGTCAACATGTTTTGCGGCTATTCGCTACGTCATATGACGTGGCCTCTGTGAGGGAACATGAAGATTCTGGCTATAATTCCAGCGTACAACGAGGCCGGCAACATTCAGGCCGTGATCGAAGACCTCAAGTCATTTGGCGGAGATATCCTCGTCGTCAACGACGGGTCGACCGACGCCACCGCCGCCATCGCCAAAAGCATGGGGGCACTGGTGGTTTCGCACCCCTTTAACTTGGGGATCGGCGGCACGGTGCAGACCGGCATAAAGTACGCCTTCCAAAACGGCTACGACGCGGCGATCCAGTTCGACGGCGACGGGCAGCACCGCGGCGACCAGATCTGGAAGATCGTGGAGCCGGTGCAAAGGGGGGAGGCGGACCTGGTCATCGGCTCGCGCACCCTGCCCGGCGGCTACAAGATGGGAATCACCCGCTTCATAGGCTCACGCATCTTCCACTGTCTCATCCGCTTTCTCGCCGGCAAGGCGATCGAGGACCCGACCTCGGGCTTTCGCTGCTACGGCAGGAGAACCCTCGCCCTTTTTTCCCGCTTCTATACCGACGACTACCCTGAGGTCGAGTGCATCATCACCGCAGCCAGAAACGGCCTCAAGGTGATGGAGGTCCCCGTGCTGATGCGCGGGCGGCTTTCGGGACACTCCTCGATCACCAGGTTGAAGTCGGCCTATTACATGATCAAGGTGAGTCTCGCCATGGTGATTGACGCCATGCGCGGCAAGGAACTGATCGAGGAACCTTAATACGTGGACCTGACGAAACTCGCTTCACTTTCCATCAGCATCGGCATCTTCTTCTTCGTCCTGTGGCTGGTGCGTCAGCGCCGCCTGCGGGAAAAATACGCCATCCTCTGGCTTTGCACCTCGGTCTTCGTGGTGCTTTTGACCGCGTCCAGGCGGGTGCTCGAGGTCGCGGCACTCTCGGTCGGGATCTACTATCCCCCCTCGCTTTTGTTCCTTGTCGGCGTCTTGTTTCTGCTTATGGTGGTGATCGGGCAGTCGGTGACCCTCTCCAGGCTCTCGGAGAGTAACCACAACCTCGCCCAGGAGATGGCGCTTCTGAAAAAGAGGATCGAGGATCTTAGCGGGGAGCAAAAGGAAAAGAAAAAGGCGGAGAAGGGGTGAGCTCCTCTCCCCCCTTTGCGAAGGGGGGCGGGGGGGGATTGCTTTTTGTCGACGTGTCCTGCAGTTGGTCAGCATCTGCCGTCTGTCTGCGCAGTTTTTGCTGTATTGGCCTTGGTTGCATCCCTATGAAGGCAAATCCCCCCTGTCCCCCCTTCGCAAAGGGGGGGACAGGGTTCCCAGGCTTGGTATTTCCGGGGACACACGCATGGTTCCTCGGCGTTGCGGGAGGAGGAACAGGGGGGGGTGAGACAGCTACTTCGGGTGACCCGGGGGAAGGGTGCTTTCCGCGGGTGCGGACGCGGCTCCGTTACCGGCGACGCCTGAGGAGAAGTAGATCACGTCGAAGGTGCGGTTGAGGCTCTTGCTGGTGAATTTGTCCATCCGCATCCCCGGCAGGGCGGCGAGTTCGTCGCCTACCTTCACCTTGGTCACCGGCAGGGCGACCCAGACGTTTTTGCCGTCGCGCTCCAGGTTGACGTAGGTGTAGCCGCCGGCGTCCATGGTTTCCACCACCTTGCCGGAGAGGTCGCTGGACAGGGGTTCCGCCGTCATCTTCCCTTTCTTCTCCTTTTTCACGGCAGGGGCATCGGCACGCCCGTCGGAGAAGATGATCCGGTCAAAGGTCCGGTTGAGCGCGGCGCTCTTGAAGTTGGTCATCACCATGCCCGGCTTGAGGGTGACCTCCTCGCCGACCTTGGCCTCGTATTCACCGCTGATCGCGGCCCAGGTGCTGACCCCGTCCTTCTCGAGCCGCAGGTAAAGGTACCCGGAACCCTTGGTCGCCTCGACGACCTTACCGGAAAGGGCCTCCACGACCTGAAGGGGAGGCGCCGCGGGGGGCGTGGCGACGGGCGTTTCCGCGACTTTCGCGGTCCCGGCGCAACCGGACTGCAGGGCGAGGGCAAAGCCCAGGGTCATTGCGGTGGCGAAGATGCTGCGTGTTCTTTTCATACAACCAGCTCCTTTGCAATTACAGTGAAGTTGAGGCAGCGAGCTGCCCACGATGCGGCAGATTCTACTACAGTTTCGCTCATCAATAAAAGGCAAATTCTGTAGCGGTTCGGTTTACATCTGAACGCCCCCCACGGGGCGCAGAGGAGGCCGGCGCCCCTCATAATCGCGCATCTTTCGAGCAGCACGCGAAGATGCCGGTTTTAAAAGGTTGTATTTACAGGAAATATTTAGTATATGAATGCTTTGCCTTGGCCGGTGGACGCTTCTTCGGAGCGTGAACCGGGGCCGGGGCGGTTGCTATGTTTTTACTCCGCCTGCTCGTTGGAGCGGGATGTCGGAGATGGAGGGCCCTGTTTTGGTCAAGTTCGTTCTTTCGTTGTTGTTGATGTCTTTTCTCGTCTCTTGCGGGTCCATCTCGGCTCCTTCGGTCACCGGCAACGAGGCTGCGACCCCGCCGACCGAGCTCGCGGTGGCGAAGACGACCTCCACCTCGGTCGTCCTCACCTGGAGCCCTGCTGCAGGCGACGTCTACGCCTACAAGATCTACCGCGACGGCACCGAGGTCGGCACGACCATCAAGGCCGGCCCGGCAAGTGCCGCACCCACCGTCTACAGCGACAACAACCTGAACCCCTCCACCACCTACGTCTACTCGGTGGCCGCCTCCTCCACCTTCGGCAAAGAGACCGCCTCTCCGGACACGGTCATCGCCACGACCCTCCCCGCGGGGCCGCTCGACCCGCCGACCAGGGTGACGGTAACCCAGACCACCGTCGATTCGGTCTCCCTCACCTGGGAGGCCTCCAACTACACCGTTCCCGGCGCCGTACTCACATACTCCATCTACCGAAACGGCACCCTGATCGGGACCACCACGGCAGCGGCGGGGCAGGGGGGGACCTTCACCGACACGAAGCTCTCGCCGGCGACCACCTATTATTACAGCGTCTCGGTTTCCACGGAGTCCGCGCTTTCGCCTCCGGTCCAGGCGACCACCGCAAGCACCAGCATCTCGCTTTCGAGTACCGTGATCACCTTCGCGGGTAGTCCCTCGCGGCAGGGTTCCGCCGACGGGCTCGGCGGGTGGGCGACCTTCTACCAGCCCTACGGCATGGTGCGCATGGGAGGCTACCTCTACCTGGCCGACAGCGGCAACCACACCATCCGCCGCATCGACATCGCCACGAGCGAGGTGAGCACCGTGGCCGGCACCGCTGGGAGTATCGGCGCCGAGGACGGCATCGGCACCGCCGCCCGGTTCAACACCCCGCGCGGCGTCGCCACCGACGGCATCTACCTCTACATAACGGACAGCGGCAACAACGCGATCCGCAGGTTCGACCCGGTCTCCGGATCGGTCGTCACCTTCGCGGGCACTATGGGGGGGAGGGGCTTCCTCGACGGCACCGGCGCCGATGCGCGCTTCTACGCCCCGCGCGGCATCACCTCGGACGGGACGTACCTCTACGTGGCGGACACCTACAACAACGTCATCAGGAAGATCCGCATCGCCGACGCCGCCGTCACCACCTTGGCCGGCACGAAGGCCAAGGGGACCAACGACGGCATCGGGCCGGGGGCGGCCTTCTTCTACCCCTACGGCATCACCTGCGACGGTCCGAACCTCTACGTCACCGACACCTGCAACCACACGATCAGAAAGGTCGTCATCGCCACCATGCAGGTGACCACCTTGGCGGGGAGGGCGGGGTACTCCGGGAGCGGGGACGGTATCGGGAGCGACGCCGGGTTCTACTATCCGGACGGGATCCTGAGCGACGGCACCAATATCTACATCTGCGACACGAGCAACAGCACCATCCGGCAGGTGAAGATCGCCACCGGCATGGTCGCGACCCTTGCCGGGAAGGCGGGTGCGGCCGGCACCACGGACGGCTCCGGCACCGTGCCCCGTTTCCGCACCCCGCGCGGCGTGGCCATCTCCGGCAGCCAGCTCTTCGTCACCGATTTCGCAAGCCACACGGTGCGCCGGATCACATTGCAGCCGGCAAACTGACGCCAGATTCAGCCTATCGTTTGACATGGGAGGGGGGCCGTGGCTATAATGGCCCCCTTTTCTATCACCACACACCTTTGGAAAGGCGGTAGCATAATGCGCGCATTTTATCTCTTGGCGGTACTCTTTGGGCTCGTTCTCGGCGGCTGCGGCGTCGAGTGGTTGCCGCCTCCGCCCCAGGTGGAGCAATTCTCCTTCACTCCGAGCTCCGTGGACGGGGTTGCCACCGGCTCGACCCAGACCTCCAACGCGGTGACGCTTACCATGGACACCTCGAACGCCAACATCAGCGTGAGCGGCGGGGAATACTCGGTGAACGGGGGGGCCTTCACCTCGACCGCCGGGACCGTGGTGAACGGCGACACGGTACAGGTGCGGCAAACCGCGGCTAGCACGGCGGGTACCACGGTGACCACCACGCTCACCGTCGGCGACAAGCGCGCCACCTTCTCGAGCACAACGGCGGGGGGCGCCGACGCCTTCTCATTCTCGCCGACCGCGGTGTTCAACGTGACCCCTGGCTCGACCCAGACTTCGAACGCCGCGACGGTCAAGGTGAGCGGCACGGCGCCGATCAGCGTGACCGGTGGGGAATACTCGGTAGACGGCAGCGCCTTTACGAGTTCGTCCGGCAGCATCGGCGCGGGAACCCACACGGTGCAGGTGCAGCAGACCGCCGCCAGCGGGGCCACCACCACGGCGACCACCACGGTCACCATCGGCGGGACCAGCGCGAGCTTCATCAGCTCCACCACCAATGTGGCGGACCAGACCGTGAATGCGACCGGGGCGGCCGATACCACGGTTACCACGCCGGTCACCCTGCATCTGGTTAGCGGCACACACTCCATCCAGGTCGTCGAGGGGGCCGGGGCCTACTCGCTGAACGGGGCTGAGGGGGACTTCTCGGTCGATGAACAGACCGTGACGCTCACCGACGGGCAGGTCATCTATGTGCAGGATTTCGCCCTTCCCGGCACCGGCAGCGTGGCTACCACCCTCGTCGCCATCGACGGCGGCATCATCACGTACGAGGTCACGACGCAGTAGCGGCGTCGCGTCGAAAGAAACACCCAAGGAAGCCGGTGCGAGCCGGCTTCCTTTTTTTTTGCGCTTTCGTGTGGGGCAGGGGATTTGCCATTGTCGGACCACCCATCCAAGAGTAAAGCAAGACCTGGAATCCCGTTCCTGACAAAATCAAATCCCCCCTTGCCCCCCTTCGCAAAGGGGGGGGGCGTGATGCCATACTCACCGCTTCGAAACTAAGCACACATGGTTCCCCGGAATTCTCTGAAGGACCTTCGCAGGGGAGGGCGAGGCACCGGTCCCATCCTTCATCAGCGTCCCGTTGTCATTTCTGAACTGCATTTCATGTCTAATGCTCCATTTTTTCTTATCTTCCTACGAAAAATTCTTTACAACGCTTGCATTTTTTCTTACAAACACTAAAGTCTCATGAGCCCACGGCGCCTTCTCGCCTAATTAACGCACCACAACCTTTCCTTTTTTAATGTAATCGTTGTCGTTCAAGGAGGTTCGCATGATCAAGAAGGCGCTGCTGTTGTTGCTCATCCTCACCTGTCTCCCTTCGCTAGCCCTGGGGTGGACCCTGACTGCGAGGATCGGAAGTCCATCCGGGAGCATCGCCGGTGGTTCCCCCTACAAGGTTGTCACCACCGGGACAGGCTATCTCACCATTCCGGCCGGCGACACCACGGTCGCCGTGACTCCGGCCGACGGCTACACCGTCTCCATGGTCACCCTTGACGGCGTCGTCCTCTCCGTTCCCTCCGCGGGGGGTAATGTCGCGGTGCCGCAGGAGGGGAAGACCTCGCGCACCCTGGTTGCCTACTTCACCTCGGCCACCTACTCGATGACGGCGAACCAGTCCTCCGGCGGCGTGCTGTCGCTGCAGCGGATCTCCCCCACCATCGGCACCATCACCACCACGACGCTCACCGGGCTGCGTACCGGCAACGTGGTGCGCGTCACCGCGACGCCAGACTCGGGGAGCAGCGCCACATCCCTTACCGTGGCGGGGAGCCAGGTCTGGAGCGGAAGCTCACCCTCGGCGGTCACCTACGATTACACGGTGGGCACGAGCAACGTGAGTGCCCAGGCAAGCTTCGTGAGCATCCCGGTTGTTACGGCGCGCCTGTCGACGGCAACGACCAGTACCGCGGTCGGCACCCCGGTCACCCTCGATGCTTCGGGCACGACGAGCAACGATCCGCCCCTTTCCTACCGCTTCGAAGTGGTGACGGGTGATCCGGCCGCGGTGACGCTAAGCCCCGCGGGGCCTGGCCCCACCGCCGTCACGAGCTTTACCGCCACGCTTCCCGGAAACTACGCGGTGCGGGTGACGGTCACCACGACACGCGGCGCGACCTCGACGGCGATCTCGCCCGTCATCACCGTGCTCACCAAGGCGGGGTATGACTCTGGCGAATGTCTCTCCTGTCACGCCAATCGGGATCCGGCCATCGCCGCGGCTTACCAGCAATCCACCCACTATCTGACCGCCGCGGTAAGCTGCTCTAAGTGCCACAACCCGGACGGAAGCCTCGGGCACCCCTATCTCCCCGAGCCGGGCAGCTCCTGCCTGCCGTGCCATAGCACGGTGACGCCGCAGATCGCGACGGATTTCTCGGCCTCTCCGCACCTGAACACCGGCTGCATCGGCTGTCATTACGACCATACGGCGACCTCGACCTTCAACCGCTGCAGCGTCTGCCACGGACAGCCGCATCCCTGGGAGAGCCTGGGGATCTGCGGCCGCTGTCACCTGACCCACAACCCGTACACGATCACGGCGCCGCCGCCGCACTTCAACTCCTTCACCACGGCGCGCTACGTAACCCCGCGCATCAGCTGCGACAACTGTCACAGGACCATCGACGAGGCAGGGGTGAGCACCTTCAACATCTACAGCGCGAACCGGCAGTGGGGACGCTCGGGCAAGGGGAACAGCACCTCGCCCTCCTATGTCTCCTACGACTTCAAGACGCTCGGCACCGCGCTCCCCGCCACACTGGCCACCTCCGTCGGGCCGGACTGCGTCCGGTGCCACACGACGACCGGATACGTGAAATACGTGGAATCGGGCTTCAAGGACATCGCGCCGTTCGAGGACCCGAGCGGGCAGCGCTCCCGCGAGATGATCGTCTGCTCGGCCTGCCACACCCCGACCCCCTTCCTTTCCTACGACGTCGTGGACTGGGACACCTACACCTATGTGCCGGCGTTCAGCAGGCGGGACGTGCCGCAGGTGATCGCCTACTACAACTACAGCACGAGCGGGACGAAGGTGCTGAACCCGATGGTGATGCCTTACGACGCCGGGGAGTCGAACAACTGCATCGTCTGTCACGCCGGACGGACGGGGGGGAGCACGCTGAGGCTACTGGCGCAGCTCTACGGCAGCTCGGGCACCTTCTGGGGGAGCGTTTCCTTCATCGACCCGCACGGCATGGCGGCGGCCGGGGTTTTGTACGGCAAGAACGGGTACGAATTCTTCAGCAAGAGCTACAGCGGCACTTTCGCGGTCCATGGGGCTTTGGGGGGCGACGACCCTGGGGCATGCATCTTCTGCCACATGTCCGCCGACCAGAAGCACACCTTCTCGCCGGTGGAGAAGGACTCCTCCGGGGCCATCACGCAGATCACCGCCTTCGCCCCGACCTGCAGCGGCTGTCACGACCAGACGTCGAAGCCGATCCCGCTGAACGACCCGGCGCAGCTTGAAGCGAAGCGACTGGAATACGCCTCGGCGCTTAAGGCGCTCGCCGCGGTCCTTGCGCGCAAGGGGATCAACTACAACGGCGCGCTCTCGCCGTACTTCTTCACCACGGCGGATAAGGCCGCACAGGGTGACGCGACGGCCTTCCGCAACTGGCGCGCCTTCTACGTGGCGGGGAGCCCGCCGCTCTACAGCGGCAGCGACCTCATGGGGGCCGCCTTCAACCTGAGGCTTTTGGACGGGGAGAAGGGTGGGTACGCGCACAACAGCTACTACGCGAAAAGGCTTACCTACGATTCGATCGACCTCGCCGACGACGGAAAGCTGAACGCGACGGTCGCGATGACGCTGCAGAACCTCCCGGCGACGGAGAAGTTCACCGAAGAGGACCGGTCGCGTGCCGTTTCCTGGGTCGGGGTGAGACCGTAGGCGATGGACGATTGACAATGGATAGTTGACTAATAACGGCTAGTTATCACAGCCCTCCCCCTGAACCCCGGGGGAGGGCTTTTTTGTGTTTTTAATATTTTTTCATCTAGACAAAGGGTCTTGAGCTGGCGTATTATAGGGCGCCGTTTTAGCCCGTTTGAGGCCGTCCCTCGCCGCAGCAGGCGCGCTGCGATGGACAGGCTCCGTTGCAAGCTACGCGGTTGCGGAGGCGGGCAAAAGGCGTTGCCGTTCCGCCAATTGACGGAATGGCGTGGGAACGCACCCCAATGATAACCGGCACATCGAGCCAACTTGGCGTTTTATCTGGCTAAAGTCTCGTCCTTTCGATATTTTTTCTGCCGCTCCTCTTTGGGAGCACTTATTGCTACAGCATCTGTTGTCCCGGCAGGGCCGGGTCGAGAGCCGCACCAGACGCGGCTCTCTGGGAGACAGGCCGAACCGCCCCTGGCTGAAGCGCCCGGGTGGTGAACAAAGAGGAGGCAGGATGCTGTTCAACATTTTTAAGCGATTTAACGTAGTATCCGCCGCAGGGACGGCACTCGCCGGCGCGCTAGTCGCGCTCGTGCTCCTTTTAGCGCCGCAGGCGGCGCTCGCGACGGTGGCAACTGGTACGCTGACCACGAGCCACTGGAAGCAGGGGACCTCCGAGGGGTACTCCATCACCGCGACGGTCACGGTGCCGCTAGCGCAGAAGGGGAGCGCGCAGATGTACATCTCCGGCGCGCAGGTTTCCTCGACCGCGCTCGTTGAGGACACCGCCGGGACCACCTACAGCTTGACCTTCCCGGTCGCGTCGCGTCCCGCGCTCAACGAGGCCTACACGGTCGACATCACCTACTTCGACAACCCCGACACCCCGACACCGCCCGAGACCCTGAACCTCACGGTCGGCACGGTGCTCGACTCTTTCGCCACCATCACCTCCCCGGATTGGGGTGTCGCGGGCTCCACGGCTCCCACCTTCACCTGGCAGGCCCCTGCTTCTCTCCCCGTTGGCGGCGTGGCGGGGTACCAGGTTGCCTTGAGCGGTGTGACTGACACTCCGTGGGTTTCCGCCAACCTTCCTGCCACGACGTTTACCGTCGCCTACACCGGGAGCACCGCGCTCACCCGCGGGTTCACCTACCCCTGGTCCGTGACAACCTTCGACGCGGCCGGCAACAGCGCGGAGAACCGTGACGGTCTCGTCATGATCGACGCCAACATCTCCGGTAAGGTGACCGACTTCTCCGGCAACCCGATCGAAGGGGCTACGGTGACCGTTTACCTCACCACCGGTTCGGTCTACACCAATATCCCCTCCTCCGTCACCAGGGCGGATGGCAGCTACTACATCGGCGGGTTGAACACCGCGAGCTACAGGATCCGGTACTCCAAGGACGGGAGGGTGGTCTGGTACAGCAACCGCCTCGACGCCTCCAGTGTCTACGACAGCTACGGAAACACCTACGGTTCGTTGAAAACCGGTGTGAACGCCGTACTTACCGGGTGGGGCGCCATCGAAGGCAAGGTGGTGAACAGCTCCAATTCCGGAATTACCGGTGTGACCGTTCAGCTTCTGGACGCAAGCGGCCAGGCAACCTCCTACCCCTCGGTTACCACGACCGCCGGCGGGGCTTTCACCTTCACGCTCATCGCCCCGGGGATCTACAAGATGCGGGTGATCGGTACCGGCGGGTACGCCACCCTGGATTACCCTTACTCCGTTGCCGTGACCGACGGCTACATCTCAGCTACGAGCGATGCCGTGCTCCAGAAAATCAACGTAACCGGCACAGTCACCAACTCTCTAGGCGCACCGGTTCCCGGTGTCTGGGTCTACCTTTACACCTCAGCCGGGCTGCTGGTCGACACCTTCCCCGGCGCCAAGACCGCAGCGGACGGGACTTACGTCGTTGCCGGGGTAGGCACAGGAAACTACAAGGTCCTCTTCGACGCGGGCTCCAGCTACGCGAAGCAGTACTACAACCACAAGGCGACGCTGGATGCCGCCGATATCATCACCGTCGGCACCACGGCGCTCTCCGGCATCAATGCCGTGCTCGGTTCGGGCAAGCCGACCGTCACCACCTTCACCGTCCCCGCGACCTCGTCGTCTCTTACCGTGAGCGGGATCACTTTCACCGCAAGCGAGCCGACCTACGGCGTCGCAGGCTACATGATCACCGAGAGCGCGTCCGCCCCCTCCGCTTCGGACTCCGGCTGGAAGAGCACGGCTCCCACGAGCTACACCTTCACCGGGGTGGGTGAAAAGACCCTATATGCGTGGGCCAAAGGGGCAACCGGCCTCATCTCCGATTCCGTGGCGCGCAGCGTTACCGTCGACGCCTCTGCCGTAACCCCCGGAGACAGCGATGGGAACGGGGTGATCACCATCTCGGAAGTGAAATTGGCCCTCGATATGTATCTCGGGGTGCAACCCTCGGCATACTTTGTGGATACGGACAAGAACGGTTCGGTCAGCCTTCAGGAGGTCCAGAAGGTGATCAACAGCTTCCTCGCGCAGTAGCGCCGGGGGATGGATTCTCGTCCGGTAACTTAGTAACCAACAAGGAGAGGAGTATGAAGCTTAAAGGTCTGTTGATAGCCGTCTTGCTGCTGGTCGGTGCGACCTCGGCATTCGCGGTGGATGCGACGCTTAACGTCGGGGATGGGTTTTACACCGCCGGCGGAACGGTCACGGTGCCGATAGTGCTGAAGACCAACGGGAACAACGTTTCGGCCGTCGCACTGGACGTGAAGTACAACACGACGCTCCTCTCGGCGCCGGTCGGCACTCTCGGCGTAGCGGCGAACAGTGCGAAGAAGGCGCTCTATAGCAATGTGTTGGCCCCTGTCGGCACTGAGGGCACCTATCGCATACTCATCGCCGGTGGCATGATCGAAAGTTCGAGCTATCCCAACGGCGGGATCATGACGGACAAAACCGATGCCGGCACCAGCGGACTCATGACCGATGGCGTCGTCGCCCTGGTCAAGTTCACCGTTGCCAACACCGCCAGTGGTGCAGTCACGGTACAGACCACTCCCGGCGCTGTCGATCCCCTGGCGAACGCGGTGACCGTCACCGGGGCCGTCGTCGACATGGTGGCCGGGGTAGCCGGCGATTGCAACGGGGACGGCAATGTTAACGTCTTCGACATAGTCAACACCGTCAATATCATTTTCAACAAGCCAGGTTTCACCTTCAACAAAAGATGTGACATCAACATGGTGAACGGCGTCTGGAACCCGGATGGCGGGGCCAACATTTTCGACATCGTCGCACTTTCCAATGTTATCCTCGGCAAGTGGAATCTCCCCGACCCCAAACCTTAAACGGAGGTTATAAGATGAAAAGATGGCTTATTCTGCTGTGTGCGCTGTTCTCTTTATACAGCCCGCAGTCATTGCTGGCGGCTACCGCAGCCTTGACCATTGGCACTGTGCAGGGCACTGCTGGCCAGAGCGCCTCTGTGCCTGTGAGCATCAACAACGGAGGAGCGCAGGTAGGCGGCCTTCAGTTGCAGATCGCTTTCGACCCGACGAAGTACTCCGCGCTGCCTACGGTAACCAAGGGCGCGGCTGCCACCGTTTCGGGTATCGCATTCTCCTCGAACGTGTCCGCTGCCGGGACCATCACCATCCTGGCTTACGCGGACGGCTCTGTTGACGGCGCCGTGATCGCCAACGGGACCGTTGCCAGTCTGAGCTTCCCTGTGAAATCCGATGCCGTCGGCACCTTGCCCATCACCTTCGGCACTGCTCCCCTGGTGAGCGACCCGCTTGGCGCCGCTGTCAGCGTCACGGCCACCAACGGCGCTATCACCGTATCCGATACGGCGGCCCCGACGGTTTCGGCCTTCACCATCCCGGCGACCTCAACCTCCAGGACCATTACCAACATCGGCATCACCGCGACCGACAACCTTGCCGTCACCGCATACAACGTTTCCGAGAGTGCCACCGTACCCACAACCGGCTGGAGCACTACCGTTCCGACGCAGTACAACGTTACCGCGAGCCTGTCGACCGGCGTGGCCAAGAGCGTCACTCTCTACGGCTGGGCTAAGGACGCCGCAGGCAACGCCGCGTACAAGACAGCCGCGGTCACCATCACGCTGCCCGACACCACCGCTCCGACGGTCACCGGCGTAACCATCCCCTCGACCTCGACCACGCTTCAGGTTGCCGTCTCCGGCTTCACCGCGACCGACACCGTTGGCGTTACCGGCTACCTGCTGACCGAGACCTCGAGCACCCCGGCTCTGACCGACACCGCCTGGAAATCCACCGGTAGCGCATGGACCAGCTTCACCTTCTCCTCGGGCGGGGCCAAAACCCTCTACGCCTGGGCCAAGGACGCTGCGGGCAACATCTCCACCCCGCTGACGCGGAACATCACGATCACCCTGCCGGACGCAGAAGCGCCGGTGGTCTCCGCCTTCACCGTCCCGGCTACCTCCATCACGACTGTCATCCCGGTCAGCACCTTCACGGCGACCGACAACAAGGCGGTAACCGGCTACCTCGTGACCCAGAGCTCCACCAAGCCCACCGCCGCCACGGCCGGCTGGACCACCACCGCGCCCACCAGCTACACCGTGACCGGCACCATATCGCAGGGCGTAACCACGAACGTGACCCTTTACGGCTGGGCGAAGGACGCAGCAGGCAACGTCTCCGCCGGTGTGAGCGACGTAGTCGCCATCACCCTCCCCGACACCACTAAGCCGGTGGTCGGCACCTTCACCGTTCCTGCCACCGCCACCAGCGCTACCGTGACCGTCACCGCCTTCACCGCCACCGACAACCTCGCCGTCACGGGCTACCTGGTCAACGAGAGCGCTACCGCTCCGGCGGCCGACGCGACCGGCTGGACCGCAAACGCCCCGACCAGCTACACCTTCACCGGCCTGCCGCAGGGGACCAGCAGCAAGACCCTTTACGCTTGGGCCAAGGACGCCGCAGGCAACGTGTCGCTCAGCAAGAGCGCGTCGGTTTCCATCACCCTGACCGGCCCGACCCTGACCCTGACCGGCATGCTCGCCGACGGCGCGACGACCAAGAACCCGGCCCTCACCGTGGCCGGCACCGTGACCGGCACCTCGCTTTCGGGCCTCACCGTCAAGGTGAACTCCGGCGCGGCGCAGAACATCACCTACGATCAGAACGGCGCGTTCTCCACCGCGGCCACCCTCGCGGAAGGGGCTAACACCGTCGTAGTAACCGCCACCGATGCCAACGGCCAGACTTCGGTGACCAGGAACATCACCTACAACCCGAACGCTGCCGACCTCGCGGTGACCACGCCGGTTTCCGACAGCTTCGTCAAGAGCTCTCTCGTCGACGTGACCGGCACGGTCGGCGCGCCGCAGACCACCACGCTGACCATCGCGCTGAACGGCGGCACCCCCGCTACTGTCGCCCTGAACGGCGGCAACAGTTTCACCTATCAGCTGACCCTCGTTAAAGGGGTCAACACCATCGTGGTCACCGCTACCGACACGGTGAACGGCCCGCACACCCAGTCCATCACCGTCACCTACGATCCGGATGCGCCGGTCCTCGCGGTCACCGCGCCGGCCGACTCCTTCGCCACCGCCAAGTCGAGCGTAACGCTCAGCGGTACCGTGACCGATGCACTCACCGCCCCCGCTGTCGTAGTCAAGCTCGACGGTACGAACATCCCGACCCAGCCCGTGGTGGGCACCAACGGCTCGTTCAGCGCGACCATCGACCTGCCGACCGTGAAGACCTACTCCGTCACGGTAACCGCCACCGACGAGTCGGGCAACAGCTCGACGGTGACCCGCACCGTGATCAGGAAGAACCCGAGCGGCAACCTCACCGACGGCGTTTCGGCTCCGACCATCACCGACGTTCAGAACGTGCTGAAGTTCGCCCTCGGGCTCGCAACCGCAACCGCCGATCAGAAGACCAACGTCGACGTAGCCCCGCTCGTCAGCGGCAAGCCGGCCCCGGACGGGGCGGTGGACGCAGGCGACGCCCTGGTGATCCTCGAGAAGATCACCGGTACCGTCAGCTGGCAGTAGGCCATCAATAACTAACAGGAGAGAAACCTATGAAAATCTGGAAAGGACTATTCGTCGCAGCTCTTCTGATGCTCACTGCAGCCTGCGGTGGCGGCGGTGGGGGAAGTAAATCCACCACGGTCACCGGGGTCGCTGCCGCCGGTGTCATCAAAGGGGGCACCGTCAAGGTCTTCGCCCCGTACAGCAGCGCAACCGGAGCCGATAAGAAACAGCTTGGCACCACAGCCACTACCGATGCCAACACCGGTGTCTACTCCGTGAACATCGGGAGCTACACCGGCCCGGTGATCGTCGAGGTGTTCGGCAACTACACCGATGAGGCGACCAACCAGACCGCCACCATCCCGTCCACCGCTCCGCTGCGCGCCATGGCGGTCACCACCTCGGGTAAGGTCGATGTCGCCGTCACGCCGCTCACCGAGCTCGCCGCGCGGCAGGCCGTCACTCTTTCCGGTGGCGCCGGCAACAAGGTCACTGCTGCCAACATCGACACCGCCAACGCCCAGATCTCGGATCTGTTCAAGGTGAACGACATCATCGCAACCCAGCCGCTTGACGCCAGCGCACCGCTCACCGGGACCTCGGACCAGAAAAACTACACCCTGGTGCTCGCCGCGCTTTCACAGTTGGGGGTGATCAACAGCACAAGCCTCTCCGCGACGCTCGACACGGTGGCCGCCGGTATCAACACCTCCGGGGTCATGACCGCTCCCGTGGCGACCAGTATCACCGATGCGCTCGACGCCTTCGTGACTAACACCAACAACAAGACCGGGATCACCGCCACGACGCTTCCCGGCGAGCTTGCCGACATCGGCACGACCACGGTGACGCTTACCATGGTACTTACGGGAACCGGCGTGAAGAGCGTGCAGACCGACATCACGCTCCCCGCCAACGTGAGCGTTGAGACTGACAACACCGGCGCCTTTGCCTCCGGCGTGCTGACCAACCTGATCGGCGGGACCAACGTCTCCCTCGTTGGGAGCGAGCTCACCGCGAGCAGCGTGCGCGTGATCTTCAACCGGGCAGACGTGACGCCCATGCCGGCCGGTGATATCGCCACCGTGAAATTCCTGGTGGCCCCCGGTGTGGCCGAACCCGCCGCTACCGCCTTCACCACCGCCAACACCATGCTGAAGGACGCAAATGGTGCGGTAGTGACCGGCGCAAGCCTCGCCCTCGTCAAACGCTAGCGAGGCGGCCTTCGGGCCTGAACCTGCCGTAGTACAAAAAAGGACCTTCCCTGCCGGGAAGGTCCTTTTTTATTGGTTCTTCGATGGAAGTGGGGACACGGGTGAATTGTCTTTGTTCCCATCAGCCAAGTGGCAGGCATCTCGCGTCTGATCCCGCTGCGTGTGCCATGGGCTTTTCAGTTGGTGCTTGTTTGGAATGACAAGGCTAAATCCCCCCTGTCCCCCCTTCGCAAAGGGGAGAACGTGATGCCATGCTCACCGCTTCGAAACTAAGCGCGCATGCTTCCCCGAAATCCCCTGAAGAACCTTCGCAAAGGTGAGGCGTGATGCCATTCACGGCTTCGAGACTAATGCACAGACGCTTCCCCGGATTTCCAGAAGAATCTTTGCAAGGGGGGCGCGGAATGGCAACGGAATTCGGAAACAGCGATCCTTACGGAGCCAAAAAAAAGAGGGGCCTGATGGGCCCCTCCTTGGTGCTGCCGTGATGCCTTGCGTCTTTACTGGTCTTCGTCGAGCACCAGTCCCCTGGAGAACACGATGTTCTCGAAGGTGCGCTTCAGGCTCTTGCTGGTGAAGCTCGGCATGATGTTGCCGGGGAAGATGCTGATTTCGGCACCGTTCTTCAGTTTGGTGACGGGAATGGCGGCCCAGGTCTTGCGCCCGTCCTTCTCAAGGCAGACGTAGGTGTAGCCGTTGGAGTCCAGGGTCTCAACGACCTTCCCGGAGAGAACCGGCTGGTATGCCGGCTTGGCCTCCGCTGCGGGCTGTCCCATCGGCGGGTGGTTTGCCGGCATCGCGCCGGCAGCCTTGGCGTCACCCGCAGCCTGGTTGAGGGCAGGGTGGTTGGAGGGCATACTAGCGGTCTGCCCAGCATGGTCCTTTTGCTGCGGCACTGCGTAGGGTTTGCCACCTTTGACCCCGGCGGAAAAATGGATGTACGGGAAAGTGCGCCCGAGCGTCATGCTCTTGAAGTTCACCATGTCGATCCCCGGAACCAGGGCGATCTGCTCACCGGTCTTCACGTCGGCCAGTGGGATGGCGGACCACGTGCTGCGTCCGTCCTTCTCGATGAGGAGGTAGGTGTAGGAATCGACGTTCACCATATCAACTACTTTCCCCTCCAGCACCGGTTCCGGTACCGGTGCCTCTGCCGGCGCACTCTGCGGCTCCGGTGCCATGCGTGCATTCTTGGTGGTCCCTGCGCAACCGGTCATTGCAGCCACGGCCACAAGGCCTACGGCGATTCTCATAGCAGTTTTCTTCATTCAATGCTCCTTCTCTGGTTAAATGGGACCGGCCGGTGGATGTACCGTAAGCGACGGGTGACCGGCGACACGCCCACTATTTTTACCTCATTTCCACTATTTTTAAAAGATTATTGTGCCGCCGAAATTATTCTGATGCCTGCTCTTTGCTGCCTCCATCTCCGGCGCTTCTGTCACAGCGTTCGTTCCTTCTGAAGCAGATCATTTTCCAGAATTTTATGACAATTTTCTCGCCAGCCATGCAGCGACCTCGTGGCGAGGGGGGCGACGGACCGGGCAGTTCAGATTTTGCTCACCACCGCCCCGGCGGCTGCACACCCACCGTTACCGGCACTGCCAGCCACTTGAATAGCCACCCGTCCCGGGCCGGAGCGCCTGCTGTTGCAGACTCCCCGTGCTGAGGCAGGCGTGGCGACGGGCTCCTGCCGGGTGGGTCGGAGGATAGGGGAGATTCCCTTGCCTCACGGGCTTGAGAGCGGGAAGTGAAAAAATAGGTCGGGTAAAAGTGTGCAGCTCTTGAACAGGAGGTTTTTGAAAACAGGATTCATCAGAGTCAGACTGGTGCATGAAATAATGAATAATTTGAAGCGCTTATAAAATTTTGATCGGCATCCCATGTTCCGGTATCCCCCTTGTAATGGGTAAGACAAACACCCAAGGAGGTAACGGAACATGCGAGCTAACAAAAGAACAAACAAGATCGTGTTGACGGCCGCTGTTGCGATGACCCTTTGCTCTGCCATTACCCAAGTGAAGGAATCAGCGGCTTTCCAGCCCATCGGTGTGGCCTCCCGCGGTAACGGCGAAACCTGTGCGCTGACCGTGCAGATGCAGAACAAGCAGTTCCGGGCGCGTTACATGCAGAAGGTGGCGCAGTATCAGGACGGCGCGGCCCCGAAGGTGGCGAGCGTCGAGGAAATGTACCAAAACATCGAACCGGCCTCCTTCTTCCCCGACGACAACGAGCCCGTTTCCAACACCATCGGTGTTGATCCTCTGAGCCTCGACTGCCTCGGTTGCCACGACGGCTCCAGGGCAAGCGACGTCACCATCAACCTAAGAAACGACCCCTTCCGGCGCCAGCAGATGCAGGGCACTGCGAAGGATCACGCGATAGGGATGGATTACGCAGCCTATGCATCCAACCCCCGCGATTTCAAGCCGGTCTTCGGCAATTCGAAGATGGTCTTTGTGGACGGTAAGGTCGGCTGCCTCACCTGCCATGATCCCGCCAACCAGGAACGCGGCCACCTCGTCATGAGCGACCGTCGCAGCGCGCTCTGCCTCACCTGCCATAACAAGTAACGAAAAAAAGCGGCGCGGGAATTTCCCGGCGCCGCCTTTTATCTGCAATTGCTTCCCCTTTTAGGGCGGGGTCACCTCGATGGTGGCCCTTCTGTTTTTCGACCTTCCTTTTTCCTCTCTGTTGCTCTCGATCGGCAGACGGCATCCAAAGGCCTGCTCGGTAAGCTTCACCTTCACCCTGCCGATCTTCTTGACGAGCGCCTGCCTTACACTGATCATGCGCGCTCTCGATAGGTCGACGTTCTTGTCTGAAATACCGTTGCGGTCGGTGTGCCCTTCGATGTGGACCTCGCTTCCGGGGTGCTTCTTTACATAGGCGGCGATCCTGTTGATTTCGGGCATGAACTGCGGCTTTATCACGGCACTGCCGTTGTCGAAGAAGATGGTCGTCGACGGTTTCTTAAGTACCCTCTGCTTCTGCGTCGCCGGAGGATCGAGGGGGCATAGGATGGATTCGATCATCTCCTGGGAGGACGCTTCGGGAAGCGGCGCCGCGAACGGCTCGGCAAGCTCGACCTTCACCGGCACCTTCGTCTGCGGGGCGGGCTCGGGCTGGGGCTGGGCCTCGACCGGTTTCGCAGCGGGGGCTACCGCCTCCTGCGGCGCTGCAGTCTTTGGTTGCTCCGGCTGGCTCAACAGACCGGTGACCGCGGCGACCGGTGCCGCGATAACCGCAGCGGGAAGCGGAACCTGCGCCGGTGTTTCCGGCTCGGCCGGTTTCTCAGGTGCCTTCTTACCCGGCTCCTGCTGCTTGTCGAAGTCGATGACCGGGACGGCGGGTGCCGCGGTCCCTTTTCTCTCTGCCGGTGGGGGAGGAGGCAGCGGCAAGCGCCTGATCTTCGTGTCGCGGTCCATGAGGAAGCTGAGGCCGAGCATGTACTGGAAGTCGTTGCGGCTTCCGACGTTGAACAGGATGTTCTGGCGCACGTCCAGCCTCAGGGCCAGGTACTCCGTGAGGAAGTACTTCATCCCGCCGCCCCAGGCCAGTAGCGGTGATCCCTCGGTTGCGGTCGGGCGCTCGATCACCATACCTCCTGCGCCAACGGCGAGAAAGGGGACCAGGCGCTTACGGGGGAGAAACGGATAGATGGCGTCGATCCTCATCAGGTAGGCGCGGGCCTTCGTGTTGTCCTTGGATGAGGTGGAGGAGGCGTAGGAGAGCCCCCCCTCGATGCCGAAGCTGTCCACAATGCTGGTGCCGACGATGTCGTAGCCGAACCTGATGTCGTACACGAGGCTGTGGCGCAGTTCATCCTGCCCGGAGAACTTAAGGCCGCCGGCGGAGACGTTCAGGGTGTAGTCGTGCGGGGTCTCAGCCGCCAGAACCTGGGACGTGTCGGCCAGCGCAGCGAGGAAAAGCAGGGCGCACGCCGCGGCCCTGATCCTTGATACCGGTTTTCTAGCGGTTTTTTGCATAGGTGGCACTCTGTGGATGGTTATCTGCAAAAAATGTCAAGGCGCGTTGCCGCGCTCCATGTCACACGTATTTCTCGATGAGCTCCTCGAGGATCTCGCCGATGGTGGTTCTGCGGTAGGCGGAGGCGATCTTCAGCTTCAGGTGCAGGTCCTGGCGGATGTTGGCGGTGAGCCGTACGTCCCCCTCCGGTACGAGCCCCGAGACACCCTTTGGCGCCGCTTTCGAGAGGGGGGCCTTCTTCCGCCCGGGGGCGGCACCCTTTCTGGGGCGGGAGGGCTTAACGAGCGCCTCTCGTACCGTTGAGGCCGGGCTATCCTCCGGCGCCTTGGGAGCGGGTTGCGCTGCCTGCATGGCCGGAGCAGGGGGAGGGACCGGCGCCGGGGCAGCCTCGAAGAGTCCCATCTGGTTTTCCATGTCGGACATAGGTGTTCCTTTGCGAAAAATCCCCGGCACTATAGCAAGCAACCCCTTGCCGGGGCAACTGTTTTTCCGTATCCAACGGCACCGGATCAAGGCCTCCCGCGTCGGCAGCAGTCTCGCCCCGGGAGAAAGGAGGGGCGTGCGCGTCGCGTCGACCTCAAAGAGCCTTTGACCGGGTGCTTTCGCTGCTGTGTGTGCCGGGATACGGCTAAGGGGACTGGCGCCGTTTCTGCAGCTCGGCGTAGGCTGACTCGATGCGCTCCAAAATCGCCTCCATGCTGAAGTTGGCGGTGACGAAGTCGTGGCCGCCTTGGGCCAGGCGCCCCCTTTTCTCTTCATCTTGCAGCAGTGAGATCACCGCGTCGGCGAAAGCCTCAGGGGTGTCCGCCACCAACAGATGCGCTCCCGGAGAGGCGTTGATCCCCTCGTTGCCGATGCTGGTGGTGACCACCGGGGTGCCCGCGGCCAGCGCGTCGAGGATCTTAACGATGATGCCGCCGCCGGTAAGTATGGGGGCGACGAATACCGAGGCACTCTTGTAAACCGGATCGGTATCCTCGACGAAACCGGTGACCTTGGTGCCGGGGTCGGTCTCTGCCAGCCGCAACAGCTCGTCGGGAGGGCCATAGCCTGCGATGACGAATTCCGCCCCTGGAAACTCGCGGCGCACGAGCGGCAGCACGCGAGAGTGGAACCAGAGCGCGGCCTCTACGTTCACCGGCCGGTACCGGTACGAGGCGAGGAAGAGCAGGCGCTCGGGGATCCTCGGATAGCTGACATCGGTCACGTCCATTCCGGCCGGAATGGGAACGGTAGAGACGTCCAAGCGCGGCGCGAGTTCCAGCAGGTAGCGCCGATCGAATTCGGACATGGTGAAGATCCGGTCGAAGCGGGACATGATGGCGCGTTCCACGCCACACACCAAGCGCCAGCGCAGGGCGTGCCAAAGTCTTGCCGCACCGCGGGAGCGCTCGAAGGCGCGCTGTGCCGGCTTGGTGATGACGTCGTGGGCATCGAGTACCATAGGGGTTCTTCCACGCCGGATGAAGAGGGCGGTCTCCACCCATTCGACCTGTACGAGGTCGTAGTCGCCGGTGCGGATGAGCCGGTCGGCGAAGCGGCTGAAGGCGAGGTAGTTGGCCACAAGGCGCAGTGACCCAAAAATTCCCCTGCGGGAGATGCGCGGGTAGCTGAAGGGATGGATGCGGGCGCAGTAGGGGGCCAGCTCGGCGAGGGATGCTTCCTCCCCCTCTTCGAACCGGGTGGCGAGGTGGATCTCGTGCCGCTCCGAGAGCCGGCGCAGCAACTCATTGACGTAGCGTCCCCCGGCATGGTAGGCGTTTTGCTGCGGCAGGAACAGGGAAACGAACAGGATCTTCATGGCGGGGCGTGCTCCGCTTGCGGGGCGGCGCGTGGACGCCCGGGTGATGTTCTCTGGGGCAACAGAGTAACCCGATTGCGGCGCATTGGTAAAGCTAAATCTCTGAGGGGAGAGCGTCGGAGTTGTTGACACTCTGGGCTCCCCATTTAGAATGTTTAATCATGCAGGCAAGTCACAACGACGCGGAGCAAGACATGAATCCGGATCTGACAAGGTTGACCCCGGGACAGAAGCTGATGAAGCAGGCGATCCACGAGATCGACGATTATTTCGGCGAGGGAGTGGCCTTCAAGAACATCGATTTCCTGGGAGAGTACATGCAGGCCCTTGCCATCCTCGAGCTCAAGGAGACGCTCAGGAACAAGCTGTAGGGCGCCACCTCGCGGGGTCACACGGACGGCGGGGGTGTTTTCGGAAGCGAGAACCAGAAGCTCGCGCCGCCGTCCACGGTCCCTTCGGCCCAGACGCGTCCTCCGTGTCTCAGCACGATGCGCTGGACGATGGCAAGCCCGACACCGGTACCCTCGAACTCCTCGTTGGCATGCAGGCGCTGGAACAGCCCGAACAGCTTGTTGGCGTAGGCCTCGTCGAAGCCGACGCCGTTGTCCTTCACGAAGATGTCGGTTTCCCCTTCCAGTTCCACCGAACCAACGGCGATTCTAGCCACCTCTCTCCCGCGCGTGAACTTGACGGCATTGCCGATCAGGTTGATAAGCACCTGCCGCAGCATCGCCGCGTCGCCTAGCACCACCGGAAGCACGGTCACGTCCCACTCGATCTTCCTGTCCTGCGCGTCCGCCTGCTGGTCCGCCACGATCTCCCGCACCAAAAGACCCAGGTCAACCCACCCCTTCATCATGTCGCTGCGTCCCATGCGGGAGAAGGCGAGCAGGTCGTCGATCAGCATCCCCATCTTCGTGGCGGCGCCGCTGATCACGTTGAGGTAGTGCCTGCTCTTGTCGTCGAGATTGGTCCCCCCCTTCGCGGTCAACAGGTCGACGAAACCGATGATGTGCCTTAAAGGCGCGCGCAGGTCGTGGGAAACCGAGTAGCTGAAGGATTCCAGCTCCCGGTTGGTCGCGGCGAGCTGGTCCAACTGGTTCCTGAGGGTGAGGTTCAGTTCCAGGATCTTCGCCTCCCCCTGCTTTTGCAGCGTGATGTCGCGGATGACGGCGAAGACCCAGGTGGCGTCCTGCGCCGCGATCGGGTTCAGCATGATGTCGACCGGGATCTCCGCGCCGTTTTTGTGGCGCCCGTAGAGCTCGAGGCCGATTCCCATCTTGCGGGCCCGCGGGTCGCCGAAGTAGTTGCGCAGGTGCTGGCGGTGGCGTTTGTGGAAGCGCTTCGGGATGAGGAGCTCGATGCGCTGCCCGAGCATCTCCTCGCGCATGTAGCCGAAGATCACCTCGGCCTGCTGGTTCACCTTGCGGATCACCCCGCCGCCGTCCACGACGACGACGGCGTCCGGCGCCGTCTCGAAGAGGCGTTCCAGCATGTTGCGGCTCTTCACCATCGCTTCTTCCGAGGCGCGCCGCTCCGTGTTGTCGTGGAGGATGAGGGAGTAGCCCAGAATGCTGCCGGTATCGTCCTTGAGAGCGGTGAGCGCGATGGAGGCCCAGAAGCGGCCGCCGTCCTTGCGAAGCCGCCAACCCTGCAGCTCCAGGCTCCCCAACGACCCCGCTACCGTCAGTTCCCGCTGCGGTGCGCCGGACTTCACCTCTTCCTTTGGATGCAGCAGGGAGTAGTGCCGTCCCAGTACCTCGTCCGGTTGGTACCGGGTGACCCGCTGGGCGCCACTGTTCCAGGAGGCGATATCCCCTTTGGCGTCCAGAAGGATGAGGGCGTAGTCCCTTACCTGATCTGCCATCAGACGGAAGAGCTGGTCCCTTTCCGGCGTAGGTGCCTGGGATGAGCCAGCGGCTTTCATTTCCATGTCGTCTTTGTCTTTCATGACGTCCGCCCCGCCGTTTCTTGCCGCCGCCTGTGCGCGCGGGCTTTTGCTACCTTGCCGGGACCACCGTGACGAAGCTCTGCATCCAGTTCATGCCATCTCCCTTGGCGTCGCCACCGTCGCTTCCCCAGTACTTATAGGTGAAGCGCAGCCGCTCGCCCGCTGTGACGGGGACGGGGAGCTTGACGGTGAAATCGGCGCTCTGGTCAAGAGGCAGGTCGTTCGGGATGATGTAGGTCACGCTGCGCGTGATTTCCTTTCCGGCCGGGTCAAGGGGCACCACCCAGATCTCCAGTCCGCGCATCATGAAGTAGCGTACGTTTTTCACCATTCCCTGCACGATGGTCCCGCCGTCGGAAGGTTTCACTTCCCATCCCATGACGAGATCGAACTGGCTGTACCGCTGCGGCATGGACTGCAGGCGCTGCTGCTGCGGATCCGGGTAAGTCGCGCAGGCGGAGAGGAGGGCGGCTGCTAATAAAAGAATCGCTGTCGGTCTTCTCATGACTTTGGCCTCCTTTTTACCAGTGCCTATTTTACGCTAGGGGATGGTAATGCACAATGCGGGGGGGCGCAATGAAAGGCCGAAAGAGGTGATGGGAGTGATGGGAGTGATGGGAGTGATGGGAGTGATGGGAGTGATGGGAGTGATGGGAGTGATGGGAGTGATGGGAGTGGCCTGGAGTGGCCTGGAGTGGCCGGGAGGGGAGCTCTCATCCGGTCCCCTCCCGGCTCCCCCCCAGTGGAGAAGTTGCACGAGCGGCGTGCCTCGTTCGGGGCTAGCGCTCCTGCTCGAGGCACATGCCGCCCATGCCGCGCCCATTCTTCAGCTCCTTGAACTTCGCTGCCTGCTCAGGCGTCAGCAGGGCCAGGACCTGTTTGGCGACCGCCGCACGGGCCACGGCGAGGTCAGCCTGCAGAGCGGCGACCTTGGCGGACTGGGCTCTGATCGCCCCCTCATCGGCACTGCCTGAGTGCACGAGGTCACGGAGCGCGCGACGCTCGGTGCCGAGTGCATTGAAAAGCGGAGCATTCTTCTTCCGCTCTGCCTCTAAGAGCGTACGCACCTGCTGTTTCTGGGCGTCGGTCAGGCCGAGCTCGCGGGCCATCTTTCTAAACATCCCGCCTTGCCCCCTGTGTTTTTGCTGTTCGCACCCCCCCATGCGCCCTGCTCCCCCCGCGCCATTGCCGGCGAAGGCACTCTGACTTCCGAGGACGGTGGTGGCGGTGATGCAGGCGAACAGGACCAGGCGCTTCATTTGTCTTTTCATCTCGGACTCCTTTTGTATTTCGTTTGGTGCTAAGACTCTCGGTTGCTGTCGAAGATGGAAATACTCTACCTCCCGAATGTGTAGACAATGAGGAAGAAGTGAGGAAATGACGGGAAAGGTCACAGGAGGCTGTCCTTCGCTCAAAGGCGGCAGCACTCGTACTCACGGCGGTTTTTTTTGCCTGTGGGGTTCTTGCCATCGCCTCGCGTATTGCTAAGATGTCTTAACGATGCGTGCGCGGGTGCTAGTACTCTCAAGGAGGGAAGCTATGAAGATTCCGGTTGTGTTTGCAGATGAAAGACGCGGGCTGGTAAAGGCGGAGGAACTCCAGAAGCTGATAGAACAGGCGGCGATCGTCTCCTTCCTGCGTAGTGACGGCGAGTGCGTTCAGGTCGGCGTCGACAGCGTGCGGGGGATGGGGGGCAGGGTCTATCGCGGTCCCGAACGCAGGGGTAACGTGCTGTTCTGTTGAACCCTTTCAGGCGCCGCACGGCACCGGGCCGGCCCCCACGGGAGCCGGCCTTTGCTTTTTCTTCAGTCACCGTCTCACCACACACCTCTTTACCTGTTATACGAATCCGCCAATATTTTCAATTTTGCAAAACATGGTGCGCCCCTTTCGCATATTTGCGAAGCGCCTCGGCGGGTCCGTCTCTCCGGACCAAGCTGCTGATATCACGCATCATACTGGGAAAACAGTACCGGAAACGGGCGCGAACCGCTTTCGCCGTTGTGCGAAAAGGGGACGCGATGAAAAATCGCTCCGTGACCATGCGCTCCGCCGTAATGTCCCGTAAACGCAGCGGAAATGAAAAATATACAAAACTTTAAAACATTGGTATGCAGGTTGCTAAGGTCTGTGGCAAGAGTCGTAAATCCAACTATGGAGGTATAAAGGCATGGCACAAGCATCATCTAACAAGGGCTGGCAGGTAGTCTCCGCCGGAACCGGTATCAACCTGGCGCTCGGGGTGTTGTATGCCTGGAGTATCTTCAAGGGGGCCATCAAGTCGTCCATCGAAAAGGGCGGCCCCGATGCCTTCCAGTGGAGCTTGAGCTCCATCAACGATCCCTACGCACTCTGCTGTCTCGCGTTCGCCTTCTCGATGATCCTCGCGGGCAAGTGCCAGGACAAGATCGGTCCGGCCAAGACCGCGCTGATCGGCGGCATCCTCGTCGGGGCGGGCTTCACCCTCATGGGTTACTCGAACAGCTACGCCGCCTGGGTCACCGGCTTCGGCGTCCTTGCCGGCTCCGGCTTCGGTTTCGGCTACTCCGCCGCCACCCCGCCGGCACTCAAGTGGTTCTCCTCCAAGAAAACCGGCCTCATAGCAGGCATCGTGGTCGCCGGCTTCGGTCTGGCACCGGTCTACATCGCCCCGCTCTCAAGCTACCTCTTGGGCGCCTACGGCATCCAGCAGTCCATGTACATCCTCGCCGCCGGCTTCGCCGTCATCGTCTGCGGCCTCTCCTTCGCCCTGGTCAACCCGCCCAAAGGGTACGTCCCGGCCGAGCCGGTACTGAAGGGTGAGGGGCAGGCGGCTCCGGCGAAGAAGTCCGGTTACGACGCAACGGTCAGTGAAATGCTCAAGTCTCCCAAGTTCTACATGCTGTGGGCCTGCTTCTTCATCGGTGCCGGCGCCGGCCTCATGGTGATCGGTTCAGTGGCCGGTCTCGCCAAGCACAGCATGGGCTCCATGGCCTTCGTGGCGGTAGCCATCATGGCGATCGGCAACGCCTCCGGCCGCGTGGTCGCCGGTGTCCTCTCCGACAAGATCGGCCGCCGCGCCACCCTGACCATCATGCTCGGCTTCCAGGCCATCCTGATGTTCGCCGCGGTCCCCGTGGTCGGCTCCGGTTCCGCCGTGATGCTCGTTATCCTTGCATCGCTGATAGGCTTCAACTACGGCTCCAACCTGACCCTCTTCCCCTCCTTCGCGAAGGATTACTGGGGCTTCAAGAACTACGGCCTCAACTACGGCGTGCTCTTCAGCGCCTGGGGCGTGGGCGGCCTCGTCATGGGCCGCGTCTCCGAGATGATGAACGCCCAGCCGGGTGGCCTGAACAAGTCCTTCATCCTCGCCGGCTCCTGCCTGGCCCTTGGTACCGTGATCACCTTCTTCCTGCGTGAGAAGAAAGCGGTCGAGGTCGAGGCAGCCGAGGTGGCGGGCGAGAAGGTCGCCGTCAAGGTTTCCGCCTAGGATGCTTTTCAACTGATGTTGTAAAAAAGAAGGGCCATGCGATTTCCGCATGGCCCTTTTTCGCGCGATGATGCTATTATGTCGCACCCGGCTGTAACAAAACACCGCCCCATCTGGAGATCCCCGTGTCCGGAGAAGATTCAGCCTTCGATACCAGCTACGTCACCATCATGCTGGTCGTCTTCCTCGTGGTGACAGGTCTTGCCATCGACATCGGCTACATGTACGTAAGCGAAGAGGATCTGCAGCATTCCGCCGAGATGGCGGCGTTGACCGGTGCCCAGAACATCAAGCAGCGCTACCTCCAGCAGGCCCAGACCGACCCCAGACTGCTTGCCGGGGTCGCGAACGACCTGGTGCAGGCGCAGGCGCGCAGCGCCGCGGTCGATCTCGTCACAGGCAAGCACGACGCCGCGGCCCTCGTGGGACTCCTCAACAACAACGGCAACGCGCTCACCGGCGACAACGACATCACCGTCGGCTTCTGGAACATGAGCAGCCGCAGCTATACCCCGGGTGCCACCCCCGTGAACGCCGTGCAGGTTAGAACCAGGCGCACCGCCGAGAGCAGCTCGGTAGGCCTTGGCACCCTCGGGACCTTCATCGCAAAGATCAGCGGTACCGACAGCTTCGGTACCACCCCGGTCGCCACCGCGGCCCTGGTCCCCGGGACCCGCGCCAACATCGCCATCTGCGCCGAGGCGACCCCTGCCTCCTGCACCTTCCCGGAGATCTGCAGCATCCCGGAGCGGCGCATGAGCCACGCTCCGTGGGACGCGCAGGAAAAAGGCGTCCTCGCGAACCGTTATCTCTACACCTCCCTTTTGCATCCGGTCACCATCACGAACGCCATGTCCGATCTCGTTTGCCAGGAGATGCCGGTCCAGGAGGTGTGCGGTCTCCCGATCTTCACCGCGGCAAGCGGCAGCGATGCGATTCTGCGTGACATCAAGGCCATGATGTACGATCCGCAGGTGGACCGCTCCAACAAGGAGTACGACAAAAACGGGAGGCTTGTCGGGTGGTGGCTCATCGTTCCCGCTACCGACTGCTCCGCCTTCGAGCCCGGCGGCAGCTATCAGCAGCACACCGTGACGCGGTATGCGCTGGTGCGTATCAGCAGGATCTGCACGACGGGAGCACCGGGATGCGGCAAGGCGCAGGCACAGGCGGACCAGCCGGCCAACGCCTGCACTCCCGGCGGGGAAGGGCTCTACATCGACCGGATCTCCAGCGTCGCCTGCAACGATCCCAATAAGCGCCTCCTCCCGGGGTTGCGTCCGGTGCTGGTCGATTAGCAATGGTTGCCAAGGCGTGAGGTGCCCCATGGATCCGTGCCGGGAAGAAACCCCGCAGGAACTGCTTCAGGCAATCGAGGAGTTCAACTCCGGCGCCTGGTTCGAGTGCCACGAGACGCTCGAAGAACTCTGGGTGGGGTCCAAGGGGGAGATGAGGGACTTCTACCAGGGGGTGCTGCAGATAGCCGTAGCGCTGCACCATTGGCGTAACGGCAACTTCAAGGGGGCCGAGGGGCTTTTGGAGCGCGCCTGCGACATGCTGCGCCGGGTCTCCGCGGCTTGCCAGGGGGTGGACGTGGCGCGGCTTGTGGAGGACGCAGGGGTGATGCGCGCGGCGCTTGTCTCCCTGGGGGCGGAGCGGATGGCCGAACTGGACCCCGTCCTGGTCCCGACGCTGCACCCGCCGCCCCGCGCCGGGGACGCACCCTGACCAAAGCGGCAAGACGCAAAAGAGCCGCCCACCTTTAAAGTGGGCGGCTCTTTGATTTTCAACGTGCTGGGCTACTTGAGCAGGGTGACCTTGCCGTCGTCGAGGTCGTACTTGGCGGCGACGATCTTGATCTTACCTGCCTTCACTTCCTTGGCGAGGAGCTTCGACCGCTTGGGAAGCTGGGCGGCAACCGCCTTCGCGTTGATCTCGGAGGCGCACTCGATGATCTCCTCCTTCGCCTTACCCTTGCACTGCTCCTTCGCCTTCTTGGCGGCGGGGGCGATCTCCTTCACGATGGCGCCGATGTTTCCTTCCGGCTTGCCGCCGGCCACGGTCGCGGTGACGGCGCCGCAGCGCTCGTGCCCGAGCACCATGATGAGCGGGGTGCCGAGGTGCTCGGCGGCGTATTCGACGCTCCCCAGCACGAGCGGGTCGGCCACGTTGCCGGCGACGCGCACCACGAAGACCTCGCCCAGGGCCTGGTCGAAGATCAGTTCGGGGGGGACGCGGGAATCGGAGCAGGAGAGGATGATGGCGTAGGGGTGCTGGCTCTTCGCCAGCTTGCCGCGCGCCGAAGCGTCGCACAGCGTCCCGGCGGTCATCTTGCTTTCCACGTAGCGGGCGTTGCCGTCCATCAGTTTCTGCAGGGCCTGGTCGGCGGTGACGCCGCTTCCCTCGCTGGAGGCGAAGGCGATACCGGCCATTGCCGCCAGGGCCGTTGCCGCGATTGCGATCCTGCGTGCTAGCTTGCTGCTTTTCATGTGAACTCCTCCTTTTGATGTGTCGGGTAGACCCCGAAACTATTTCAGCCGCCGGCGGACCGGGGCAATTGCAGATCATTGGAAAAAGGGGTGGCCTATTTTACATGAAACTAAGGATTATGCCACTCCAATATGGCGGCTCTAAATGAGCCGGATGCCACGCGATATGTTCGCTAAGCGGCGGGATGGTTGACAAGTGGGAGCGCTTTGGGGCAGAGTGGGGCGGCAAATCAACGCAGCGAGGTGAGGATGTTCCTGTTGAACCTGTTGGGTATCGGGATACTGGTGACGGTCGGCATCGCGGCCATCGCGTTTTTGGAAGAGAAGCTCGTGAGCGGGCCGCGCCGCAAGCAGATCGCCGAGCGGGCGAAGCAGAAGCTGGCCGCCTCGAAGGAAAAGAGGGAAGGCTAGTCCCCCTTGCCGAAGTAGATGCCGGCGGCCATGGCGCAGAGCACCACGATGGAGAAAAAGGCGAAGTGCCAGTCCCGCTCCTTGGTGAAGATGATGCTTGCCGCCACCACGCGCATCACCGGGGTCCCAAGCAGCACGAGCAGCCCGGCGGTGATCAGTTTCGGTGCGAGGACGGTCATCCCCATCGTCATGAGCGCTATCCCCACCGTGAGAAGCGCAGCGGCGATCAGGGAACCCAGCCGCAACAGCCGCGCGAGAACCAGCTCGATCGGGTGCACCTCCGCGCCCGCCTCGTGATCGTTTCCTACCACCACTTCACCCCCTTGTAGATCATCTCGATCGCCGTATAGGCCAGGATCGGCATGAAGAAGAGCCTGATCTTGCTCGCCTTCATGTGCACCATGAGGCGCGCGCCGAGGATCGCCCCGATCAGCACCCCCAGAACGACCGGCCCCGCCACCAGCGGCTTCACGTCGCCGCGCGCGAAGTAAACCACCGCACCCGATGCCGCGGTAACCCCGATCATGAAATTGGACGTGGCACTCGAGGCCTTGAACGGCATCCCCATCACCTGGTCCATGGCCGGGACCTTGAAAATCCCCGCCCCGATCCCCAAGAGTCCCGCGGCCGCTCCCGAGAAGTACATGATGATGAGCCCCGGTATGGTGCGGCTCACCTGGTAGTCGACCCGGCGTCCGAGCGCCTTGTCGTAGTAGGAACCCCTGAGCCTCAGCCGCTGCGAGATGGCGTCGGGAGTCACCTCCTCCTTGTGCTCCTCCTTCCTGGTGCGGAACATGTTGTAGGCCGAGTAGGCGAGGAGCACTCCGAAGAGAATGAACAAAAGGCGCTGGTTCACCCAGCCGGCCAAGAGTGCGCCGGTCAGGGCGCCGGTGGCGGTCCCCATTTCGAGCCAGATGGCGACTCGGGTGTTGGTGAGCCGATCCCTCAGGAAGGCGACCGCCGCTCCCGTCGAGGTGGCGATGATGCAGACCGTGGAGGCCGCCACCGCGGTGCGCATCGGCATGCCGAAGCCGAGAGCCAGGGCGGGAACGATGATGATGCCACCGCCAAGGCCGAGCATGGCCCCCACCACCCCGGCAACGATCCCTAATACGAAAACGAGTATGAAGGTGATGACCACTTTTAAACCCCTCCGACCCGGCAACCGCCGGCGCGTTGCAACCGGCACAATCTACCTTTTCCGCGCATCCTTTACAAACAAAAAAGGCTAACAGCAACCCAATGTTACGCGCTCCGAGCCCCGCTCCTCACGGGCGCCGGTGCGCAGGTGAGACTGCTTAAACATTGGGCTTCTCTGCCTCTTTTTTGCCTTCGTCCGGCGCTGGTGCCACATCTGCGCCTAATGATTACTGGTGGTTAGCCGCATGGATAGAAACTGGCACGGCTCCTGCTAATTACAGCGCACGGTACGAAGCACAGCGTAGTGCACGTGGCCGAAGAATGACAGGCAAAGGCGCCTCTCCATTACGGGTGAGAGGCGCCTTTTTTTATGCAAATTCAGTGAAAGGGGGAGGTTCAGTCGGAAGGCTGAAAGTCTGAGAGAGTTTGTTGCAAAGAAGATAGAACAAAAAACAATTACAAAGGAGTAACGACATGAAAAGAATCACCAAAAGCCTCATCATGGCAACGGCGCTGACCATCGCAACCACCGGGATCGCAATGGCGACCCCCTCCACCCAGATCTGGATCCCGTCCACCGACGTGCAGGCCTTCAAGTCGCTGCACCTTGGCATCGACAACTACACCCGGACTTCCTCCGGCGGTTCCGAATTCCGTCCCAACGTCTACGACCTTGGGCTCACCGCCGGTGTGCTCCCCTTCGAGAAGGTTCAGGCCGAGGTCGGCGTGGACTATATGACCTACGGGATCAACGCGCTTGACAGCAACCCCCTCTCCTTCAACGCCAAGCTAGGCACCCCGGAAGACTCCCTCTTCTCCGGCTCCCCTGCGCTCGCTTTCGGCGGTTACGGCTTCGGCACCAAGAAGGACCTGACCGACAGCAACATCGTGTACGGTCTCGCCGCCAAGACCCTTCCGGTAGTGGGGCGCCTCTCCGCCGGCTATTACGTCGGCAACGACAAGGTGATCGGCGACAAGAACGACGGCGTGCTCCTCTCCTGGGACCGCACCATGAGCGAGATCTCGGACAAGCTCTGGGTTGCCGCCGACTATCAGGGTGGCGACAACACGGTAGGCGCTTTCAGTTTCGGCGCCTCCTGGGCCTTCACCAAGAACGTCTCGGTGATTCTGGGCTACGACATCTACAACGACCAGTCGATGGCCGGCAAGAACACCTTCACCACCCAGTTGGACATCAACTTCCCCTAAGCCGTGACGGCGTGGAAGGCTGCAGCATAGGCGGGGGAGGTGCCGTGGCATCTTCCCCGTCGCTTTTTGTGCAGGGTGCCCGACTGATGTTTTCGGCATCGTCGAATTTTTTTTTGACAAAAGGGTTGACTCGGCTGTGAAGGCTGTGTTACAAGTTGGGACTCAATGACGCGGGGTGGAGCAGTCTGGTAGCTCGTCGGGCTCATAACCCGAAGGTCACAGGTTCAAATCCTGTCCCCGCAACCAAAACATACAAGGGGTTAGCTGAATAGGCTAACCCCTTTTTTGCGTTCTGTGTGTACCAGTCTGCTCGTAGCGCTAAACGTTGTGCGGTTTTATTGATGCAGATCAAGGAAATGTCACTGTCAAAGTGCTATTCCTGTAATCATGAGCGTCATTCGCATGACCATACGGAACGTTGCCATCATTCTCCTGATGCTTGTTCTGACTGTGCCTGCCACTGTTCGTGCATACACTCTGGAAATGCCGGCAGCGCAAACGGCGCACGCCGACTTGTGTCATGATGCGGACAGCGGCGCCGATCACGGCTCGACCGGCGATCATCAGTCCGATATCCGCTGCTGCGAACTTGATTCCCCTTACCTCCTGCCATCTTCCCCATCCCTTGTGACCCCAGCCGTGACCGGCATGCTTGCCTCCCCTTTCTACTGCAGGCAACTTGACGGTTACGCCCGAAGGCTATATAAGCCTCCTCGATAATCCGGTTGTTGCAGTTAATTTCCTACCTAAAAGGCATAACTAACGTGCAAAACAACAGGAGATATTCGACATGAAAACCATGCATATTCTTAAGATGACCTTGGCAGGAGTCGCCGCAATCGCGGCGGTTTCCTTCGGATTGCCCCGTTATGCGGCGGCGCACTGTGACACGCTTGATGGTCCCGTCATACAGGACGCGCAGAAGGCGTTGGAGGCAAAAGACATCACCCCCGTTCTCAAATGGGTAAAAGTGAAAGATGAGAAGGCGGTCAAAGCTGCCTTCAACAAGGCGCTGGCAGCGAAAGGCGCTCACAGTGAAGCCGCCCACCACAAATTCTTCGCCACTCTCGTGAAGATCCATCGTGCGGGGGAGGGCGCCCCTTTCACGGGACTGAAACCTGCGGGGGAGGTGGAGCCTGCGGTAGCGGAGGCTGACAAGGCTCTTGCCGGCGGTTCAGCTGATGCCCTCGTGAAGCTCGTTACCGATGATGTTACGGCGGGCATCAAGAAGCGTTACGACCGCGCCGCCGACGCCTACAAGTACAAGGACGAAAGCGTTGCCAAGGGGCGCGAGTTCGTCGAGGCGTATGTCGAGTTCACGCATTACGTGGAAAAGCTTCACATGGACGCTACCGGCAAAGGCGCCCATGGCGAACATAAGGAACATGAAGAACATAAAAGGCAGCACGGCGGCCACGCCGAGCACGGCACCGACAAGCATTGACGTATAGACGTAATAGGCGACTAGCCTGAGATGAAAAAGGAAGTGCCAGTTGCGATCCCCGCAACTGGCACTTTTCTGTATACGACCAGCGTTCTCAGCCCGGGCCTGTCGCTCAATGAGTTCGGGCCAGCTCGGTGAACCCGCAGCGATTAGCGCTCCTCGAACGGAATTCCTCGAGGTGCAGTGAAGAGGAGAGTTGTCGGCGGACTATGGAGCCTTGCACGGCTGGAGTGGACATCATCCCCATCAGAAACCGCTCGAAAGCCTTGTCGTGGGTTCCGATGTGGTGCAAGACGACTTCGCGCAACTCATAAAGATCGTCCATCCTCTGCTGGGAGCGGGACCACCGCCAGCAAAGAGCGGCGATGGTTTTGCAGATCACCATATGATCAAGTTCATGTCTCGTCCTCTCAGGATAGTAGGTAGCCAGCATGGCCGCATTTTCGGCGCGGGCGTGGTCCAGGGTGTTGCTCAGTAGACGCTGGAGCCTCTTTCCCGACCTTTCCGCACAACCGTGCTCTGCATCGAAGATGACGTCGTCCATGACTTCGAGGATATTGGCGTATCTGCTGTCGTATCCGTACCCGAGGTTATCGCGTAGCTGCAGCTGCTGTTCCATGACTTTCCCGTCTCCATAGTATTTCCCGACATTCGCCAGGTACGTCGTCCCGCCCTGATGCTTTACAAAAGGTCGAAGGTCTTGCTCAGTTTCAACTCGATGCGGTACCCCTCGGACGGAGTATTGGCTTCATACCAGCGGGCGAAGGGGAACATGGCCGCCAGTCCCGCCGCGAAGCCGCCGGGCTTGTACTTGAACGCCACCTTGGGCCCGGCATACCACTCGTTCTTGGAGTCGTTCTGACTCTTGCCGTCCTTCTCGCTGCTGGCGTTCCAGTCGAACTGCGATTCAGCCCCCATGTCGAAATACTCGTTCACGGCATAGCCCCAGGCGCTGGTGCTCCTTATGTAGGTCGGCTTGCGGTAGGAGTGGGAGCCTTCGGTGAAGGTGTAGACGTGGATCTCCTGGTCGAGGCGGTGCGACCCGGTCGAGTAGGTGAGGCCCACGGCGCCGCCGGTGCCCCAGGCACCGTTGCCGACAAAGTCGACGCTCTTGCTGTTGACGTCCGTCGTCGGCACCACGAGGCCTACGTCGACCGCCAGGTCGAAAAGCGACCCTTTGGATTGGTTCATCAGCACCTTGTGCAAGGCGATGGCGGTGTCGCCTATCCACCCCAGATGCTCCCCTGCGCCGGTCACGTTGTTCTTCTTGTAGACATCGTAAAGTGGGGTTGCCGTGCGGACGTCGAGACCTTCGATAATGCCGTAGCGCAGTTTCACCACCCCGACATTCTTGGTCAGCTTCACGTTTTCGTTCACTTCGTTGCTTCCCTTGCGGATGCCGTCGGTCTCACAGTACTGGTAATTGAGAAGGACGCCGAGCTTCC
Source organism: Geomonas ferrireducens (assembly GCF_004917065.1). Lineage (NCBI taxonomy): Bacteria > Pseudomonadati > Thermodesulfobacteriota > Desulfuromonadia > Geobacterales > Geobacteraceae > Geomonas > Geomonas ferrireducens. The sequence continues at coordinate 137,891 of NZ_SSYA01000003.1, forward strand.
CCACCGGGAACCCGGTGCCGGCGGGGCCGAAGGCCGAGATGGTCGGCCCGAAGGGGCGGGGGGCGGCGGGGGCATCGGCGCCCCAAGATAGGCCGGCGCAGGTGCAAAGTGCCACGAGGGAAAGCGGGATGATGCGCTTGCTGAATTTCATGACTTACTCCTTCGATCTGTGTCGCGTCGGTTGCTTACCGAACTGCGGTGAATGAAGCGTTGTCCTGCGGAAAAGGCACCAGCCTGACGCCTGCCTCTTTCGCCCTGGTCACCCCGCCGTCGACGTTCGTCACCGAGGTGAAGCCGTGATGCGCGAGGTACCGGCTGACCTTGTCGGAACGGTTCCCTGTCCTGCAGATGATGGCGATCCTATCGTTGGGGGTGACGTAGCGCTTGAGCTTGGCCAGAAAGGCCTCGGCATCGTAGCTCTTGTCCTCCCGGAAAAAGGTGAGGCCGAGGGCGCCCTTCACGACGCCGGTTTCCCGCCATTCTTTTTCCGTGCGGATGTCGATGATTTTCACTCCTGACGAGAGAAGCTCCGGAGTGAGGGGGGCGTAGCGGACCTGGTTGGCGGCCTGGGCGGCCAGACTGCTGAGGATCAGGAGGGAGACGGTAAGGATGAAAGTTCTCATGGTGATATGCCTCTTTACGATGGATTCAGACGCCGGCCGGGAGCCACTGGTAGAGCACGGTGCTCATGGTGTTGAAGAGGCCGAAGAAGAGCAGGATCCCCACGACCATGAGCAGCAGCCCGGTGAAGAACTCCATCTTCCTGATGTGCGTCCTGAAGCGTTTGAAGAAATCGAGAAAACTGTGGAAGAGCAGGCCCGAGACGATGAACGGGATGCCGAGTCCCGCGGCGTAGCTCCCCAAAAGGAACATGCTTTTGCCGGCCGAACCGGAAGTGCCGGCGGCCATGGCGAGGATGGCGCCGAGGATCGGACCGATGCACGGGGTCCAGCCTGCGGCGAAGGCGATCCCGACGAGGAAGGTGCCCACAAGTCCGCTTGGTTTGCTGTGCAGCTGGATCCGTTTGTCCCCGAGGAGGACTCCGAAATGGAACAGCCCTGACATGTGGACCCCGAAGAGGAAGATCAGCAATCCGCCGGCGCGCTGCAGCCAGACGAGCCCGTCCTTCATGACCGACTGGAAGGTGGTGGAGGCGACCCCGGCGATAGCCCCCATGCCGATGAAGACCGCGGAGAAGCCGAGGACGAAGGTGACCGAGTGGAGGAGGACGGTCAGGCGCACCTTCCTGGCCGGGTGGGCTTCCTGCAACTGCCCGAAGGAGAGTCCCGTTATGTAGGTGATGTAGGAGGGGATCAGCGGCAGCACGCATGGGGAAAAGAAGGAGAGAAAGCCCGCCGAGAATGCGATCCAGAAGGTGATGTCCGAGCCGAAAAAGGTCATGGCTGTCCCTCCGCTACAGCGACTTCAGGTAGCTTACGACCTGGGAAGAATCCCACGGGATCCCGCCGGTCACCCGTTGCCGCAGCACTCCCTTGCGGTCGACGATGAAGGTTTCGGGCAGGCGGTTCGCGCCGTAGCGCTGCTGCACGAACCCGCTCGCGTCGCTGAGAAAATCGAAGGCGAAGGGGAGCTTGCGAAACCTTTCCGGGACCTTTTTCTCGACGTTGACCGCGAGGATCACGAGGTCCCCCTTGGGGAAGGACTTGACCAGCCGGTCCATGGAGGGCATCTCGTCGCGGCAGTAGGGGCACCAGGACGCCCAGAAGTTCACGAGGACGATCTTGCCGCGGTACTGGGCGAGGCTTTTGCCTTCGCCGGCGAGGCCGGGGAGCCTGAAGTCCGGGGCCGGCGCGCCGATCCGGACCGAAGCGTCATCCTGGGCTTTGCCCGGTGCCGGCACGGCAAGCACCGTCAGGGTCATGAGGCAGGCGCAGATGTAGCGGACCAATCGTTTCATGGTGACAACCTCTCTGATGCGGTTTCCGGGGTGGTGGAGTTGTGCGGTGCCTCAGGCTGAAGGAGATCCTTCAACCTGAGGCGTTTTTGCAGGGTGATTACTTGTTGGTGAAGGCCTTGTCCACGCTGAACGGCATGGCCTGGTAGCCGGTCGTATCTTTAAGCTGGATCTCGACCGCCGGCTCTTTCTCGCCGTAGTTGAACTCCATGATGTACGGGTTCGGGTCGGTCTTGAATGCGCCGGTGGTGATGTCGAAATCGGCGCCGGCGGTCGCCGAGTAGACGAACACGGAGTCCTTGTCGGTCTGGTATTCGGTGAGCGAGGTCACCGGGCTGTACCAGCCGTTGCCGCGCTCTTTGCCGAATTCCCAGATCTGCTCGACGGTCATCTTCTTCTGGTCGATCTTGTAGATGACGGCGCGGGAGTATTTCATGCTCGGCAGGGCGGGCTGCTCCATGCCGCGGCTGTCGCCGTTGTCGAAGACGCTCACGTAGATGATGTCACCCTTGGACTTGCTGTCGATCTTGAACGCGGTGTGCTGCGTCCAGGTCCAGTCGAAACCACCCTCTTCGTTCTCGTAACCGGGGCACTTGGAGCCGCCTGCCTCGCATACGATCTTGTTACCCTTGGAATCGACAGGGGTCAGGAACTTGCCCTGGTATTCCTTCTTCCACCCCTCGGGGCTGCCCATGATCCACTTCACCTGCTTGTCACGGCCGATCTTGACGACCGCCGACTGGTGGCGGGAGCTGATGATGATGGAATCGTCCTCGGCGTCATGGTCGACGCTGTTCACGTGCGCCCAGTTCCTGCCCGGTCCGACGCCGACGATGTCGCCGAACTTGTCGCTCGCGTCCTGCTTGGCGAGTTCCTCGGCGCTCATGGTGTGGCCTGCCTTGCTGGCGTCGATGTTGAGGCACACGGCACCCTGGTCGAGCACCTTCATGTTGACGTCGCGATACGGGTCGAGAATGTCGAAGAGGCGCCACTCGTCCTTGACGAGGCCGGTGTCAGGCTCGACCTCGATGATCACGTCGCGCACGGTGCGCACGTTTCTGCCGTCGGCGCGCTTCAGGTTGGAGCTCGCCACGCGGAGGAAGTAGTTGCCGTTGGGGGAGTTGTCCATGGAGTGGGAGAAGTCGTTGTAACCGGCGGGAAGCTCGCGGTTGAAGACTTCCTTGCCCATGATGTCGTACTTCACGTAGCGCTGGCCGAAGCCCCAGCTCATGGCACCGTCGTTGTTCTGCTTGAAGCCCATCATGACGCCCGCGTTGTAGATCGACTTCAGATCGTAGATGGTGTCGGGTTTCATGTACCAGCGGACTTCGCCCTTGGTGTCGACGATGAAGTTCTGCGGGTAGTAGTTCCACTCAAGTGCGCCGCCGGTCGGGTTGTTCCAGACCGCCCTGGTCCCTTTGCCCGCCTTGTGCAGGAAGTTGTTCACGAAATAAAGTCGGTCGCTGAACTTCTTGTCCACCTTTTTGACGTTAGCCCCGGAGAAGAGGGCGGCCTTCAGCGTCTTGGTGGCGTTCGGCTCGGAATACACCGGGGGGGCGTAGAGGGTGTAGCTTTCCTTGGCGTGCTCCCACTTGCCGTTGAAGAGCTTCGAGTACTCGACCTCGACCGTATTGACGTAGTCCGCATATAGACCGAAGACCGGGATGCCGCCGTGGGTCAGAAGATGCTTGTTGGCGACGCGGTACTTGATTTCCTGCCCGTCCGCCTTCGGGACGATCCGTACCGTGACGTCCTTGAGGACGTACCCGCCGTTTTTGATGATCGCGGTCAGGGGCGCGAGATCATAGGGGTTCATGACGACCTCGCCGAGTTTACCCTGAACCTGGTAGTCGACATGCGGGCCGCTCGCACCGCCGATGGCGAGCGCCATGGTCGGTACCGCCGCTCCGAGCATGGCGGAGCACAACACGAGCCGCGCCACTCTTCCGGTTTTCACCAATGCTGCTTTTCGACAGTTCATACTGATCTCCTTTTTTGTTGTCGGGGGCGGACATGCCGCCCCTCACGCCGAGATTGTCGTTACGCCAAGTTGCCGGTGTAGCTGGACGTTTCTACGTGTGCTGCGGCTTGGCGCTTGCGCACCAGGGTGATGATCCAGCAGCCCGCCGCTACCAGAAGGGCCAGTAGGATGACGCCGAAGGTGATGACGGTGCACTGCGCCATGTTCATGAAGTGTGCGGGCGGCCAGAGGTACCACCCTTCGGAGTAGAAGTCGGTGATGGCCTTCTGCATGGAGCTCAGTTGCGCGCCGTCGGGAATGATCGGGTTGTCGTAGCCGCAGTCGCCCGTCGGCTTGAACCATTCCGGAGACCACTTGTCGAGCGGCAGGTGGAACGGGAAGGTGGGCTCCGGGGAGCACCCCTGCACGCCGAAGAGGTCGTCGCTGTGGGCGGCGTGGTGGATCTTGTTGAGCTTTATGCTGTAGAGAACACCCTTGAAGCTTCCCCAGATGGCGAACAGGTAGCCGGCGATCTTCAAGCCGGTGTTCGAAGGCTTGATGGCGGCGAGGATGCCGCCGAAGGCCATGGCGAAGAAGGCGAGCCTTATGTAGACGCACTGCTCGCAGGGCCTCATGTAGAGCCAGATCTGGAACACCGAGTGGGCCAGGATAACCATGAAGAGGCTGAGCCCCGCCATGAAGATCCAGAGAAACCGCTTGTCCTGCCAATTGCTGATGGTACCTACCGGGTCCGACCTGAAGTTGCCGATCATTTCTGAGAGTTTCACGACGCGTCTCCTTATTTGGTCTTCAGCTCGTTGATAAGCTTCAGCATGCCGTCTATGGAGGTGATGTTCTTGGTCATGATGAGGTACTTGCCGTTGACGACGAAGCCGGGGACGCCCTGGACCTTGGCGACGTCATAGGACTGGTCCCACTCTTTCAGCAGCGCCTTGACCTTGGGATCCGCTTTTGCCTTGTCGAACTCGGCCTTGCTCATGCCGACTGCGTCGAGACCGGTCTTAAGGTAGGCGTCGGGGCCCGCATCCCAGCGCTCTTTCTTGTCGTGGTAGGCGGTGTAGTAGGCCATCTTCGCTTTTTTCAGCAGGGATTTTTCGGTGTAAAGATCGCGGTCGGAGAGGCCGGCCTTCTGGTCTTTCAGGAGCAGTACTGCGAAGAGCTCGCTACCTTGAACGCCGTATTTACCCTTGGTCTTCAGATGGAAGGGGCGGAACTTGAGATCGCTCGGCAGCTTGGGAACCAGGTTCGGAGTGATCTTTTTGTCGTACTTGTAGCAGAAGGGGCAGTCGTAGCTGAACACCTTGATCAGGGTGCCCTGGGCGTTCGGGATCGGTTTGGCGAGCTTCACGTAGTCGGTCCCTTCGGTGAAGGCGAAGCTGGTTGCGGCGAAAAGGGCTACGAGGGCAAAACTTGCGGCGATTTTTTTGACGAATTTGAACATGATCTCTCTCCTTTGTGACTGTGACGTATGGTTGTTAATGCTGTTCCTGGCCTCGTTCGGTATCGTTTGACATGCGGTTGCGGTGTCTCCCTCCTTTCCTCCTGGTGCCGGTTTGGTGATAGTGCTTGCCGTGTTTATACTGTTGTTGTGAACCTGACTGCTGATTTGTGCGGTTAGCTGGCCTTGCTGGTTTCTTTTGAGGTCATATTTTGCTTTTTGGTTTATTTAACAAAACCAAAAGCTGGTCGTCAAGCATTTTTTTTACGTTTTTTTTGCTGCCGCCGCTGCCGCTTCCTGCAGAAGCATTTCCGTGCTCTGCTGGTCCGCGAGCGAGAGGTTGGTAAGTCAGCTAAACTGAGGGGTTACGGGGAAATTGAGCTGTGTGTAAAGCTGGTTGGTAAGTGCAGTCGCGTGATGATGGGGGAGGCTTGAAGGGGATTAGGACTTTTCGGTTTACATCGTTTGTTATATTGAAGTAAACTAAATCGGCTTTCCGGCGCAGTCAGCTGTGGATGCGGAAGCTTTTGTGCAAGCCGGACATGCCGTTTCACGAACCAGCGAACAGTTTTGACGAGGGTGCCCTATGAAGCAATTTCTCGAAGCGAGCAAAAGCCGTATCGTTATCGTCACCTATGTGCTGCTCTTCTGCATGTTCTGCTTCTTTTCCTTGATGGATCTGCACAAGAGGACTTCCGACTACGCCTACTTCGCCAACAAGATCAATAGTTTCATCCAGCATGCGCATGACAGTGAAGCCGAGTACCTCTGCTCGCGCCTGGTCAACTACGTAAGCACCATCGCAAAAGAGAAACACTTCGCCGAACTGCTGAAGGCAGGCGATGCGAAAGCCCTGGAGAAGGCGGCAGAACCGGTTTTCTACGATTTCGGGAAACGCTACGTTCCGGTCATCTCGGTTCTGATCTATGACGGCAACGGTAAACTCAAATACCACATGACCCCGCCATCCATAGAACATGATCCTGAAAGCTTACGACCCAATGTGAGCAAGGATGTCTTCGCCACTAAAAAATACACCTACGGCTATGAAACCAACCTCGTTCCCCTCTACTTCTGCACCGTTCTTCCGGTGCGGGACGCTCGCTCGGAAGTGGTGGGTACGATCGAGATCGGTGTGGACCTGTCGTTTTTTCACTACAACCTGAAATGGTTTTTGCACGACGTGAAGACGGCCATCTTCTCCGACGGAAAATTCCTTGAAGTTGACACCGGGTACAAAACGGATTCCGCAGAATACGTCTATGACTATTACAAAAGACTAAAAGCCAACGACGCCGCGTTCTTCAACCAGATCAAAAAACAGATTGATTTCCGATGGACGAAAAACGATATTCAGATCGGGAACAAGTACTATCTGGTGAGCACCTCCCAGGTCCTGAGAGACAACGCAGGGCGTGAAGTCGGCAAGTATCTTGTCGCCTACGACATGACGGAACTGCGGAACCGGCACTGGGGCTATTTCTATGCATGGCTGCTGTTCTTCGCCATCACCGCCTGCGTCATGCTCTGTATCAACTTGGTCGGTTTCAGAAAGTATGAGCGTATCATCACGGATCAGAGTAAGATGCTGTCCCAGCGCTCGAAGCAGTGTGCACTCGGCGAAATGCTGGGACACATAGGTCACCAATGGCGGCAGCCTCTATACAACCTGTCTCTCATCGTTCAGAACATCGGGCTGCAGAACCAGTTCGGTAAACTGGATGACGCCATGCTCAACAAGCAGATCACCCAGGCGAATCAGAACATCGAGTACATGTCGAACATAATCGACGACTGGCGTTCGCTGCTTATGTCAGGCAGCAGCCGGACCTTGATCGAGCTGCAAAGTTCCGTCGAGCGTGCCATTGCTATGGTTGCACCGGTCATGGAGCAGAGCCGGGTCACCATCGAGAACCGTATCACGGCGCCGGTGTACACCATGGGCTTCGTGAACGACCTGGTTCAGCTGACCATTAACGTGCTTTTGAATGCGCGCGACCAGCTCTCTATGCTGCAAGGGGACCGCTTCATCCTGCTTTCCTCAAGCGAGGAGGCTGAAGGGGTGGTGACGGTCACCTTTCAGGACAACGGCGGCGGGATCCCCGATCACCTGTTGAAACGCATCTTCGAGCCTTATGTCACCACCAAGGACAAGGCCGACGGCACAGGACTTGGACTGTATCTGTGCCACCAGATCGTCGACAATCTCGACCATGGCAAAGTCTGGGCGGAGAACCGGTCCTTTGAACTGCATGGGGAAACGCGCTATGGCGCCTGCATCTGTCTGCAGTTCGCCAGAACAACCGAGGGAGGTAAATAGTATGAACGTCACCGCCTTGCAACAGATGACGGTGCTCTTTGTTGATGACGAGGAGACTGCGCGGGAGCAGATGAAGATGGTCCTGAGCAGTTTTTGCAAAAACACGATCTGCGTGGGTAGCGCCGATCAGGCCCTGACAGCACTGGAGGAGCATCACCCGGATATAGTGCTCACCGACATCCGTATGCCCGGCTTGTCAGGTATAGAGCTCCTCAATGCCGTGAAGCAGAAGGACCCGGCGGTCGCCGTAGTCATGGTTTCGGCCCACTCGGAGTCGGAGTACCTGCTGGACGCGTTTCGCTACAAGGCGGACGGCTACCTGCTGAAACCGTTCAACTTCCACGACCTGCTCGAGCTGCTTTCCGACATAGCGACAGAGAAGGTAGCCGCCGGCAAGGACTCCGGCAACGGCCCGGAAAAGAAGGAGTTCGTCCTCAGAATTCTCGATACCCTCGGTGGAAGACGCGCCGAGATCATGGAGTACGTCATCAACCATCTCGACGAGGAGAACCTGTTCCACGGCACCTACGACGAGGTTGCGGAGGCGCTGAGTGCCAGCAAGCCCACCGTGGTGGCTACCTTTCAGATCATGCTGGAAAAGAAGGTGCTGACCCGGCTCAAGTACGGAACGTACCGCATGAACGTGGAGGAGCTCTCCGACTGAGCTTGAACCTGCACCTTCCTGGTCACCCTCATATGAATGACACCGTCTATTCGACTTACAGCCACATCTACGCCGTGGTTGCCGCGATCCCGAAGGGGAAGGTGGCGACCTACGGCCAGGTGGCGCTTTTGGCCGGCCTGCCGGGGCGGGCGCGCCAGGTGGGCTACGCCCTGCACGCACTTGCCGACCCGTCGCTTCCCTGGCATCGCGTGGTGAACGCCAAGGGAGAGATCAGCCTGCGCTCCGGCGGAAGCGAGGGGGACCGTGTGCAGCGGCTGCGTCTTGAGGCGGAGAGTGTCGTTTTCGACCGGTGCGGGCGCATCGATCTTGAGCGTTACCGCTGGCGGCCATGATGCTCACCCCGTCTCGTTTCTTGCACGTGCTCTAACAACCCATCACGCTGTAACTGTCACGCCTGCAGAATGCAAATCTTTTCCCCCGCAATGACAGTAGCGTTACCTTTACCGCTAAGTCTTATCCCCCCTATGCCTTCCGCTGGCCCGCTTGCGATACATTCAATTTCTGCCGTTAGACAGGCACATACCTCGGCGCTATATTTCTATGACAGTAAATTCCCTGGTGAAAGGAGCCAATGTCATGAGTACGCAAGAGAAGTGCCCGGTAACGGGTAAGATCGGCAGGCCTGCCGCCTCCCGCGGCGCGTCGAACCGGGATTGGTGGCCAAACCAGCTGGACCTCAAGGTCCTGCATCAGCACTCAAGCCTGTCGAATCCGATGGACAAAACCTACAACTACGCAGAGGAGTTCAAGACTCTCGATATCGATACCGTTAAGAAAGATCTGTTCGAACTGATGGCCGATTCGCAGCAGTGGTGGCCGGCGGACTACGGCCATTACGGCCCGCTCTTCATCCGCATGGCGTGGCACAGCGCGGGCACCTACCGCATCGGTGACGGCCGCGGCGGTGCCGGGATGGGGGCGCAGCGCTTCGCCCCGCTCAACAGTTGGCCCGACAACGCGAGCCTCGACAAGGCGCGCAGGCTCTTGTGGCCCATAAAGCAGAAGTACGGCCGGAAGATCTCCTGGGCGGACCTCATCATCCTTGCCGGGAACTGCGCCCTCGAATCGATGGGATTCAGGACCTTCGGGTTTGCCGGTGGGCGCGAGGATGTCTGGGAGGCGCCGGAGGACATCTATTGGGGGATGGAGGAGACCTGGCTTGGGGACAAGCGCTACTCCGGGGAGCGGGAGCTTGAAAATCCCCTCGCCGCGGTCCAGATGGGGCTCATCTACGTTAATCCGGAAGGGCCAAACGGCAACCCTGACCCGGTCGCCGCGGCCAGGGACATACGCGAAACCTTTGCGCGGATGGCCATGAACGACGAAGAGACCGTCGCGTTGATCGCCGGCGGCCACACCTTCGGCAAATGCCACGGCGCGGGGCCGGCCTCACACGTCGGGCCCGAGCCGGAGGCTGCGGGTATCGAGGAGCAGGGGCTGGGCTGGAAGAGCAGCTTCGGCACCGGGAAAGGACCGCACGCGATCACGAGTGGCCTGGAAGGCGCGTGGACCCCGGATCCGATCAAGTGGGACAACGGCTATTTCGACGTCCTCTTCGGCTACGATTTCGAACTCGTCAAGAGCCCTGCCGGCGCCCACCAGTGGATCCCCAAGGACCCGGCGGCGCGAAGCACGGTCCCGGACGCCCACGACCCCGCGAAGCGGCACGCGCCCATGATGCTCACCACCGACCTTGCCCTGAAGGTGGACCCGGTCTACGGGCCGATCGCAAAGCGCTTCCACGCGCATCCCGACCAGTTCGCCGACGCCTTCGCCAGGGCCTGGTTCAAGCTGACGCACCGCGACATGGGACCGCGTTCGCGCTATCTCGGCCCGCTCGTTCCCTCCGAAGAGCTGATCTGGCAGGACCCCGTTCCCGAGCGCACCTATCCGCTGATCGATGCCGACGACATCGTGTCCCTCAAGGGAAGGATCCTCGCCTCGGGGCTTTCCGTCGCGCAACTGGTAGCGACCGCTTGGGCCTCGGCCGCCACCTTCCGCGGCTCCGACAAGCGCGGCGGGGCGAACGGGGCGCGCATCCGGCTCGCACCGCAGAAGGATTGGGAGGTGAACCAACCGGCCCAGCTCGCCGTCGTGCTGCAGGCCCTGGAAGGGATCAGGACGCAGTTCAACGGCGCCCAGTCGGGCGGAAAGCAGGTTTCCCTGGCCGATCTGATCGTCCTGGGGGGCTTCGCGGCGGTCGAGGAGGCGGCGAAGAGCGCCGGCTGCAAAGTCGCCGTCCCCTTCATCCCAGGGCGCACCGACGCCGCGCAGGAGCAGACCGACCCGGCTTCCTTCGCCGTGCTCGAGCCGGTCGCCGACGGCTTCCGCAACTACTTAAGGAAGAAGTACGCGGTTCCGTCAGAGGAGCTCCTGGTGGACCGTGCGCAGCTGCTGACCCTGACCGCGCCGGAGATGACCGTACTGGTGGGGGGGATGCGCGTCCTCGGCGCCAACGTGGGACAAGCGCCGCACGGGGTGTTCACGAAGCGGACCGGGGTGCTCAGCAACGACTTTTTCGTGAACCTGCTGGATATGGGAACGGCATGGAGTGCGGTGCCGGGGGACGACGAGGTCTTCGAGGGGCGCGACCGGGCGACCGGCGCGTTGAAGTGGACCGGCACCCGCGTCGATCTCATCTTCGGATCGAACGCGCAACTGCGGGCCATAGCCGAGGTGTACGGCAGCGCCGATGCCCAGGAGAAGTTCGTGCACGATTTCGTGGCGGCATGGCACAAGGTCATGAACCTCGACCGCTTCGACCTCGCCCGTCCTTGATTTAAGGGGAGCTTGCGGGACGCGAGGTTTCGCGAGCGCAGCAGCTGCCGCAGCGTACCCGCCCCCGGAGGGGGAGGGACGGGGAGGGGGAGCGTAGCGGCTTGATCCGGCTTCCGCCTCCCCCCCGGGGGGAGGTGCATGTAGCGTGCACAGCTGATCAGGAAAAAGAAAAGGCACTTGGGAAAGTCCCAAGTGCCTTTTGTCGTTTTATCGGAAAGGGCCGCTACGGCAGCTCGGTCTCTCCCATCAGGAAACGGTCGCACTCGCGTGCGGCACCGCGCCCTTCGTTGAAGGCCCAGACGACGAGGCTCTGGCCGCGACGGCAGTCACCGGCGGCGAAGACGCCCTCGACGCTGGTGTTGTAGCGGTTGAAGTCGGCTTTGATGTTGCTGCGGCCGTCACGCTCGAGGCCGAGCGCTTCGGGAAGCTCCTGCTCGGGGCCCAGAAAGCCCATGGCGAGCAGCACGAGGCTCGCTGGACGGACCTTCTCGGTGCCGGGCACCGGGACCGGGATGTACTGTCCCTTCTCGTTTTGCTTCCATTCCACCTCGACGGTGTGCACCGCTTTCACGTTGCCGTCGGCATCACCCTCGAACTTGGTGGCGGTGGTGAGGAACACGCGGGGATCGGCGCCGAACTTCGCGGCGGCCTCCTCCTGGCCGTAGTCGACCTTGTGGACCTTCGGCCACTCCGGCCACGGGTTGTCGGCGGAGCGGGTGTCGGGGAAACGGGGCATGATCTCAAGCTGGGTGACCGAGTTGCAACCGTGGCGCAGCGAGGTCCCGACGCAGTCGGTGCCGGTGTCGCCGCCGCCGATGATGATGACGTCTTTGCCTTTCGCCGAGATGAACTCGGCTCCCTCGTTCAAGACCGCCTTCGTGTTGGCGGTGAGGAAGTCCATGGCGAAGTGGATCCCCGAAAGCTTCCGCCCGTCGATCGGGAGGTCGCGGGGGAGGGTGGCGCCGGTGGCGAGGATGACCGCGTCGAACTCCTGCTTCAGCTTCTCGACCGGGTACTCGGCGCCGCCGATGGCGGTGTTGCAGACGAAGTTGATCCCCTCCTGCTCCATGAGCTTCACGCGGCGCAGCACTACTTCGCGCTTGTCGAGCTTCATGTTGGGGATGCCGTACATGAGAAGGCCCCCCGGGAGGTCGGCGCGCTCGAAGACGGTCACCTGGTGCCCCGCCTTGTTGAGCTGGGCGGCGGCGGAGAGGCCTGCCGGGCCGGAGCCGACCACGGCGACCTTCTTGCCGGTTCTCACCTGCGGCGGGTTCGGGGCGATCCACCCTTCGGCCCAGGCGCGGTCGATGATGCTCACCTCGATGTTCTTGATGGTGACCGCGGGGTCGATGGAGCCCAGGGTGCACGACCCCTCGCACGGGGCGGGGCAGACCCGGCCGGTGAACTCGGGGAAGTTGTTGGTCCTCAGAAGTCTCGCCAGCGCCTGCTTCCAGAGGCCGCGGTAGACGAGGTCGTTCCACTCGGGGATCAGGTTGTTGATGGGACAGCCGCAGGCCATGCCGCTCACCAGCATCCCGGTGTGGCAGAAGGGGATGCCGCAGTCCATGCAGCGCGCCCCCTGGGTGCGGAGGTGATCCTCCGGCAGATGCAGATGGAACTCGTTCCAGTCCTTGAGCCTCTCAAGCGGCTCGCGGTCGGCCGGGAGCTCGCGATTGTATTCCATGAATCCGGTAGGTTTTCCCATAGCTATTTCCTATCTGAAGAAATCAGTCGATCTTCTTTTCTAGTGCGCCGCCTGGCGTGCGTTCTCTTCGAAGGCTGCGGAGAGTGCGTCGTCGCCGGTAAGCCCGGCCGCCTTGGCACGCTCGATGGCCAGGAGCACCCGCTTGTAGTCCGTCGGCATGACCTTGACGAACTTGTGGGCGTGGGTTTTCCAGTCGTGCAGGATGCGGGTGGCGCGTGCGCTGCCGGTCCTTTTCGCGTGCTGGGAGATCATCTCCTTGAGGGTCTCGAGGTCCTGCTCTTCGAGCTGCTCAAGTTTCACCATCTCGGTGTTGCAGCGCTCCTTGAAGTCCCCCGCGCTGTCGAGGACGTAGGCGACCCCGCCACTCATCCCCGCCGCGAAGTTCCTTCCTGTCTCGCCGAGCACCACGACGGTGCCGCCGGTCATGTACTCGCAACCGTGGTCGCCGACGCCTTCCACCACCGCGCTCACGCCCGAGTTCCTTACGCAGAAGCGTTCACCGGCGATCCCGCTGATGTAGGCGGTGCCGCTCGTGGCGCCGTAAAGGGCGACGTTGCCGGCGATGATGTTCTCCTCGGCCTTGAACGGCGAGCCGTCCGGCGGGTAGACGACGATGGTGCCGCCGCTAAGCCCCTTGCCGACGTAGTCGTTCGCGTCGCCGGCAAGCTCGAGGGTCATCCCTTTCGGAACGAAGGCGCCGAAGCTCTGGCCTGCGGAGCCGTGGAACTTGAGCCTGATGGTGTCGTCGGGGAGCCCTTCCGCACCGTAGGTACGGGTGACCTCGTTGCCGACGATGGTGCCGACCACGCGGTCGACGTTGGTGATGGCGACCTCAGCGCTCACCTTCTCGCCCTTCTCGATGGCCGGCTTGCAGATATCGAGGAGCTTCGTCATGTCGAGGGACTTGTCGAGACCGTGGTCCTGGCTCTCGGTGCAGTAGCGGCTTCCCTTGATACCCATCTGCGGCTGGTACAGCACGTTGCTGAAGTCGAGTCCCTGTGCCTTCCAGTGGGCGACGGCCCGCTTGGGCTCCAGGCGGTTCGCGCGGCCGACCATGTCGTTGAAGGTGCGGAAGCCGAGTTCGGCCATGATCTCGCGCACTTCCTGCGCGATGAAGCGCATGTAGTTGACCACGTACTCGGGCTTGCCCGAAAAGTTCTTCCTGAGCTCCGGGTCCTGCGTCGCGACGCCGGCCGGGCAGGTGTTGCTGTGGCAGACGCGCATCATGACGCAACCAAGGGTAACAAGCGGCGCGGTGGCGAAGCCGAATTCCTCGGCGCCCAAAAGCGCGGCGATGGCGACGTCGCGGCCGGTCTTAAGCTGGCCGTCGACCTCGACGATGATGCGGCTTCTCAGGTTGTTGAGGACCAGCGTCTGGTGCGTTTCGGCAAGACCCAGCTCCCAAGGAAGCCCCGCGTGCTTGATCGAGGAGAGCGGGGAGGCGCCGGTGCCGCCGTCGTAGCCCGAGACGAGTACCACGTCGGCGTGCGCCTTGGCCACGCCGGCCGCGATGGTGCCGACGCCGACCTCGGAGACCAGCTTCACGCTGATCCTCGCGCGGCGGTTCGCGTTCTTCAGGTCGTGGATCAGCTCCGCCAGGTCCTCGATGGAGTAGATGTCGTGGTGCGGCGGCGGCGAAACGAGGCCGACGCCCGGGGTGGTGTGGCGGGTCTTCGCAACCCACGGGTACACCTTGTGTCCCGGAAGCTCGCCACCTTCGCCCGGCTTGGCACCCTGGGCCATCTTGATCTGCAGCTCGCTCGCGTTGGAGAGGTAGTTGCTGGTGACGCCGAAGCGCCCCGAGGCGACCTGCTTGATGGCGCTGTTCTTGGAGTCCCCCTCGGCGTTGGTCCAGGTGAAGCGCTCCGGATCCTCGCCGCCTTCGCCGGTGTTGGAGCGGCCGCCGATCCTGTTCATGGCGATGGCGAGCGCCTCGTGCGCCTCCTGGCTGATGGAGCCGTAGGACATGGCGCCGGTCTTGAAGCGCTTCATGATCTCCTCGACCGACTCGACCTCTTCGATGGGGACAGGGATGCGGATCTCGGTGTTGAAGTCGAGAAGGCCCCTCAAGGTGTAGAGACGCTCGTTCTGCTCGTCGATCAGCTGCGAGAAGACCTTGAACTCCTTGTAGTCGTTGGTCCTGGTCGCCTTCTGCAGCGCCTGGATGGTGAGCGGGTTGAAGAGGTGCTCCTCACCCTCCTTGCGCCACTGGTACTGGCCGCCCGGGTCGAGGGTCGGGTCGGCCGGGACGCGGTGCGGGTACGCCTTTTTGTGGCGCTGCAAAAGCTCCTGGGCGATGCCGGAGAGGTCGATGCCGCCGATCCTGGACGGGGTCCAGGTGAAGTACTTGTCGATCAGCGACTGGTGCAGGCCGACTGCTTCGCAGATCTGGGCGCCGCGGTAGCTCTGGATGGTGGAGATACCCATCTTCGCCATGGTCTTCACGATCCCCTTGATGGAGGCCTTGATGAAGTTCTTGACGCCGGTCTTGTAGTCGATGCCGGTGAGCATCCCCTCCTTGATCATGTCGTCGATGGACTCGAAGGCGAGGTAGGGGTTGATGGCGGTCACGCCGTAGCCCAAAAGGACGGCGAAGTGGTGCACCTCGCGCGGCTCGCCCGACTCGAGAATCAGGGATGCGTGGGTCCTCGTCGCGGTGCGGATCAGGTGGTGGTGCAGGCCGGCCACGGCGAGCAGGGCCGGCAGCGCCGCGTACTCCTCGTTCACGCCGCGGTCGGAGAGGATGAGGACGGTGGTCCCCATCTCGATGTGGCGGATCGCGCTGGAGAAGAGGCTGTCGAGCGCCTTCTCCATCCCTTCGGCGCCGTCGGCGGCCTTGAAGAGCAGGGAAAGGGTGGCGGTCTTGAAGCCGGGGCGGTCGAGGCTCCTGATCTTCTCCATGTCCTCGTTGGTGAGGATCGGGTGCTCGAGGCGGATGACGCGTGCGCTCGTCGCCGACGGCTTCAGAAGGTTCGACTCGGAGCCGATCCTGACCGCGGTCGCGGTGATGATCTCCTCGCGGATCGGGTCGATCGGCGGGTTGGTCACTTGGGCGAAGAGCTGCTTGAAGTAGCTGTAAAGAAGCTGCGGCTTCTCGGAGAGGACCGCGAGCGGGGTGTCGGTGCCCATGGAGCCAAGCGGCTGCACGCCGGAGGTCGCCATGGGGCCGATGATGGTCTCCTGGTCCTCGAAGGTGTAGCCGAAGGCCTTCTGGCGCTGCACGAGGGGGGATTCCTCCTCGCCCTGCGTCTTCGCCGCTTTCGGGAGGTCGGCCAGCAGGTGGTGGTTCACCTTGACCCAGTCGGCGTAGGGCTTCGCGGTGGCGAGGTCGTTCTTGATCTCCTCGTCCGGGATGATGCGACCCTGTTCGGTGTCGATGAGGAACATCTTGCCCGGCTGGAGGCGACCCTTCTTGATCACCTTCGCGGGGGATACCGGCAGAACGCCAGCCTCGCTCGCCATGATGACGAGGTCGTCGTCGGTCAGGTAGTAGCGGCAGGGACGCAGGCCGTTTCTGTCCAGCACCGCGCCGATGATGCGGCCGTCGGTGAAGGTGAGGGCGGCGGGGCCGTCCCACGGCTCCATGAGGCAAGAGTGGTACTCGTAGAAGGCACGCTTCTCACGGCTCATGGTCTCGTGGTTCTCCCACGGCTCCGGCACCATCATCATAACGGCGTGGGGGAGGGAACGGCCGGTCATGAGCAGGAGCTCGAGACAGTTGTCGAACATCGCCGAGTCGGAGCCGTTGGTGTTGATAACCGGCAGGAGCTTCTTGATGTCGTCGCCGAAGAGCTCGCTGTTGAACATGGACTGGCGCGCGTGCATCCAGTTCACGTTGCCGCGCAGGGTGTTGATCTCGCCGTTGTGGGCGAGGTAGTGGTACGGGTGCGCACGGTCCCAGGAGGGGAAGGTGTTCGTGGAGAAGCGGGAGTGGACTACCGCGATGGCGCTCTCGACCGCCTCGTCGCGCAGCTCGGGGAAGTACTGGTCCAGCTGGGCCGGCATCAGCATCCCTTTGTAGACTATGGTGCGGGTCGAGATGCTGGCGACGTACCAGTACGGATCGACCTCCTCGTCGCGTATCTCGTGGATCGCGCGCTGGTTCACGAGGTAGAGCTTCCTGTTGAAGGCGTCCTCGTCGGCGCACGAAGCGTCGCGTTTGAAGAAGATCTGGCGCACGAGCGGCTCGCCCGCCTTGGCGGTGTCGCCCAAGGACGAGTTGTCCGTCGGCACCTCGCGCCAGCCGATCACCTCGACCCCTTCCTCTCTTATGATGCGCTGGAAGACGTGCTTCGCCGCGCTCCTTTCGGTCGCCTCGGGGGAGGTGAAGAGCATGGCGACGCCGTATTCGCCCGGAGCCGGGAGTTCGAAGCCGAGCTCGGGGCATGCCTTGCGGAAAAAGGCGTCGGGGATCTGGATCAGGATGCCGGCACCGTCACCGGTGTTGTGCTCGCTCCCCACCGCGCCGCGGTGGTCGAGGTTTTCCAGGACGGTTATCGCCTGTTTGACGATCTCGTGGGATTTCTTTCCCTTGATGTTGGTGACGAAGCCGACGCCGCAGGCGTCGTGCTCGAACTGGGGATCGTACATCCCTTGCTTCTTGGGTAATCCGATTGTTTTCATGATGCAACCTTTTGCGAGGTAGTGATCGTGCGCTGCGTCTGCGAAAAGGAGCAGTTACTGTGCCAACTCGGCAGAAACAGGCGCGGAAAAAATGTTTACGGTGTAAGTGGCGGCTTTCCCGCCATCCCTGCGTGGCCGCTGGTGGCGAGGTGGCCGCGTGTTGTAATACAAAGTGACTACTCTTGCTACTCAGGAGTGTACTCATCTGCCCGATAGTAGTCATCCATCTGACGCAAGGAAGTCAGAAAAAAACGCCCTGCCTTGATAACGTGCTAAAGAAGGGGGCGATGCTTCCGAAGAGAATACAATGAAATGTAACACTGTTATTGTCGCGGCGCCGAATAAGAACAACAGTCGAGGAAAATCATGAAATTTCTCTTTGGTCTCTACCTGCACCTGCGCATCCGCACCCGCATCATCCTGCTCTGTGTCTGTTACAGCTTCTGCATTGTCTTCGCCGTAGGAGCGGGACGCTCCTTCTCCCTGTCCATCTCGGTCATATCCACCGCGCTCTTTCTCATTGCCGGAGCTTTCTTCAGTTCCCTGCTTTTCTGGTCGGTGAACGACGCACTGAAAAGGATCATCGGCATCCTGGAGACCATGATCAGCGGGGACCTCACCAAGCCGATCCAGGCCAAGCGCAACAACGAGATCAGCACCATCATCCGCTCCATCGACACGCTGCAGACCACGATGCGGGACATGATCCGCCGGATTCAGCAGAGCTCCGAGCAGGTGGCGCTCACCTCGCACCAGTTGCAGGACAACGCCGACCGCATCTCCGCGGGGACCGACGACGTCGCCTCCCAGACCAACGCCGTGGCCGTCGCCAGTGAAGAGATGGCCGCGACCTCAGGCGACATCGCGAGAAACTGCGTGCACGCCGCCGAGAACTCGACCCGTGCGAGCCGGACCGCGAGCTCCGGCGCCGACGTGGTGCGGCAGACGACGCTCGGAATGGAACGGATCGCAAGCCGGGTGCAGGGGGCGGCCAAGACCGTGGAGGAACTGGGCGCCCAGTCGGACCAGATCGACCAGATCATCGGTACCATCCAGGAGATCGCGGACCAGACCAACCTGCTCGCTTTGAACGCGGCGATCGAGGCGGCGCGCGCCGGAGAGCAGGGGCGCGGTTTCGCCGTCGTTGCCGACGAGGTGCGCGCCTTAGCCGAGAGGACGACCCGGGCGACCCGGGAGATAGGCGAGATGATCAAGGCGATCCAGGGGGGGACGCGCGGCGCCATCGCCGCCATCGAGGAAGGGGTTGCCGAGGTGGGAAAAGGGGCGGAGTATTCGGCGCGATCGGGCGAGGCGTTGGAGGAAATCCTGGCCCAGGTGGGCGTGGTGAGCGATCAGATCAACCAGATCACCACGGCTGCCCAGCAGCAGACCTCCACCACCGACGAGATAACCCGCAGCATCCAGAGGATCACCGACGTGGTGCAGCAGACGGCCCATGGCGTCACCGAAACCGCCGCCGCGGCGTCCACACTCTCCCATCAGTCGGAAGAACTGCAGCGCCTGGTGCGCCAGTTCAGGCTTTAAAGCCGGCCGCAGGCGGCCCTTTGCGGGCTTCGGAACGCTAGCCCGTACGCCTGACGACCTTTGAGAGTCAGGGCCGCAGCGCTCTTTCGATGGCCTCCTTCAAGCATCTGCTTGGTGAGGTCGGCCGCTCGTTGCGCGGATCTCGCAAAAAAAAGCCGCCCGAGTGGGGCGGCTTTTGCCAAAACAAGCGCGGTGCGTCAGGCCCGCACCCTGCGCCGGCCGTAGACGGCAAGTCCCAGGAAGCCGACTCCAAGCAGCAGGAAGGTGCCCGGTTCCGGCACTGGGGCCAGTTCCGCATCGAAGCTGGTGCTGGCGTGACCGGTATGGGTGATTTCCAGCGCCTGGGTCAGGGAGTAGGGAACGTCGAGGCCCAGTGCGGAAGCGGTGTTGACGTCGCTGAAGGCGAGGCCGCTGTACAGTTCCTCGGTCAAAACCGTGCTCATGGCAAAGGCGGTGTTGGCGGCGTCGAAATAGGTGCTGTACTTGACCGTTCCTCCCGTGGTCCCGCCGATGGCGGCCTGGAAGCTGGAAGCTGCGCCGGTAAAGCCGGTGTCGGTGAGGTAGATGTAGAGCTTGCTGGTGCCGCTCGAGCCGCTCGTCACGTCGACCGAGTTCAGCTCCAGCCACGGGGAGTCCAGGCTCCCGAGGATAGGGTAGGAAAGCCCGGTGCTCACGTTGGTGGTGAAGGCACCGATGCTGCCGATGTAGGTGACGGCGCCTGCCGCGGGGTTAACGTCCCCCACCCCGTTGTCCCCAATGGTGACGGTATTGACGCCGCCGTCCGTCAGTCTTATGGATAGTGCGTTTGCAGATGTGGTCATCAGCGTCAGGGTGAGCATGATGACCGCCAATCCTCCTCTTCTCATGCGCATGGGTTACCCTCCTTGAGGTGGTACTTTATGTAACGCCCATACGCTCAGCATCATGCATGCCAGTCTCTGGTAAAGCATAAGGTTTCAGATAGTTATGTCTGTGATGCCTGCTTGACTTGCCCCCCTTGTTTTACTGCGCATGCTGCCGTGACCGGCGTAAACTGCGTGAAATCAAGAGCTTGCCGGCCCGAGACCGTGCTGCTGGCAAGCGCGTCAGGCTGTCCGTGACCGTAGCGGCTTTACACACCTCCTTTACACTTTGAGGGAACCACACGAAAAAAATGAACCGTGACCGCTGTTTGTGCCTCTGAGAGTGGTGTCGGAAAATTAGACACGCTGTGTGTCCAAAAAGAAAGGGACCGCCTCTGGGCGATCCCTCGTTGGTGTGTGCCGCTGTTCCGGACCGGCGCACCCCTGCATCATTGACCGATTGCTTGTCCGACGCAGTAATCATGGGAGTCGCTCTTTACCCCCCAGCGCCGCAGGCCGAAGCTGACCGCACGCATGAGGTTGGTCCTGTTGTACGGCTTCTGGTTCAGGAAGAAGTGGGGATCGTCGCCAAGGCGCATGTAGAACTCTCCCGGAGCCTCGGGAGCCCCGGAGAGCGCGCATACCGTGGTGGCGGGGAAGCCCCGAGTTTTCCCCTCCTCCTGGCGGATGAGCTGCGCCGTCTTTGCGCCGGAAATGCCGGGGAGGTTGTAGTCCAGACAGACGAGCCCGTAAGGGGTCTGCTCGCCTAGGGCCGTCACGAACTTCTGCAACGCCTCTTCCCCGGTTGCCGCGCAGTCCACGTGGCAAAACGGCTTCAACACCCGTTCCAGAAGCTTGCGGTCCAGTTCGTCGTCGTCGACTATGAGCGCACGCATGGTTCCCTCCTCCGTGTCCGATTGCGTTATGGTGCGGGAAAGAGGCCCGTCGATGGTCTCGCTCCCTTGTGTAGTGCAGGTGGTGGCGCCGGCTGCATCGGGGCATCCTATCCCGTTCCTCGGGGCCGGGCCGGTTGCCTGCCTGATTGTGCCGATAGTTGATGTTTCGGGATGGCTCACGCCGTCGTGGCCTTGCGCGATGGTCTCGACCTGGGGCAAAAGCCGCGTGAAAGCGGCCACGACGTAGGGGTCGAACCGGACTCCGCTCATGGAGACGATGTAGGCGCTCGCACGCTTCCACGAAAAGGCCTTCTTGTACACCCGGGAAGTGGTCAGGGCATCGAAGACGTCGGCCACCGAGACGATGCGCGCGGCAAGCGGAATGGCCTCCCCCGCCAGGCCGTCGGGATAGCCCAGGCCGTCCCAGCGCTCGTGGTGCCAAAGCGCGATGTCGGCGGCCATCTGGAAGACGAGGGCGCCCTCCTCGGGATTGCAGCAGGCCCCGCCGCTGTCCCTGTCGGCTGCGGCGATGATGTCTCGGCCGATGCGGGTGTGGGTCTTCATGACCTCGAACTCTTCCCGGCTAAGCGAGGCGGGTTTGAGCAGGATGCGGTCCGGGATGCCGATCTTCCCGATGTCGTGCAGCGGGACCACCCTTACCAGGCGCTCTATCCACTGCCGGCTCAGCAGGGAGGAGTACGGTGAGTCGAGCTTCAGCGCGTTCCCCAGTGCCAGCGTGTAGTCCTGCACCCGCTTTACGTGGCGCCCGGTCTCCCGGTCCCGTGCCTCGGCGATGCTCGTCAGCAGGTCCACCGCCACCTCGCACGCGTGTCTTTTCTCACGGCGGTGGCGCTCGAGTTCGCGCAAAAGGCGCAGGTTCTCGGCCTCCAGCATCAGCATGGGGTGGTCCTTTGCGGCCTTTTGCCGCTCTTGCGATGTTGGTACCGGAGTAAACACCTGCGTCTCCTCATGCATACCGCCATGTGCGCAGGGGCACCGTTGAGGTTCCCTCTGCGTCTGCCCCGTTGCCGGGGGGTGGACGATGGTCTCATTAATAGCAGGGACTTGTTTTTTTGTATGTCGGGCGCGGGACGTTAAAGGTGAGAGACTTTTTCCGACATGCAGCGGGAGCGAGAGGGGAGGAGCGCGCTCCGCGGCGGGAGAGGCGAAGGGATCCGCCTCTCCCGCCGGGGGATCAGGCGTTGTCGCACAGAAGTCCGTTTTTTACGACGTAGGTGGTCAGTTCCGCGTTGTTCTTCATCCCCATCTTGAGCAGAACCCGGGTCCGGTAGGTGCTGATGGTCTTGACGCTCAGGGCGAGCTTGTCGGCGATGCCGGTCAGGGTGAGCCCGGAGCCGATCATGCACATGATCTGGTACTCGCGGTCGGAAAGAAGCGTGTGCGGCTCCGCTCCGCGGGGATTGGCGAGCTCGGTGAAGAGTCGCTCCGCGAGGTTCGAGCTCAGGTACTTGCCGCCGGTGTGGACCTTGCGGATCGCGTGCACCAGTTCCTGGGAGGCGGTCTCCTTGGTGAGGTAGCCGGCGGCGCCGGAGCGGATGGCGCGGATGGCGTACTGCTCCTCCGGGTGCATGCTGAGTACCAGCACCGGCGTCGTAATCCCCTCGGCCTTCAACTGCTTCAGGGCGTCAAGACCGCTTCTGCCGGGAAGCGAGATGTCGAGGACGATGACGTCGCAGGCCACACTCCCCAAACGGGCGAACAGCTCCTGGATGTCCCCCGCCTCGCCGACCACGGTGATGTCGTCGGTGTCGTGCAAAAGCCCCTTGAGCCCCTCGCGCAGTATCTTGTGATCGTCAGTGAGCAAAACCCTTATCATCTCTTTTTCCTCCTTCGTTCCACGGGCATCTCAACCCGAATCGTAGTTCCCTTACCGTGCACTCCCCTGATCTCGGCCGTCCCTCCCCAGCGCAGGGCCCTCTCCTTGATCCCTAGAAGGCCAAGCGACTGCAGGTTGTTGATCTGTTCCTCGTTGATGCCGCGGCCGTTGTCCTCTATCTGCAGCACGATGCCGTCCTCACTTATGTCGAGGAGGATCTCGGCCTTCGTCGCGCCGGAGTGGCGCATCACGTTGGTCATGCTTTCCTGGAAGATGCGGAAGAGGGAGTTGGCCCGTTCCGGGTCGACCTCGGCGTCGCGCTGCGGGACGATGAACCGGCAGTCGATCTGGCGCTGGCGGTAAAGCTCCAGCTGCTCCTCGATGGCGGCGACCAGGCCGAGCTCGTCCAGCATGCGGGGGCGGAGGTCCCGCGTGATGCGGCGCGCGCACTGTATGGTGACGTTCAGGAGCTCGTTCATCGCCTTCACCTTCGCGGCGTACTTTTCGTCCCCTTCCGGGATGCGCTTTTGGAACCAGGCGACGTCCATCATGAGCGCGGCAAGCAGTTGCCCCAGCTCGTCGTGGATCTCCTGGGCCACCGAGGCCCGCTCGTGCTCGGCTACCGTCTCTATTCGCTCCGCCAGTCGCCGCAGGTCCGCGGTCCGCTCGGCCACGGCGCGTTTCAGCTCCTCCTTCGCCTCGTGCTGCGCCGTGATGTCGCGGGCGATGCCCAAAATCCCCAGCTGGTTCCCGGCGCGGTCCAGCATCGGGGTTTTCTTCGTTTCCAGCAGGATGCGCCTTCCTCCGCTGCTGTCGGTCAGCCATTCCTCGTGAGCGATCTGACGGCCTGCCGCGAGCACCTCACGGTCCCTTTTTACGAAAAGCTCGGCCTCTTCTGCGTTCCAGATGTCGCGATCCGTCCGGCCGATGATCTCCGCTTCCGGGTGCCCCGCCATCTTCTGAAATGCCGGGTTTGCCGCGAGAAACACGCCGTTTACGTCCTTCAGAAAGATCAGGTCCGGGATGGTGCTGATGATGGTACGCAAAAGCGACCGCTCCTGCTCCAGTTGTTCCTCCATCCGGATGCGGTCGGTGATATCACGGGAGATGGCGAAGATCCCGGTCACGGCGCCGGCATGGTCACGGATCGGCCCCTTCACCACGTTGAAGACGCGGGACTGCCCCAGGTGGTTGCGGCGGGATTGTTCGAAGGAGACGATGGCGCCGGTTTCCAGTACGCGCCGGTCGTACGCGAGGATCACCTCTTCCTCTTCCGCCCCATAGATGCGGGTTTCCTCACTGCCGATCGCCTCCCGTCCGAGAAACTCCAGCCCCGCCTTGTTCATCATGAGGTAGGTCCCCTGGCGGTCCTTGACCGAGATCGGGTCGGGCGTCGTTTCGATGACTGCGTTTAAAAGCTGCCGGCTTTCCCTCAGTTGCGCGGTGCGCTCCTCGACGCGCTGCTCCAGGCTCTGGTTCAGCTGTTTGAGCGCCGTGTGCGAGAGCAACAGCTCCCTCGTCATCACCTGCACGTTGTCGGTGAGCCCCTTGAACTCGGTGGTCACCGGAGGAGGCCACTCGATGGTGGTTCCGGCCGCGATCTGGGCGGGAAGCTCGCGCGTCACGCGCTCGAAGTCCGAGAGGATGGAGGCGATCCTGCCGGCGAAAAGCCGTGAGCAGAAGACCAGTAACACGAGCAGCAGACCGATGCCGGAGAGCGCCGCGGTGATCTTTTCGGAGAGCGCGGTGATGGGGCGCTTGAGCGGAGACTCAACCACCAGCTTCCACCCCGGGTACCCGTCCAGCGGCATCTCCTTCACGTAAAACGAGGCAAGCCAGCGCTTGTACGGGCTCAACCCGGGTTTGGGGGCCGGGATCCAGTGGCGTATCCCTTTGGCCACCGGCATCAGGGAGCCCCCTGCGGGAAGGACGTAAGGGGTGAGGGGCCTTAACTCCTGCTTGGTACTCATGACCACCATCCCCCGGTCGTCGACGAGGGTCACCTGCACGGAGTCTTCGTGCACGAGCTTTTGCAGGAGCTCCGTCAGGCTGCCGAGGTCGGCGACGCCGAATACGGCGCCCCGGTAACCTTCCTTTTCAAGCACCGGCGCGACCAGGATGAGTCTCGGCCCCGGCGCGCCGATCCTCCCCTGGAAGAGCTCCATCACCTCGGGGTAGGGTGGGGTGGAGACCTTCTTCAGGTAACTGCGGTCCGACAGGTCCAGTCCGACGGTGGTCGCGCCGTTCTCGTCCACGGCCGGGGAGAAGGCCACCGTGATGCCTCGCTCGTCGGTCATCCCGAGGCGCCTGAAGTCGGTGAGCGACTGGCGCATGTTCTCCAGGTCGCGCCGCATGTGGGCCACCGGTCCGCTGCTGGAGGAGGCAAGGAAGCGGATCACCCCGAGGCTGCTGTCCAGCCAGGATGCCGCTCCGGTCTGGGCCGCGGTGGCGATACGAACCGTTGCCTCCTGGTGCCGTGCGAGGTCCTGGCGCATCGTGTGTCTTATGTCCAGGTAGAGGAAAAGCAGGGTCGGGATGGTGACAAAGAGCGATATGGCGACGAAGATCAGCTGGCGCAGCCCGGGAAGCCTTTCCTGGCGCCGCCGGTAGAAGCCGTAGCCCATGTGGAGCGCGGCCGCGATCAGCGTGTTGACGATGCCGTTGATCCCCTGCTTGAGCCCCATCACCATGGCGGGCAGGAGAGGGAAGTGCATGACACCGGCGTAGAAGAAGAGCACGAGGGCGATGCCGCCGCTGAACCAGTAGGCTAGGTTGTTAAGGACCGGGTCGCGGTCTTTGGAGAGGTTCAACCGCGCGGTGCAGAGCGTCTCGGCGCAGAAGATGATCACCGCCCAGGGATGGTGCCAGAGAAACCAGGTGCAGCTGGCGGCGATGAGCGTCGCCGTCATCCCGGCAACGAGACCGAAGCGCATCAGGGCGAACATGGAGAGGATGGAGCCGAAGATGAAATCGACGTTGAAGAAGAATTCCAGCTTGAACCAGTTCAGTACGAATCCGGCGAGGCCGAAGGCGATCCCGATGGCTGCCTGGTGCCGGCAGTTCGGCCGGGATGAGTACGTCTTTTGCGCTTTCTGGTCCGGCATGGCCTACTCCTGAGGCGGTTGAGCGTGTCGGCGTGGGCGTCGATGGATCATTAATAGCAGAAGCTCTCTCGCTTATGGATCGGCCTTCTTCCTTTTTTTCTGTAGTCTTTTTCCTACAAGCGGACGATGCCGGAAGGGGGCGTCTGTAGTCGCAACCCCTACGACACTTGCAGCCTCTTTCGGATTTACAGGGAAGCGCCCCGGGCGGTAAAGGTGGAGCAGGTGGAGAGTCACCGCTCAGAAGGAGGGGGAAATGGGTGCACCAGGGCAAGAGGCGGGGTGGAGCACGGTGGATGAGAAGGGGGACGGCGTCCCGGCGGGAAGGGGGGAGCGCGTCGACGCCAGGATCGCCATCTTCGAAGGTCCCTATCAGAAAAAGCTGGTATTGAACTATTCGGTCAACGTGAGCCGGGGCGGTCTCTTCCTCGAGACTTCCCACCTCCGCCCGGTGGACACCCTTTTGACCATCAAGTTCAAGCTCTCGGACCGTGACTCCGTCATCTCCTGCCAGGCCCGGGTGGCCTGGGTCCGCGAGCGGGGAAGGAAGAAACATAAGCTCCCCTCCGGCATGGGCCTTTGTTTCGTGGGGCTTTCCCTTGCGGACCTGCATGCCCTCAGAAGGTTTTTGGAGCGCTCCAGCATCATCCCGGTCTGGTAGTCACAAAGGGAGCGAGGTTCTGCTCACCACGGTGCGCAGCGCGAAGGACGACTGCACCCGTAAAACGCCGGGGAGCCCGGTCAGCTTGTTGTGCAGGCGCAGGTAGTCGTCCGTGTCCTTCACCGCGACGCGCATCAGGTAATCGACGTCGCCGGACATGAGGTAGCACTCCATCACCTCGGGAACCGTGGCGATCGCCTCCTCGAAGGCCGAAAGCCTCTCGCGCTGCTGCCCGTCAAGCGTCACCCGCACGAAGACGTTCCCCGGTTTGCCCGCTCGCCCCTGATCCACCAGCATCACGTAGCGGTCGATGATGCCGCTTTGCTCCAGAAGGCGCACCCGGCGCAGGCAGGCGGACTCGGAAAGCCCGACGAGCTCGGCCAACTGCACGTTGGTCAGCCTGCCGTCCCTCTGCAACTCGTTCAGGATGGCCCGATCAATCCTGTCTACGGCTGTTTCCGCAAGATTCCTCATCGATTGCCCCTTATAGTGAAACATCCTGCGAAAAAATACCGTTTTTGTCGCTTGTTCGCAAGAAAAAATCCCGGCCGATCTGGTATGCTGAGACGCCGGTCTAATGAACCCGGCCCGGACTGCGGTACAATGCTGACAGTCGGCACACTCATCAAGGGGAGAGGGAGCGCAGATGGTCGTCGGGATACTGAAGGAAATCAAGGTCGAAGAGAATCGTGTCAGCATGACCCCCGCCGGGGTCGAGGTCATGGTGGGGCACGGGCACACCATGCTGGTCGAGAGCGGCGCCGGCAACGGCAGCGGGTTCTCCGATGACGCCTATCGCAAGGCGGGCGCCGAGATCGTGGCTGAACCGGCCGAGATCTACGCACGGGCCGAGATGGTCATGCACGTGAAGGAACCGCAGCCAAGCGAGTACGAGATGATCCGCGAGGGGCAGATCGTTTTCACCTACTTCCACTTCGCCGCCTCGGAGGGACTCACCCGTGCCTTCATGAAGAGCGGGGGGGTAGCCGTCGCCTATGAGACCATCACCGGTCCCGGTAACACGCTCCCGCTGCTCACCCCGATGAGCGAGGTCGCCGGCCGCATGGCGGCGCAGCAGGCCGCCAAGTACGCGGAGCGGGCCCAGGGGGGGCGCGGCATCCTGTTGGGAGGCGTTCCCGGCGTCGCACCGGCCACCGTCGTCGTGATCGGTGGCGGCGTGGTGGGGACCCACGCGGCGCAGATGGCCTGCGGCCTGGGTGCCAAGGTCTACCTCCTCGACATGAACCTCGAACGCCTGCGCCACCTCTCCGAGGTCATGCCGAAGAACTGCTTCCCGGTCATGTCTTCTCCCGCCGTCATCCGCGAGCTGGTGCAGCAGGCGGACGTGGTGATCGGCGCCGTGCTCGTGCACGGGGCGAAGGCGCCCAAGCTTGTGACCCGCGACATGCTGAAGGGGATGAAGCCGGGCGCGGTCTTGGTCGACGTCGCCATCGATCAGGGGGGGTGTTTCGAGACTTCGCGCGCGACCACGCACCGCGAGCCGACCTACCTCGAGGAGGGGGTGCTGCACTACTGCGTGGCGAACATGCCCGGCGCGGTGCCGCTAACCTCGACGGCCGCCCTCACCAACGCAACACTCTCCTATGCCGTGTCGCTGGCCGAACGCGGCTGGCGCGAGGTCGCGCGCGAGAGCGCCGGCGTGCGTGAGGGGATCAACATCGCTTTGGGCCAGGTCACCTACCGCGGCGTCGCCGACGCCTTCGGGCTCCCCTACACCCCGGTGGAGGCGCTGCTGGGATAGAAGGGCATTCGAAAGTCCCCCTTTGCGAAGGGGGATTTAGGGGGATTTAGCTGGCTGGCAAAAGCAAATCCCCCGCCCCCCTTCGCAAAGGGGGGAGCCTATAAACCGAAAAAAAAAGAGGCCGTCCCGGAAGGGGCGGCCTCTTTTGCGTCAGGGGCGTTAAGGGGAGGGGGGCTTCAAGTGCAGTTTGCGCAGCACGCTCTCGTTGACCTGGAGCCGGACCTTGCGCGGGTCGACGATGGGGACCCGGTGCCCCCCGCTGGAACGCAGGAGGGACTGGGCCATTTCGCCCGCCTGCCATCCGAGGTCGTGTGGGTCGATGTCGAGAGCGACCGCGGCGCCGTTTTTCAGGTACTGCCCGGTGAAGCTCACCGCCGGGACCCCCTGGGTCATGGAAAAGACGAGGAGCGCCTCCAGGTTGACCGTGGTGATGGCGGTGCTGTCCGGCAACAGCCATAGAAGGTCGATGTCCCCCTTCAGTTGCTCCAGTTTCCCCTGCAGGTCGCGCGGGTTGCGCAGCGTCTCGGTGACGATGGTGACGCCGTAACCCTCCGCCTCGGTGACTGCTCGTTTGACGTAGAGCCCCGAGAGCCTCGGGTCGTAGAGCACCCCCACCCGCCTGACCCGCATCTGGGAGAAGAGTTCGAGGTAGCGCTCCGGCGCGGCGGTCATGGCGATGCCGCCTACATGATCCGGGACCGCCCTCTGGGTGAGCGCCAGGGATAGCAGGGCGAGCACCGGGACCTC
Organism: Geomonas ferrireducens; assembly: GCF_004917065.1. Classification (NCBI taxonomy): domain Bacteria; kingdom Pseudomonadati; phylum Thermodesulfobacteriota; class Desulfuromonadia; order Geobacterales; family Geobacteraceae; genus Geomonas; species Geomonas ferrireducens. The sequence continues at coordinate 166,727 of NZ_SSYA01000003.1, forward strand.
CCGGGTCTTGCGGCATTCGCTCAGCGCGCGGTCCCCCAGCGCGATCAAAAGCCTCGGGCGCTCCTCCCTGACCAGGCGCTGCACGTCGACGTCGGAGTAGTCCGAGAGCACGAGGGTCTTCGAGTCGAGTTTGGCCGCGCCGTGCAGCCCGCGCAGCGCGTCGGTATAGACGGGGCTGCGGCCGCTTTGCAGGATGAGCACGTCCAGGGCCTCGGCCGGGCGTGGCGACACCAGCATGATGAGGAAAAGCAGCATTAAGGGGATCGGTGCGCGCATCAGAAGCGTAGCCTCCCCCCGAACTCAAACCACCGCGGTGCCGCGGGGCGGAACTCGTACTGGTACAGCTTGGTGTCCAGGATGTTGCGCACCGAGAAGAAGAGCTCCGGTGACCGGTCCGAGGACGACGCGAGCTTCTGGGTCACGTGCAGGTCCAGGAACGTTGCAGTCGAGTCGGCACCGGGCGTGGCGAGGTTCCAGTCGCTGTAGTTGGCGGTCAGGACCGAGGTGAGACCGATCTCCTCGTTCTGGTAGGTGAGTGCCCCCTTGACCGCGTGGCGCGGGCCGCTCTCGCCGCCGCTTAACTGCTTCCCTGTTTTTTTGTCGCGGGCGTCGGTGAAGGTGTAGCCGCCGCTTAGCATGAAGCCGTACAAGGAAGAGGTGCGCCATTCCATGTCGACCCCTTCGCGGCTCTGTTCGTCCCGGTGCAGTACGTTGTAGCGGTCGATGGTCTGGATGTTCCAGACCTCGTTGTCAAACAGCATCACCTTGAGCCACAGGTATGGGATCGCGGTGCTCTCGATCCCCGCTTGTACGGTCCGTATCTGCTGCAGTTTGTGCGGTACCTGTCCATCGGTGGAGCCGTAATTGCTGATGAGCGGCATGCTGTAGCCGTACGCCGCATAGCCGCGCAAAAGGGTATTGTCGGTCAGGCGGTAGGTGGCGCCAAGGGTGCCGCTCAGGGCGTCATCCAAAAGGTTGAAGCGGTCGAAGCGGGCACCGGGGAGCACGGAGAGCTTTCCGAGGGTGTAGGTGCCGTTCAGGTACGCGCTGTAGCGGGTGAGGGTTTTATCGATGTTGAAGTCGGGGATCGGCATGAGGAGTTCACGCTGCCGCACCTCGGTCTGCTCGTACTCCACCCCGGCCTTGAGTCCCCGGTTCGCGTCTCCCCAGTTGAGTGCCGTCTCGTACCCCTGGTACACTTCGCGCGCCGTTGCGTGGACGAAGGGGGCGGGTTCGGGGAAGAAGTTCCCGATGACGTGCGCGGTGCTGCGTCTCCCCCCGCGGGCGTTTGCCTCGAGCGATAGACGCTCGGCGAGCGGGTACTGCACCGAGAAGTAGCCGTTCAGATAACGGGCCATCCCGGTTTCCCAGAAGTTGTAGAGGTAGGACTCGCTGAGGCCCATGTCGGCATCGCGTGCGTCGACTGCGAGGATTGCCCTGCCGCCGTTTAGGAAGTCGTAGCTCAGTTTCCCGAAGCCGTGGTTGAAATCGACGTCGTTTCGGGGGATGAGGCCGTCTGAGAAGAGCTTTCCGCCGGTCAGGTAGTACCCGAGCTGCTCTACGGTGCCGCTGACCTCCGCCCTCAGGTCAGTGGTGGCGTTCTTGCCGATGGAGGCTGAGGCGAGACCGGTCGCCGGGGTATCCTGTGCGGGGAGCTTGGTGATGATGTTGATCACCCCGCCAAGGGAAGAGCCCCAGGCTGCCGAGGCTGGCCCCTTGATGATCTCGATGCGCTCGATCATCTGCACCGGGATGCTGCCGATGTGGGCGAAGTTGTCGGAGCTTACGAAGTTCTGGGGCACCCCGTCGATCTGAACCAGGACGTGCCGGCTCGAGCTGCCGAGGATGTCGTAAAGGACGACGTTGCCGGGAGTCTGCAACAGGTCCACCTGGGCGCCGGGGACCGTCTGAAGCACGTCGGCCACGGTGTGAGCGTTAAGCCGGGCGATCTCGTCGGCGTCTATTACGGTGACGTTTTCCGCGATGAGCGAAGCGGGACGGGGGGAATGGGGGACTGCGACGGCCTCTTCGCCGGACAGGCCGAGCGAGCGTGTCACCTCGTCCGTATCCTCGGCGCGAAGCTGGGTGACGGCCATCGGGGACAGGACCATCAGGGAGGCAAGCAGTATTGTGATGAGCTGTTTTGCTGTCAAAAGGGTTTCCCCGGAAAAGAGCCGTTGACAGTTGCAGAATTCTTAAAAGAACTGGCACAGAGATTGTTGCATACCTATCAGTTTGATGCTTCTCTGTCAAAGGAATTTCGGTAATACAGTGCTTATGCGGTTAATGATGGACAAAGTAGTTACTTATTACAGTTGAATCCCGCGACATATCTGGTATAGTCCTCCGACAGACTCCATGTAAAGCCTCGCGTACAAACATTCACACTGCCTCAGGTCCGCAGCCTGCAGCTCAGCTCCAAAGCTCGCCCTGCACGCAGCTGTTACACACAACAATGAAGCCGCCGTCTGCACCAACCGGCCACGATTCGGCCGCGGCGCCGACCCCAATAAAGGCCTTGCCATGGACACGCCTTCTCCCGCCGGACGCTTAGGCGCCCTTCGCTCGAGCTTCCAGTACAAGCTGTTCCTGCGTTTTACCCTCTTCTCCGCGCTGATCACCATCGTCTGCGTCACACTCTTCGTATTGCACCAGATCAACCAGAACAAGCGGCACGCCGCCGAGATGCTCCGCCTGCAGGCCCATGCCCTGGCCGACTCGGTGCGGCTTCCCCTTTACGCTGAGAACACCGACCTGCTTCAGTCCCACGCGCGCCAGGCGCTCACCCTTCCAGAGATCCGGGGCGTGGAGATAGCAGCCGCGAGCGGCAGGATCATGGTGCGCTTAGGGACCAACGCTGGGGCGGACCTGATCCAACAGAGCGTGCAGGTGCGGGGCAATCCGCTTACCGTGCTTCCCGAGCCGGGGCAAGGCGAGCAGCGGCCGGGTGAGCTTATCGGCGAGGTGCGCCTTTTCCGTGGCACCCGGGACCTGTGGCGAGAGGGGAGGCGGCTTGCCTTTCTGAGCGTAGTGCTGGCCACGGCGAGCTGGCTCTTCATCCTCTTCTCCTGCTACCTGATCCTGAAGAGGGTGACCGCATCGTTCAACTCGCTGATGCAGGGGCTGGAGAACGTCCACTGCGGCGACTACGTCTCACGCATCGCCGTCCTCTCCGATGACGAGCCGGGGAGGGCCTCTGCATCGCTCAACGATCTGGCCGAGTCGCTCAGGCAACGCGAGGAGGAGAACCGTCGGCTGCATGCGGAACTGCTGGCAGCCATGGAGTTCGAGATCGCCTCGAAGCAACAGCTGGTCACCATCAACCTGGATCTGGAGAAGGAAATCGAGCAGAGGACCCAGGCGCGCCAGGAGCTGAAGAACCTGGTGGAGCAGCTCCCCATGGGGATCGTCTGGTCCGACGAGCGGGGCGGTGTCGAGTACCTGAACGCCTTCATGACGAAGAGCTTCGGTTATCGCCAGGACGAGGTTCAAGATGTCGACCAACTGCTCGCCCTGCTTTGCCCCGAACCGGAGTACCGCGAAAAGGTCGCCGGCAAGCGCCGCGCCGCCATCGAGGCATGGGAGCAGGGGAACCGGGTCACCTTCTTCGAAGTGAACGCGCTTTGCAAGGACGGCACCGTCAAGCATCTGAACTGCAGCAACCAGCGCTCCGGCGCGCGCATCGTCGACATCATGATCGACATGACCGAACGCGAGCTTTTGCAGCAGCAGATCGTGAGAAACCAGAAGCTGGAGTCTATCGGCGTTCTCGCCGGCGGGATCGCGCATAACTTCAACAACGCCCTGACCGGCGTGCTCGGCTACATCTCCTTCGCAAAAAAGTTCATCGATCCGTCGCACAACTCCCACGAGCTTTTGCAGCAGGCCGAAAAGGCGACCATGCGTGCCGCCGGGTTCGCGAACCAGCTCCTTAGTTTCGCCAAAGGGGGAGCCCCCCTGAGAAAAGCCGTCCCGGTCGCGAGGCTGGTGGAGGAATCGGTGCAGCTTGCCACGCGCGGTTCCAACGTTACCTGCCTCCTTGATCTGTCGCCGGAACTCCCCCCGGTGTACGTGGACGACGGCCAGATCCGGCAGGCTTTCAACTGCATCTGCATCAACGCGGTGCAGTCAATGCCGGACGGCGGGACGCTGACCGTGCGCGGGAGAATGGTGTCGACCGACGCGGAAAGGCTTCCGGCCCCCCTGAGTGGCTGCTACGTCGAGCTCTCGTTCCAGGACGAGGGGTGCGGCATCCGCGACGAGCACAAGTCGAGCATCTTCACTCCCTATTTCACCACCAAAGCTGCACTTGGCACCGGGCTTGGTCTTGCGACGGTCCATTCGATCATCACCCGGCACGGCGGGGTGATCACCTTCGACACCCTCTTGGGAAAAGGGACCACCTTCACCCTCTATCTTCCCGTTTTCTGCATCGAATCGGCACAGCCGAAGCTGGAAGCCGACGCGGAGCGCGACGCGCAGCAGGCGCTTGTCGGCTGCAGCAGAAGAGTCCTTGTGATGGATGATGAGGAGATGATTCGGCTCCTCGCCGCCAAAGTCCTCGCGGCCAAAGGGTACGAGGTGACCCTCTGCGCGAGCGGCGATGAGGCCGTCGCCATGTACGGAAGGGCATCAAAGGAAGGGACGCCGTTTTTGGCGGCGATTCTGGATCTCACGGTGCCTAATGGGATGGGGGGTAAGGAGGCGGCGCGTCTTATTCTCGCACAGGACCCGGCGGCGCGGCTCATCGTGTCCAGCGGCTACAGCAACGACGAGGTGATGGATTCGTACCGGGATTACGGGTTTTGCGGGAGTGTGGTGAAGCCTTACGATTCCGACAAGCTCTGCGGGGTGCTGGAGGCGCTGTAAGAAGGGAGGGGGCGTGGCCACGTAGCGTGGCATTAGGCCTAGCGTTCCCCCTTTGCGAAGGGGGAGCCTGCCCCCCGTAGCATGCCTACGCGAAGGGGGGACAGGGGGGATTTCGTCTATATCAGAAGCTGCGTCTACTCGCTGAGTTTCCTCAAGATCCCCGCGAGTGAGCGCTTTTCATCGCAGTCGGCGCTGCAGGCGTCGTCCTCCACCTGGCAGCTCTTCTCAAGGATTACCCGTGCGTCGGGTGAGGCGGATTCGATCGACTTCAGGCAGTCTGTGTAGTCAGTGGTGCATTTATCCCTGCAGGAAGGGGAATCCTCCGCATACGCCGTAACGGCGGAAACCAGTACTGTCAGAGAAAACGCCAATACTCTGATGCTTTTGCTCATATCTTTTCTCCCACTGTCACAGCGAAAAGTGACGTCACTATATCACTTCCGCCTTTGCTTTACCATTTCAATGTCGTCCTACAACTGACATACCTTTAGTCTTTTTTCTCAAAAAATGTTGTTCCCTTCTCCGCCGCCTCGGCGTACCGCAAATGGATCATGCAAGTTAATGTAATTCCTTGGCGGAGTCCTTCGTGGAGTGCCGGGAAACGCGAAGCACTGCTTTCCGCGAAGCGCTGTGCGAGCCCTAATGTTCCCCCATTTGCGGGGGATTTGCTTTTTGTCGGCACTTGCAACTCCTCGGTGCTATGAACGGCGCGTGGCAGGGGGATGGGGTACCCCTCTCAATCGAGCTTGATGCGACAAAAAAAAGCCCGGAACTTTCGTTCCGGGCTTCGAAATTACTGCAATGCATCAATCAAGTTGCCTGCAAGAGACAGGACTTAGGGGACTTCTACAATGACAGACTGCGAGGAGACCAGGGTCGACCCGTTGAACAGCTGGATCGTGGTCTTGAAGGTGTACTTGCCGGTACCGGACTTGAAGTACTTCTCGTAGCGGTTGTACACGTGAGCCACGCCGCCTGCACCGTTGGCCGTTGCGAAGTCGGCAGCGGTAAGGGTGGTGGAGGAGCTGCCGTCACCCCAGAAGAACCTGACCTTGTCGTAGGTGGTGCCTGCGACGACGGTTACCGGCACCTTGGTTTCCTGCACGGTGTAGGTGTATGCCGGCCTGGTGGCGGTCGCCGCGATGGTCTTGACGACGGGGGCGGTGGCCGTGCCGGTTACGGAGATCAGTACCGGGTTTGTGACGTTGACGAGCTTGTAGCTGGTTGCGGTAGCGCCGTCGACGTTGGTCACGGTAAGGGCGACCCTGTAGGTGCCGGCCTTGTTGAAGCTGATGCTGGTGCTTGCTGCGGTTGCGTCGGTGATGCTCGCTGCGGTGCCGGCGTTGGTAGCCCACTGGAACCTGGCGCCTGCAGCCGGTGTGCCGGTGGCTGCGATGGCGTAGGAGAGGTCCTTGACCAGCGGAGCCGCGGTGGTGCCCGACTCGCCGTTCACTGCTGCGATGCCGGCTACCGGGGTGGCGCCGACGCCGAAGGCCGACGCGGTGATGCTGTTCAGGTAGGTTACGTACTGGGCGCGGGTTGCATAGCTGTTGGCGCCACGAACGATCGGGGCGGTTTTCCAGAGAGCGCCCTTCAGGCCGAACGGACCCACGTCGGAGAGCTTGTTGATGCGGATCTGGTAGCCGGCAGCGGCGTCCAGCTTCACGCCGCCGTTGGCGGCGGTGACGGTGAAGAAGGTGCTGCCGAATTTACCGGCGTTGTCAAGCAGGGTTACCAGCTGGTCAACGGTGGTCACCTTGTCGTCGGTGATCTGGACGGTGCGGCTGGTGATCACGCCGTTGCTGTCCTTCACGTCCACCTTGAGGGTCCAGCCGAGGGTGGAGGTGGCGCCCTTCTTGGCGGCGTTGAAGATGTACGCCGGATCTTCACAGTAGAACGGGCTTGCGGCGCTGCAGGCTGCCGCGATGGCACCGCCCTGGATGCTGGTTACCCAGTCCTGGTTGATGGTCTGGAAGGTGTTCTCGTAGAGAACCTCGCTGCGGTCGATGTTACGCAGGGTCTGCCCCGGGGTCGCGGTCTGAACGTAGGGACCGTCGAACTTGGTGAGGATCGGGATCGGCAGAGAGCGGGTGCCGTCTTTGGTCACGACGTTCGGGTGCGAATCGGTGATGTCGACGAGGCCGTTCACCTTGGTGAAGGTGGTCACCTGGTTGGAGTCGAAGCTGAACTTGCCGTCCATGTTGCCGTTGATCGGGTAGGCGCCGTTGTAGAAGCCTGCGTTGGCGGCATGGCACTCCTGGCAGCCGTTCTTGCCCCACGCCCTGTCGGCGGAAGCGATGTTGTGGCTCGCCTTGAAAGGAACCATGAGGAAGGAGACCTTCGGCAGGAACGCGTTGGTCGCCTGGGTGGTGGTGTTGCCGAGCTGCCCCCTGATGCCTGCCGAGAGGGCGGCTTGCTGGGTGGCGATTTCGGCGGCGTTCACCACGCCGTCAGCGGTGAGGGCGTGCAGGCCGTTTATGCGGTTGATGTTGGCCACATGGGTCTGCAGCAGCGGATCCATGCCGGCCTCGCGGCCGTCGTTGTTGGCGTCGAAACCGCCGTTGATGGTCTTAAGGCCGTTCATGTCGCGCCAGAAGAAGGAGGTCAAGAGGTTGGCGGCGTAGATCTTGCCGTTCTGCCAGTGCAGCGCGACGCCGTTGTTCATGTTGCCTTTGGCGACGTACTCGGTGTCGTGGACTGCCAGACGCCCTTCCTCGTCGGCGCCGGTGCCGTCGACGAACGCGCCGCCGCTGAAGCCGTCCTTACGGATGTGGCAGGCGGTGCAATCGATGAGGTCGATGTGGCTTACCTGTGCGCCCGCCTTATCGTAGGCGATCTTCGCGGTCAGGCCGGCCCTGTCGTGAGCGCCCTTGGAGTTCGGTGCGCCGAAGGTGGCGAAGGCCGGAGCGGTGGCGTACTCGTGGCAGCCGGAGCAGTCCTTGAACTCCACCTTGTCCATCTTGTTCCACATGGCGTCAAACGGAGAAGCGCCGCCCTTGGCGGGGTCGCACAGGCCGAGCTTGTTGTCGCCTATGTTGCCGCTCACGCCGACTTGGGCGGTGGTCCCTGCGGTAGCGCCGGTGCGCTCATGGCAGCCCATGCAGCCGATGGCGCCGTGGACGTCGAGGATGGTGCCGTTCTGGCTCCACATCTCGCCGCGCTTCTTCCAGTCGACCTGGTATTTCTCGCCGCCGGTCACGGTCACTACGCCGGTGATTGCATCCTTGGTCTCGATGGTGTTGCCGAGGTGACAGGAGGAGCACTGGTTGGAGGTCGGCTTGCCGACGATCTTGTACTCGAGGTTGGCGACCAGGCCGGCCGGGGTGGCGGTTACCGAGGTCGAGTTGTAGAAGACGTTCACGCCGTCCTTCGCGGAGAAGGCCAGCTTGGAGCCGACGGCGCGGGAAGCGTCGAACTCACCCTTGCGGACCGCGTCCTTGCGCTTTTCCCAGCTGTAGTCGTTCTGGTGGCAGATGAGGCAGTCCATCTCGAGAACGCCGGTCTGGGAGTAATCCTGCACCACCACGTTGCCGCGGTTGGCCGGGGTGTCGTTGAAGATGTCGATCAGGGCGTTGAAGGCGGTGACTGCGCCGCCGAAGACGTAGTCGCGGAGCGACTTGCGCTTGTTGGCGTCGTAGGTCCCGGAGGTGGCTGCGCTGTCGTCGACCATGTATTCCATGGCGCCGCCGCCGACGTGGCACTCGCCGCAGTCGCGCATCTCGCCGGCCACGGAGTTGTCCGCCTTCTGGGCGAAGGTGGTCGCGTCGGTGAAGTTGTACGGCTCGTAGTACTTGGTCGCGCCGCCAACGAGGTTGGCCACCCTGGAGGTGCCGGAAGCAACCTCACCGAAGAGAACGGTTTCAAACTGGGCCGTGGTCGCGTTGTAAACCGCACCTGCACCGTCTTTGTACATTCTCGCCAACTGGCGAGCAGACGGCGGTCACCAAGACCCCACATGCCCGGGGCTCTGCACCCAGTTTTTACCCTGGGGGCCTGCGCCGGTGCGGAAAGCGTCGGACGAGTCGATGTTGAACGGGTTGAAGCCGCGGATCTCGTTCGCGCCAAGCTGTGCGTGGTAGGAGTGCTTTTCGATGTCGTCGTAGGTGTACTTGAGGACGCTCGAGGTGCCGGCGGCAGCGTCACCGTGGCAACCGGCGGTGCCGAAGCAGGTCGTCTTGATGCTGTAGGCTTTTGCGGAGCCGTCGGCGTTCTTGGTGATCGCCTGGCCTGCCGGATCCTTGAGCGGGATCTGTTTGTGGGCAGAGACGGAAGCCATCGCCATCCCCGTGCCGACCCCGATAAGGGCGGCGCAGGAAGCGGCGGTAAGCAGCACCGTCTTCTTGGTGGGTTGTTTCATCATGGGTCTCCTTTGTCTCGATTCAATGGAAGTACGAATCACATCTTGCGTCCGGTATGGGGGTACCGTTCGCCATCTGCAGTCCTGCTTCAGCTTTAGAGAGCCTGGATTCATCATTAGCACGGGGTGTGCCGCTATTTTATTTTTCTCACTAAATTTTTAAAACAGTAGTAATTGCTAAAACTTCCGTGACGCGTTTCATTGGGACGACAGGGGGGGCGGAAGGGGATGGGGTGTTTGTTGGGGTAAATACCCCAAGTTCACCCAGTGACTGGGGGGCTTTTACCCCAATGTGGGGGTAGGGTGGTGTAAACGGCAAAAGAGCAGGTGGGGGAGCCCCTCCTGCTCTTTTGGTGTGTGTAAGTGTTTGCGATTCTTAGGCTTTTTCTATCTTTGCCTTTTCTCTGAGCTCCTTGAGCAGGGCGGGGATCTCCGCGCGTACCTTTTCGCGCTTCAGGTACTCCACGATTTTCGCCTTAACCTCGTCGAAGGGCTGTACGCTGGGCGGGAGGGCCTCGGTGAGTTTGATGATGTGGTAGCCGAACACGGTGGAAACGACCCCGCTGATCTCGCCGGGTTTCAGCCCGAAGGCCGCTTTTTCAAACGGGGGAACCATGTCCCCCTGGCCGAAGACCCCCAGGTCGCCACCCTTCTCCTTGCTGGGGCAGGTGGACTCCTTCCTGGCGATCTCGGCGAAATCTTCGCCTTTCTTGATGCGCTCCAACAGGGCCTCGGCTTTCGCCTTGGCCTCGTCCTTTTCCTTCTGGGAGGCGCTCTGGCTGACGCCCACGAGGATGTGGCTTGCCCTCACCCTGGCCCCCTGCTCGAAGTACTTGGTACGGTTGTCGTCGTAGAACTTCTTCGCATCGCTTTCCGCCACCTGCACCTTGGAGCCGAAGCGGACTTCGATCATGTTGTTGATGGCGATGTCCTTGCGGGTGAATTCCTCAAGGTCCTTAGGGCTCATGAGCAGCTCGTCCATGGCGGCCTTGTATTCGGCGTCGCTCTTGAACTTCGCTCGGTTCTCGGCGAGGGCCTTCTTCACCTGCTGGTCCAGGTCCTTCATCTCGACCCCCTTAGACGCCTGGTACAAGAGCTCCGAATCGGTGAGTTGCTCGAGGATGGTGTCCTGCGCCTTCTTGAGCGCTTCGGGGACGAGTTGCTTGGTGCCGGTCTGCTTCAGCATGATTTTCAGGGCGCGGTTGACTTCCTTGCGGATGATCGGCGTGCCGTTCACCTTCACCAGCGTCTCGTCGGGTGACGGCTGCGCCGCCTGCGCTGCCTTGGCCGCCAGGGCCGCGGCGTCTTTGACTGTGGCCTCTTCCGCAAACGATGCACCTGCGCCCATGGTCATGAGCATGATTGCGGCAACGGTGGACGATACGATCTTCTTCGGGTGCGGCATGGTTGATTCTCCTTGTCTTTGAGCTGCTCCAGGCGCGTCTTGCTCCCGACGTCGGCCCGAAAATCCTGTCCCTCTACCAAAAAGGGCCCGGAACTTTCGTTCCGGGCCATGGATTTACATCACTGCATGTTCATCGAAGTTCCATTGTTGCATTACTGTACTTCTACCTTCACAGACTGCGAGCTGACCAGGGTCGACCCGTTGAACAGCTGGATCGTGGTCTTGTAGGTGTACTTGTTGGTAGTAGCGTTCAGGTACTTGCTGTACCGGTTGTACACGTGCGCCACGCCGCCTGCACCGTTGGCCGTTGCGAAGTCTGCAGCGGTGAGGGTGGTGGAGGAGCTGCCGTCACCCCAGAAGAACCTGACCTTGTCGTAGGTCGGGGGGGTAAGCGTGAAGGTTACCGGCACCTGGGTCTGCTGTACGGTGTAGCTGTAAGCCGGCCTGGTGGCGGTGGCAGGGATGGTAGTGGTGACCGGTGCGGTGGTGGTGCCGGTTACTGCGATGTACACCGGGTTGGCTACGTTGACGAGCTTGTAGCTGGTTGCGGTAGTGCCGTCGACGTTGGTCACGGTAAGGGCGACCCTGAAGGTGCCGGCCTTGGTGAAGGTGATGCCGGTGTTTGCTGCGGCCGGTGCGGAGATGATCGCGCCCGGTACTGCAGGAGGAACTGCGGTGTCACCAGCGTTGGTTGCCCACTGGAATTTGGCGCCGGCTGCCGGGGTGGTGGCGGGGGCGAAGTTGTAGGAGGTCCCCTTGATCAGCATAGCTGCGTTGGTGCCGGTCTCGCCGTTCACTGCCGCGATGGTTGCGACCGGTTTCACGCCGAGGCCTGCTGCGGTTGCGTCGAAGTTTTGGGCGATGGACTCCATGTAATCGGCGTAAGCAATGCCGTTCACAGGGGTTGCGCCAGTCTTGATGCTGCCGTCGTCGTTGGTGTCTGCGATCTTGTAGTAGATGGCGCCGTCTTCGGGCGGATACAGGATGTCTGCACGCTCAAGATCGGTGGTCCAGGTGTAGTTAGCATCGCTCTTCTGGAACTTCACGGTGCGCGGCTGGCCGAGCTTGTTGAAGCCTTCGAATGCGGTGCGGAGGTCGCCGAGTTTCGCCTTGACGCGTACCGGCTCGAGCGGACGACCCATCAGGTTGCTGGCGGAGTCGAGGCTCGGGATGCCAGGGATGCGGGTGACGGTGCCGCTCGTCTGGTCGATGGAGACCTGCGAGGTCGGGTTGAAGGTGTGGTCGGCCGGGATAGCGGTGCCGACCATGTCGAAGCCGCCTTTGAAGAAGCCTGCGCCCGGTGCATGGCAGTCTGCGCAGCTCTTGCCTTTAACGTACTGCTGTACCGGCTTCACGCCGTGGGTGACCATGAACGGAGCGCCGATGTAGGCGAGTTCGGTCTTGGTCCAGTCCTTGCGCAGTGCTGCCGGTTTCATGCTCTCAAGCTGGTTGCGGTAGTTCTTGTAGTCGGTGATCTGGTAAGGCTCGGTGAAGTTCACCGCGCCGCTCCAAACGCTGACGTACTTCCAGTAGTTGGCCGGAGAGAAGGTGCCGTCCGGCATGAATGCGGAGCCGGAAGCGGTGCTCATCGGGTCGTTGAAGCCGATCGAGATGACGGAGAGGGCGGAAGGACCGAAGTTCATGCCGGCCTTCAGGTCGCGCTGGATCCACGGGTCGTAGATCGGCTCGCCGTAGCCCTGGGTGTTGTTCTCGTGCGGCGGCAGGCCGTCGAAGACGTCGGTGTAGCCGACCAGCGAGGGCTTGGTCGGGACCAGGTCGCCGCCGGGGACGGTGTCGCCGTTTGCATCGACGTTGGAGTCGGTGTTGTTCCAGATGACTGCGGAGATCGCGTTGCTCAGGTAGATCTTGCGGCGGAACTTCATGCCGCTCTTGTCGCTGTTGCCGAAGCTGAGCGGCGCTTCCATGTTGCCGAGTCTCTGCCAGAGGTTGAGCGGTTTCCACTCTTTGAGCGCGCCGCCCACCACGTGGGTGCCGGCCGGAATGGGCGCCTGGTAGCCAGGCATACCTTCGGTAAGGCCCATGGCCTGGTTGATTGCTGCGAACATCTGGTTGTACTGAGCGACTGCGCCTGCGTTGAACGCATCGGGAGCCGGATCCTCGAACAGGCCGATCATCCCCTTGGAGGGATCGGTGCCGACGATTGCCGGGAAGCGCATACCGGAGGTGGCGTCGAGGGCGCGTACCGCCATGCTCTTCTTCTGTACGTGGCAGACGGTGCAGTCCATGACGTCGAGGTGGTTGCCGCGGCCGAGCTTGTTCTTGTCGGAGGTGAAGTTGGTGTGCTCGGGTACGCCCTGGCCGCCGAAGCCGGCCTGCTCGGTGTCGAACTTGTCGACGATCTGGACGATGTTGTTGTTCAGGCCGTACTGGGTGTGTGCCGCATCCGGGTTCGGCGCGCCGAAGGTCTGGATGGGGTTGCCGTAGTAGTCCTTGCCGGTGATGTGGCAGAACTCGCAGCGCTTGACGGTGTTGCGGGTGTCGTGCTTCTGAACGGCTGCGGCAATCTCGCCACCTACGGCGAGGACCGGCTTACCTTCTGCGTCGTATTCCTTCACGACCTGACGCTTCCAAAGCGGCGGAACGCCGTCCTGGGTGGTGCTGGACATGTCGAAGCCGCGGCCCGGGTCGCACTGGTTCTTGTTGGTGCTGTTGCCGGTGAAGTGGCAGCCGGCGCAACCGAAGGAACCGTGGACGTCCTGGCCTGCCTGCCATGCGTCGCCACGCTTGAACCACTCTGCGCGCGGGAACGGCATGGTGGAACGCTTGAGCGCGTTCTGGTCAGGCATGGAGCCGTCGGAGTTGTAGTAGTAGAGCGGGCCGGACTGGGCCGGGTTGCCGCCGCCCATGAAGCCGGTAGCGCTCGCAGGGCTGTAGAAGGTCTGCTGCGCCTGCACGTACGGCATGCCGGGCATCATGTACTGAGTGTAGTTGTCCATGGTGATGACCGGGGAGGACCCGGTGGACATCCACATGGCGTTGATGTCGAAGGAGGTCATCCTCTTGCCGTTGGGGCCGACGCCGTTGTTCGGGTCGAAGATCATCGGCGCGGAGGAGAGGAAGCCGCTGCTGGTGCCGGTGACGCCGAACATCTCGGGGAGATTCTTCAGGGTCTTGGTGGCGTGGCACTGCATGCAGTTGTTGGAGTCCGGCGCGCCCTTGATGCGGCCGAGCAGGCTGGTGGAGAGCGACACGGTCTGCATCCCGTTGCCGGCATCGGCGAAGGTCACGTTGCCGTTGTACTGGCTGTAGCCCATGTAGGTCGGGCTGGCCGGGTTCATGTCGAAGAGCATGGCGCCGGCGGCCGGCGCGGCGTTCAGGCTTCCTGCCTGGGTCATCACGGAGGACATGACGTTGTCGTAGCCGGAGAGGTGGCAGAAGAAGCAGTCCATCTCCTTAACGTTAGGCACCATGAGCTGCTTGGCGTAGACCGGCATCGCTTTGGTCGCGTCGCCGGGGAAGTTCGGGTTCGGCATGCTCATCGGCTGGCCCCAACCGCTGGGGGCGATGATCGCGCCGTTGTTCGGCTTGCTCGGGTCAGGCCTGTTGCCTGCGTAGGCCGGGTAGACCCACGGAGCGATGGTTGCGAAGGAGGATTCGATCCCCTGCGCGCTGAAGTTCTCCCACACGGTGCTGGTGAAGGGGTTCACGTCGCCCATCGCCATGTCGGTGAGGGTCTTGTAGGGGAGCCTGTTGCCGTTTCTGTCCTCTTCGTAGGCGATGCCGCCCGGATGGCAGGTGCCGCACATGGTCGCCTGGTCCCACAGGGAGAGGTCGACTTTCGGGTACGGTTTGCCATCGGCGCCAGTGCCGCCGTTAAGGAAGAGGTAGAGGCTGGTGCCGGGGGTCTGAGAATCTCTTACCGCGTCGCCGGTGCTAGGAACGGTGCCCGGGTATGCGATGCCTTTGCCGTCTGCTTTTTTCTGTAAGTCCGCCACCTGGCGGAGCGAGGGGGTTCACCACTTGCCGTTGTGGCCGTGGGACTGCAGCCAGGGTTTCTGCGGGTTGAGGCCCGTCTGCTTGCCGTTCTCCATGAACAGGCCGCTGTCGGAGTTGTCCATCCACTCGGCGGTGCCGAGGGTGGCGTGGTATGCGCCCTTGGACATGTCGGTGTAGCTCTTGAGCCCGGCGGTGTTGCCCGGGGTGTGGCAGCCCATGGAGCCGCCGCCCATGCAAGTCTGTTTCGGGCTGTAGGGCATGCCCTGTTTGGAGGTCGGGTCCACCATGACCGGCATGGCGGGTGCGCCGTACTGCTGCGCTACCTCCTCATAGGTATAAAGCTGGATTGCCGGGTGTGCCGCTTGGGCAATCGTCCCGCCTACGGTGAGGCCGGCTACCGCCGAGGCCCCCGCCAAAAGCGAGATTTTCAATCCCCTTTTTTTCATAGGTTGTTTCCCTCTCAGTCTCTTGATTGGATTTGAAATAAATTGCACTGTGCTGCCTCTTTGTTGCTGCTACTTCGGACCTTCAGGTCGCCGTGTGAATGGGGGCACATGACGACTGCGCCGGACCAGGTTTAAGGCATCACCGGTACGGTGTGAAGAGAGCTTGTCAGGGTAATAGCAATTGTCGTACCTGTGATGCCGATCACTGCGTCTCCAGCCGCAAAAAAAACGCATGCGGTCGGGCTGATGAGGAGATCGTGCTTGGAAACTTATATAATAATTGATATATTGCACTCGACCTCCGCCTCAGCAATTTTCAGTATGGGCACAGCCCTGGTTCCCCCTTCCGTGGCAGGCTCTGAAAAAAGGTGCGAAGAGTGCGGTGATTTCCCCCGCATGGGGGAACGCTGGGGTGAAATCGCCCACGTTCGACAGGTGCAGCCGGCGGTGCGATGGTTTATGACGGCACGGCAAACCGGAAAAGCAGCGGTGGGGCGCATCTGTAACGCGGCGCTGCTCGCGCGGCTGGAAACGTTCAAGTTGGCAGAGAGGTTGCACGTTTTGCGTGCGGTATTTTATTCATATCAGGAGGTCAGATGATGAAGAGGGTTGGTTTGCTGGTTCTGGGCGCGTTTTTGGGAGGGTGCATGCATGCCGCACCCGGGGAAGTGAAAAAGGAAGCCGCGCCTGCTACGGTGCAGGCGCCTAAGAAGCTGGAGCTTAGCGAGGCTTCGCTTGCGGAACTGATCGTGAAGGATAAGACCACCAAGCAGGAGATCTTGGCGGCATTCGGCAGTCCTATTACCGTCGAACCTAATCAGCGGCAGCTTTCCAAGGAGATGCTGGCCACCATCAAGATCGCCCTGCCTCCCATTGCCCGCACCAAGGAATTCTGGAAGTACAACGCACTTCCCTTTAACGCCGACGGCTCGATGAAGAGTAAGGTTCTGAGCGCCATGATCTTCATTGACGACAACGGCGTAGTGGTCGACTACATGACCTCATACACCCACGTCGCTCCTCCCCAGTAGTCAGTCCATCCCGGGGAATGCCCCGCACTCGCCCTTCGGGCAAACTTCCCCCTTGCGGCGCGAAGGCCCCTAGGGGGTGAAGTCCGCGGTGCGAGAGACGAGGTCGGCGAAATAAGCGACGGCAACAAAAAAGGCTCCTCTTCGAAAGAAGAGGAGCCTTTTTTGTTGTATCCCGGTGCCGTTTAAAGCTGGGGACGTGACCGTTGGGGATGACAGCTGACGGACGCACCTCCCGCGCATCCTTGCATCATACCGACTGCCGCATCCGCGCCCCGGCCGGCGGGCGCGCTTTTCAGGCTCACCTGCCGCTCCACCCCCAACGGGGCCATCTCCACCCTTGGCGCAAGCCCGATCCCCGCTGCGAGGCAGGTGAGGGCGCCTACCAGGATCGCCGTGCATTTCTTGCTGAGTCTTTCCATTGCCGCTGCTCCTTACCCCTTTGCTACCGTGTCGGCAGGTTTTTTTGCACCTGCTTGAAGGTTGATAGCTCGTCCACGGGATAACCCGCCACCGGTTTGGCGAGGTTGTACGTCTGGGTCGGGTCGACCGTGGACATGATGTTCTTGTCGGTCACCGTGTTGCCGTCGAGTTCGAAGACGGTCCAGGTGTTACCGGACTTGTTGGGGACGGTGTAGCTCTTCACGAGGGTGGTGCCGCGGAAAAGCTTGAGCTGGGCGCCGGACTCGGCGAGGTAACCGGTGGCCGAGTTGTTGTAGACGTAGAAGCGGTAGACGCCTGCCTGCTGGGTCAGGATGGTGAAGGTCTCGCTGCCGTTGTCGACGCCGTGGTTTGCCTGGTCCTGGTCGAGGTATGCCTCGGTGGTCGCACCGGGGAGGTTCCTGAGGGTCGTGCCGGTGATGGCGCTGCCGTACGGGTAACTGGTCTGGGGGTCGGCGGTGCTGGTGCCGACGTGGAACCTCGGGGTGTTGTTGGACCCTATGGTGGTGAAGGTGTCGTCCGGGTTCAGGGGGCCGGTTACGTGGAGGTCGAGGTCGCGCTCGGCGCTCCCCCAGCTGAGGACGGCGCGGTAGGTGGTGGAGGGTGGCGTCCCGGTATCCACGGTGAAGTTCTGGCTGTTGTTGTAGGTGGACACCCCGGGGACGGAGTAGACGGTGAAGTAGCCGTAGCTGGTCTCCACCCCGTCAACGAGCTTCACCACCTCCGCCGTGTAGCACCCGGCGGGGAAGTAGTCCTTGTAGTAATACCCGTAGCCGTCGGCCGTCTTGGCCAGGTAGGTTCCGGTGGTGGCGCCCAGCCCCGGGCGGAACCTGACCGTCAGGGCCGCACCGGTGTTGTTGGAGGCGTTCAGGACATAGCCGTTGATCGAGGTGGTGAGCGAAGCCTTGTCGGTCGTGAGCATGAGGACGGTTTCAAGTGCGGTGGCTGCACTCTGGCTCGGCTTGACGCCGTAGTAGTTCACGTCGCCGTAGCCGGTTTTGCTGAACACGAGCTGATAGGTGCTGGCCGCCGAGAGTCCGGAGAGACTGTAGCTGCCGGTGCTTTGCACCGTGGCGGTTGCCGCGGGGGTGCCTGCGCCGTCGGCGTACGCCGTCACGGTCGCCCCGGTGACGGCCAGCCCGGAGATCGGGTCCTTCACCGTGCCGGTAACGGCGAGCGCCGGGATCATGACCGGGAGCCCGAGGTAGGCGTTGACCACGTTGCGCAGCTCTGTTATCGTGACCGCGCCGCTTTGGTCGGTGTCCACGCAGGACGTCGCGGTCTTGGTGCCGAGGAACATGTTGATCGCCCCCTGCACCTCGATCATAGTGACGCTTCCGTTCCCGTCGCAGTCCCCGGGTAGTGCGGTTGCGAACGCGGAAAGGTTGGAAATGAGGAGGGCGGCGCAGGCGAGCGCGACGATGAGTCCCCGTTTGTACAGGTCTGCCAGCTTCATGTAGTTTCTCCTGCTTTGCGGTGCGGAAAATGGCCCGCGCGGCCCCGCTGCGGCGCCACTGCGGCTGCCGTTTTCCAGCAAATACGGTGCCACTTGCCCCGTGCGCCGTCAGTGCCTCCCCCGCGCGGGTTTGCGTGTTTCGCCCCATGGGGCTATGGGGGATATGCCCCAGTTTTTGTCAGGCGTTGAGGTTATAGGTGGGGCAAATCGCTCGATTGTGCCCCGGGAGCGGGGCTCACCCCCGTCTGCAGGCACCTCCGGCGCTCTGGCGCAGGTTTTGCTCCGCTGCATTCATTTACGGCGAGGTGATCATGAGTACCAACCTTTTTACCAGCATCGTGCTTAACCTGACCGACGGGATCTACGTGATCCAGGAGGGGAAGGCTATCTTTTTGAACGACCGCTTCGGGGCGATTTTCGGCTACCCGAGCGTCGAAGGGCTGATCGGCCGCGACATGTACGCCGACGTCTATCCCGACCGGCAGAGCGTCGACCTGTTCCGCCACGTGCACGAGCAGCTCTTGAAGGGGGATCGCTCCGCGGTCTCCTGGGGGCAGCCGTCGGCGCGGCTTGACGGCAGCGTCTTCTGGATCGAGGTGGAAGCGCGTCTCATCGAGGTGGAAGGTAAACCCGCCATCTTCGGAACCTTCCTGGACCGCACCGACTGCAAGCTGATCGGCGAGGCGATGCATGCGACCCAGGAGACCCTGCGGCTTCTTTTGGACGCCATGGAGGACCGCGTTTACGTCGTCACCGACGACTACCGCATCGTCTACGCGAACCGCAAGATGCGCGAGGGGCTTTTGGGGGATCTCGAGCAGGACTTCTGCTACCAGGTCTGCCGCGGCCAGCAGACCCGCTGTGAGGACTGCTGCGTCGACGACGGGTTCTTCGACTCCGAGCGCCCCCTGCACAAGGAGTTCTACAACGAGGTGACCAAGCTTTGGTACTCGGTCATCGAGCTTCCCGTCCGGATGCCCGGCATCGAGCAGCGCACGAAGCTCGCCGTCGCCCGCGACATCACCGTGCGACGGGAGGCCGAGAACAAGGTGCGCGCTCTCACCCGGAAACTTCTGAGCGTGCAGGAGGACGAGAGAAAGCACCTCTCCAGGGAGCTGCACGACGACCTCGGGCAGCGCTTGAACGCCGCGAAGATCATCGTCGACGTTCTCGCCGAGGACCTCGCTTCCTCCCCGGGTGATGCTCCCGCCCGGATGCGTCATCTCTCCGAGGTGCTGAAGGACAGCGTGCAGTCGATCCGCACCATCTGCGCCGGCCTGCGCCCCTCGCCGCTTGAGAAACTTGGGCTTGTCGACGCCATCCGCCACGACTGCGACAGTTTCTCGACCCACCACGGGGTGAACGTCCGCTTTTCCGCCCATGGACTGGAAGGGGTGCGCCTCCCCCATGAGGGTGAAATCACCCTGTACCGGGTATTCCAGGAGGCGCTGCATAACGTGGTGAAGCACGCGCGGGCAAGCGAGGTGGCCATAAGCCTCGTCGTTTCCCACCCGGTGCTCAGGATGCGCATCACCGACAACGGCAGGGGATTCGATCCCGCTCGCGCGGTCCCCGCCGGAAAAGCGGGGCTCGGGCTCGTCGGCATGGCCGAGCGGGTCGAGCTTTTAAACGGCTCCTTCGAGCTCACCTCCCGCCCCGGGAAGGGGACGCGTATCGCCGTGGAGATTCCCATCGCCTAGCGCCCTCGCGGCGCCGGCTTCAATTCGAGGAGGTTTTTTGCATGGAAGGAAAAAGCAGGGTCATCATCGTTGACGATCACCCCCTGTTTCGTGAAGGGGTGAAGGGGCTTGTGGAGCGAACCTCCGAGTACACCTGCATCGGTGAAGCGGGAAGCGGCGCCGAGGCGCTGGCGCTGGCCAGGGAGCTGAAACCCGAGCTCATGACCATGGACATCTCGCTTCCAGATGTAAGCGGCATCGAGGCGGTGCGCCAGATCATGCGCGAGGTCCCGTCGGTGAAGATCCTCATGCTGAGCATGCATCCCAAATTCGAGTACGTGGCCGAGGCCCTGAGGGCCGGAGCGCGCGGCTACGTGATGAAAGAGGCGACCAGTACCCGACTAGTGGCCGCCATGGACGCCCTGCGGCGCGGCGAGTACTTCCTGGACGGGCAGGTCTCGCAGGACATCGTGGCGAACCTGGGGAATTCCGGTCAGGGGGAAGCCACGGTGTGCGACGAACGGTACGCGCTTTTGTCCCCCAGGGAGCAGCAGGTGATGCGACTGGTCGCCGAAGGCGGGGTGATACGACAGATAGCGTCGGATCTGGGGCTCAGCGTGAAGACGGTTGAGAACCACCTCACAAACCTCATGAAGAAGCTCGATGTGCACAGCAGGATGGAACTCGTGCGCTATGCGGCGCGTCTTGGGGTTATCGATCTGGAGCAGTGGAAATAGGTAGGAAGTTAGAGGGCCCTGCCGGCAGAGGATGGTCGCTGCCGGCAGGGCCATAGCGGTTGTTACAGCTTTGCGGTTGCGTCTTTCTTGCCCTGCTGATCCTGCATTTCCTGCTGTCTCTTGCGTTCCTTGAGGATCTCCTGGGCCTTGTGCTCCCTTTCCTCCGCCGCCTTGCGGTATGCGGCATCGTAGTCGACCCCCTTCAGCTTGCCAAGCCCGTAGACCCCGATCTTGTTCTCGCCGAACTGGTTCGCCACGAAGATCACCTCGGAGAGTTCGAAGTCCTTCTGGGCCAGTTTCTGGAAATAGTCCAGATCCCTTTTGCTGATGGAGATGTCGCTGGGGAGGTTCATCCCCCCGACCGGAAGCTTCGCCGAGCCGAAGTAGCCCAACAGGCGCCCCTTGTCGCTGAAGATCTGCACGTTCTGGTGCCCGGAGTCGACCACGTAGACGTAGCCGTTCTCGTCCGTGGCAATCCCCTTCGGACGGGCGAACTGCCCCATGCCGTCGCCGAACTTGCCGAAGGTGCCGAGGAAGTGGCCGTCGCGGTCGTAGGAGGTCACCGTCCCCCTGCCGGCGTTGGTGACCCAGAGGACCCCTTTGTCGTCGAGGCTCATCCGGGTGGGGAGGCACAGGGACTGGTTCGGGTCGTCCATCTTTCCGATCTCGCGGATCTGCGCTCCCGTCATCGGGTTCAGCACGCGGATCACGGATTTCCTCGTGTCGAGCACGTACAGGTTCTCGTCATCGACCGCGATGTCGGTCGGCGTGAAGCCTAAGTCCCCTCCGATGGATTTCAGGTACTCACCGTTGTTGTCGTAGATGAGGACCTCCTTGCGTTCGATGTCGGACGCGAACACGAAGCCCGTGCTGTCCACGGCAACGCCTACCGGTTTCTTCAGCTTGCCCATCCCGTCGTTCCCCTTTAGCTGTTCCATCTTCTTGTTGGGGAGGTCCACGACGAAGAGCTGACCGGCGATGTCGGTCACGTAGAGCTTGCCGTTTTTGGTGGTGATACCGCTGGGCTTTATGATCCTGCTCACCTTCTGCTCTTCCTGTTTGCCGAAAGAGACGAGCGACACCGTGTCGGCGGAGCTCCCTGTTACGTCGGCGGAGTTGCTGAAGCTGGTCAGGTACTGGAGCCTGGGAAGGTTCGGAGCGGGAGGGAAGAATACGGGGCCGTGGCT
This sequence comes from Geomonas ferrireducens, assembly GCF_004917065.1. Classification (NCBI taxonomy): domain Bacteria; kingdom Pseudomonadati; phylum Thermodesulfobacteriota; class Desulfuromonadia; order Geobacterales; family Geobacteraceae; genus Geomonas; species Geomonas ferrireducens. The sequence continues at coordinate 188,289 of NZ_SSYA01000003.1, forward strand.
TTGCTGGGTCGGACCGGTCGCACAGCCGGCGGTTAGGGTGAGAACGGAGGCAGCGAGGAGCGCTACTGCGGAACGAAAAAGACGACCATGCATGTCTTGTACTCCTGTTTCTGTGTTGCTGTTGCCTGCTTCTCTATTTTTACCGTCCCGGGGTCGCCCCCGGGACGGTAGCCTGCTTGTTACTTGTCGTGGCACATCACGCAGAACTGCGAGTTCAGCTGCTTCTCGTAGAGGAACGCGGTGTCCTTGTTGTCCTTGTTGTGGACGTCGTGGCAGGAAGCGCAGGTCATGAGCATCTGCCCTTTGCCGTTGTTGAAGCCGAGGGTGGTGATCGCCTGGTTGTTGAGCGTGCTGTTGTTCGGGGCCTTCAGGTCAGCCCTGATGCCGGGGTCGGTGGTGTGGATGTTGGTCAGGTCGAACCCGATCGGGTGGTCGTTGGAGAGGTCGGAGAACTTGCCGATGGCGATGTCGCCGAAGCCGTCAGCGGTGATCTTGCCGCCCAGAGCGGTGCCGGTGTTGCCGTAGTGCTGGTCGACTGCGATGACGCCGTCATGGCAGCTCATGCAGAGGCGGCTCGGGCCTGCGAGCGGGTCGCCTGCGATGGTGCTGTTGAAGGTCACGGACTCGTACGGAGCGAAGCTCGTGTCAACGTTCACTTTGTGGGACCAGAGCGGGTTGTAGTCGAGCTCGGTAGCCTCGACCTTGTGGTGCGGGGTGTGGCAGAAGGCACAGACGCGGCCCTGGGAATCCGGTGCGGCACCAGAGAGCATGTTCATGTCGTGCTTGGAGCCGACTACCCCGCCGCCGTCGGCAGTGTAGCCGTAGGCGAGAGAGGCACCGAGGGTGAGACCGGCAATGGCGGTCAGGATGGTGATCTTCTTCATAGAGAGTTTTCCTCCGTCTTTTTCATTGAATGTAGAAAAGTTTTCAGCTTGCCTACGCAATGCTGCGGCTCTCTTCCGCTGCACCTGCCGACATGCCTCCCCCCCAGGAGACGCGCCGGTTGCCAAGCGGGATGCAATGTTGGTGCCCGCATCATGCCGTTTTTGCAAGACTCGGTAACCACTGGTGTTTTCCCTTCGTGTGACGGGAGTCCCCGGGAAAGCCGGGGCGGTTGGGGGGGATTTGCCCCCATCACCCTCGGCGTTGTGGGTGAAATGTCTCACACGGATCGGTGCATCCCGCTTCCCTCAAACCCGTTTGCCCGACTGCGGCGGGGCTGATGGGGTACTTTCCTCAAGGCGGCACGGGTGGCAAGGTCCTTGCTGTCACGGGAGAGACTATTTAAGAATCCTCGGGAGGTGACATGAAACTTGTAACACTGGCGGCGGCAGCGCTTCTGGCGGCCCTGGCCGCGGCGCCTGCATGCGGGTACGACGGCGTCGACATAGTGCAGCTGAAAAAGCAGGCCGCGGCGGGAAGTGCCGAGGCCCAATCCCGTCTTGGTGTGCTCTACGCGACCGGGGTGGGGGTCCCCCGGGACGTGCAGGAGGCGGCGCACTGGTATCGGAAATCGGCGGATCAGGGGTTCGTCCTCGGGCAGTACAACCTCGCCATGCTTTACCTGCGGGGGGAGGGGCTTGCGGAAGACCCGGTCAAGGGGCGCGAGCTCCTTTTGAAGGCGGCCGAGCAGTGGCTTCCCGCGGCCCAGTACGATCTCGGCGTTGCGTGTCTCTACGGCGTAGGCGGGGAGAAAAACCGGGACGAGGCGGAGAAATGGCTGCGCCGCGCCTCGACCCAGGGGTACCGCGCGGCGAAGAAGAAGCTCGAGGAGCTTGCCGACGCGCGCTAGTGGGAGAGATTTAACTTGCCTGCCTTTGTAAATGCCGCTAAGTAAATGGGGGGGATGGCCCGGTGCCGTTTTCCCCATTGCTTTTAGTGGCGGCATGAAGAGCGGGAGCGCGCATGACTGTTCGCCCCTGCAGGTAGCGCAGCCTGAGATTAGGGACACAAGGGTGTGCATATGAAGACGCGACAGTTCAAGAAGATCGAGTTGGCTGCTCCCAAGCGGGAAAAGGTCTGCACCCCTGCCCAGGACCCCGACGCCCCCCCTTGCTGAGGGCCGCGTACCTCCGCCGGTGGCGGAGAGATCACGGAAAAGGTGCCCGGGTTCGTGCGCTGGCTCAAGACTGGAGGAGGGCGTGTCCCGCAGGTCACCTCCCGCCTCACCCCGGCCGACCATCTGGGTGCCTGCAAGGCCCGCTGGGGCATCAACAGGATGCACTTCCTCGTTCCCCCCGGCCTCTACGCGGTGGGCGAGCCCGACGCACAGGCGCCGGTCGTGGTGACGGCGAACTACAAGATGACCTACGACATCGTCCGGCGTACTCTTTCCGGGCGCAGCGTCTGGCTCCTCGTGCTGGAGACCTACGGGATCAACGTCTGGTGCGCGGCCGGTAAGGGGACCTTCGGCACCGGCGAACTGGTGCGGCGTATCGAGGCGGCCAGGCTAAGCGAGGTGGTCGGGCACCGGCGCCTCATCCTTCCCATCATGGGGGCGGCCGGCGTCTCGGCGCATCGGGTGAAAAAACAGAGCGGTTTCGAGGTGGCCTACGCCTGCGCCTACGCCGCCGACCTCCCCGAGTACCTGGACAACGGCCAGGTCACCACGCCTCGCATGCGCGAGCTCTCCTTCAACTGGTACGACCGACTGGTCCTGATACCGGTGGAACTGGTTCTCGTGGTGAAGTCGATCGCCCCGGTTGCGGCCCTCGTCTTCCTCGCCGGCTGGCTCCTCTTCGGGAGTGCCGCCGCAACCGCCGCGACCCTTGCCTTCCTGGGGGCGGTCTTCACCGGGGTGGCGGTCGGGCCGGCACTCCTTCCCCTGCTTCCCTCGCGCAGCTTCGCCGTCAAGGGGGCCTTTGCCGGGCTTGTCTACTGCGCCCTGCTCCACCTTTTTTGCGGGGGGAACGGGTGGGGGGTGACGACGACGCTGGCCGCTTTCCTCGCCCTGCCTGCGGTCTCCTCCTTCTACACCTTGAACTTCACCGGCTGCACCACCTACACCTCGAAATCCGGGGTGAAAAAGGAGATGCGCCTGGGGCTTCCGGTCATGGCGGGGGCGCTTTGCGCCGCGCTCTTGGTCCTTATCGCCGGCCGGGTGCTCACCTGGGGGATGTCATGAAAGGATTCAGGTACCTGGCATCGGTGGTGACGCTCGAACTGAGCCCTCCGCTTTGCGTCGGCTGCGGCAGGTGCGTCGAGGTTTGTCCGCACCAGGTGTTCCGCATCGAGGAGAAAAAGGCGGCCCTTGCCGACCGCGACGCCTGCATGGAGTGCGGCGCCTGCGCCCTCAATTGCCCGACGTCCGCCATCAAGGTGGACGCAGGGGTCGGGTGCGCGAGCGGCCTCATCAACGAGTGGCTGAGGGAGAAGAAGCTCCCCGGCTTGAAGGGGTCGGGTTGCTGCGAGTAGCGGCGCCCCAGGCTCCGGCTTGACTATCCAAACCGGTCTGTTAAAACTCCCCATGCGCGAAGGGGGCCGAAAGGAGACAGACTATGGAAAAGCAGATGGTCAAGATCACTTCCTGCAACGTTACGCAGTGCGCCTACAACAAACACAATTCCTGCCACACGCTCGCCATCACCGTTGGCGGTCCCGGTGACACCTGCCCCGAGTGCGATACCTTCATGCAGGGCAGCCAGAAAGGGGGCATCATCGATGTCCAGGGGGGCATCGGGGCCTGCAAGGTGGAGACCTGCAGTTACAACCAGTCCCTCGAATGCACCGCCTCCGCTGTTGATGTCGGCATGCACGAATCGCATCCCGACTGCTTTACCTACAAACCTAAGTAACCATCGTCGCGGCGCTTCCACGTGAACCGGCCCCCTTCCGCATACCTATTGCAGCACGCGCCGCGATCGTTAGACTTTTCCCCGCCATCGTGTATCTTTTACCCGTTTTGATCATGGCAAGCGCGAGGGGGGAGACCATGGGGAGCGAGCCGTACGTGGATCAGGAGATATGTATAGGATGCGGGCTTTGCGTCAGCATCGCGCCGGAGGTGTTCCGGCTGAACGAAAGCGGCGTCTCCGAGGTCTACGCCAATGACCCGGGGGAACGTGAGAAGGTACAGCAGGCGATAGACAGCTGCCCGGTCAACTGCATCAGCTGGCGCTAGGCACCGGGAGGGGAGGGGGCGATGACGAACGAGCTGCGGGACGAGAGGCTGAGGGAGCTGGCCGAGAGCAACTACGTGATGCTGAAGCAGACCTACTGCTCGATGCGGCAGCTCAAGGATCTGGTGGACCGGCTCCACGAGCGGTACCTCCAGCAGGGGACCACCTTCGAGATGGATGCGGTGAGCGCGCTCAAGCTGACCGCCGATGGCGCTTTCGAGGAACTGGAGCGTTACCTGCGCCCGGAATGCGACCCGGACAGCGCCGACGACAAGGCCCGGGCCGAATGAGCAAGGCGCCCGTTTGCATGGAAAAAGCCCGCCGTTACGGCGGGCTTTTTTTTGTCCTGAACCTTATTTTCGCTACAGCTCCCTTAGGTTGCTGAACTCGCCCCATTCCAGGTAGGTCCTGGGCGTCTCCACGAAGGAGTAGATGTTCTCGATCTTCTCAAGATGCCGGCGCTCTTCCGCCGCCAGCACCTTGAGGGTCCTGCGGGTCTTCCGGTCGGGGGCCGCGGCCGCCAGTTCCTCGTAAAAGCGGATGTCCCGCTCTTCGTTTTCCACCGCGAAACGGTACAGGTTCGGATCCCGCTCGCACTCATCCAGGAGTTCACGCTGGCTGAGAAGCGGCCTAAAGCTGCAGGCTCCATGGTTGAGCCCCGTCACCGCTCCCCCTTCCATCCGTTTTTTCAGCCTCAACAGCCTGCTTTTGTGCTCCTCTTCCGAGGCGGCCAGCATGGAGAAGAGCATCTTCATCTCAGGCTCCATGGCCTCCTCCTTCAATCCCTCGTAATATTCCCTCGTCTCTTCCTCTATCTTGATCGCGCAATCGAAAACGTTCATCGTGTTCCTCCTTTTGCCGTGACAGTGCTCCAACCTGTCCATGCTTAATTATACCAAAACGAGCGCGATTAATGATAGATCAACGGCCTGTTGTGAGATGAGGTAAACACGGTGGAAAAGCTGGCGTGATTGAGGTATCTTTGTCCTCCACCGCGGCCGTGGCCGCGCAAAAGAGCAATTGCATCATCGGGAGGTCCCTTTCATGGCACAGGAAGAAAAAAAGGAGCCTTGGCTCAACTATCTCGCCCTCACCACCGTGGTCTTGGCCGTTTGTGCCACCCTGGCCACCTTCAAGGGGGGCGGCTATTCAACCCGGTCCATCCTGGTGCAGAACCAGGCCTCGGACCAGTGGGCCTTCTACCAGGCCAAGAGCATCAAGCAGTCGCTGGCCGAGATGGACCGCGGCCTTTTGGAGCGCGAAGCGCACCGCGCCGGGCAGGCCGATCCGATGCTGGCGGCGGGCCTTAAGGGCAACGCCGATCGCATCGCCAAGTACGAGCAGGAAAAGGCGAAGATAAAGGAAAAGGCGGAGCAGCTGGAAAAGGAGCGGGACGAGGCCCAGCGCCACGGGCGCCCGTTCGGGGTGGCAGTCATCTTCCTGCAGGTCGCCATCCTGCTCTCGTCGATCGCCGCTTTGTTGAAAAAGAAGTACGTCTGGGTCACCGGGGTCTCGGTTGGCCTCATCGGTCTCGTCGAGTTCGCGAACGGCTTCCTCCTATTCATGTAAGGGGACTTCCGCCGGAGTTAAGGAGTGCGGCAGCGCGGGCCTTGAACCGGGAGGAGGGAAAGTGCAGTTTTCATCCGGACAACTCTGCGCCGTTCTTGCAGCCGTCCTGTTCGGCGTGTCGCCTGTCTTCTGCAAGCTCGTCATAGGTGAGATGTCGCCGGCCCTCCTCGCCGGGCTTCTCTACCTGGGTTCCGGGCTCGGGCTGCAGGTGGTGCTCCTCGTACAGAAGAAAAGCTCACTTCACGAACTGCGCGGGCTCTCCCTGCGGCATCGGCTGAAGTTGGCCGGCGCCGTGGTCGCTGGAGGCGTCATCGCCCCGGTCTGCCTAGCCTTCGGCATCAAGCATGGCACCGCCTCCGAAGTGTCGCTGCTTCTAAACCTGGAGACCGTCGCCACCACCCTCATCGCCTGGCTCGTTTTCAGGGAGTACATAGGTCCATACGTCTGGTCCGGCAAGGTGCTCATCTTGGGCGGGGCGTGCCTCGTGGTCCTGAAGGCGCAGGGGGGGCTCGCCTTTTCCCTGCCTGGACTCCTGGTGGTAATCGCCTGTATCTTCTGGGGGATCGACAACAACTTGACCCGCGACGTCGATGAGATCTCCTCCACGGTGCTCGCCTCGGTGAAGGGGCTTTGCGCCGGTGCCTTCTCCGTGCTCCTCGCCCTCTTATTCCCCGGTGGGGCGGTCATGGCGGGACAGGTGCTTGGGGCGATGTCGATCGGCGCCGTGAGCTACGGGCTGAGCCTCGTTCTTTTCGTCGAGGCGCTGCGCAGGATCGGTGCCGCCAGGACCGCGACCTTCTTCTCCGTGGGACCCTTCTTCGGGACGCTCCTGTCGGTGGTCCTTTTGGGGGAGCGCCCTCCCGCTGCCTACTGGGTTGCCACCGCACTCATGCTTTCCGGGATCTTCCTGCTCTACTTCGAGGTGCACTGCCATCGCCACACCCATGAGGAACTGGCGCATGCCCATCCCCACGTGCACGACGAGCATCACTTGCACGAGCACGAAGAGGGGGAGGAAGACGAACCGCACCATCACTTGCACGTCCACCATCCCGTGACCCACTCCCACGTCCACGCACCCGACCCGCACCACCGGCACGGGCACTGAGCTACAGCCAGCCAAGCCGCTTCGATGCGCCGTAGACGAGGTAGATGCCGAGGCCGGTAAGGAAGACCCCGAACATGAGGCGCAAATGCGGTCCCTTCATCTGGTTGGCGAGGTACGCCCCCATCCACGCCCCGACCAGCATGGTCGCCGCGATGAGTAGCGCCGCCTTTATGTCCACGTTGCCGTGCCGGTAGTACTCGAGCGCCGCGGCGAGCCCTATGGGGGGGAGCAGGACTGCGAGGCTCGTGCCGGTCGCGCGGTGCTGGGAAAAGCCCGCCCAGTACACCAGCGCGGGGACGATGACGATTCCTCCCCCCACCCCGAAAAGCCCCGACGCCACCCCACCGCATATCCCGATAATGCAAAATAACACCCATTGAGGCATGTGTTCCCCCTCCCTGTGCTGACTCATTAGTCCCCGGCACAACCGCCTTTGAGAGTACCAGATGCGGTGACCTTTTCACCTCCGTGCATGCAGCCACCTACCGCGCGCACATCGGTTTGGTTGGAAAAATAAAATTAAAGTTTGTAAATTTGTATCCGATATCCCACCCATGCTCTTGAAACTGCGCGGGAGCGGCCGGCGTCCGCGCACCACGACAAAGCCAGGGAGGGTATATGTCGCTCGCTTCGAGGTATTCGTTGGCAACCAAGTTGGGAGTGGGGCAGGGGGTGGTGATCATCGCCGTTATGGCGGTTCTGACCGCGGTCATCACCGCCGCTGTGAGCAGGCGGGTCACCGGGGACGCCGAACAAAACCTCGCGCAGCAGACCGAACTACTGGTAAGCTCCATCTCTTCCTATCAGGGCGCGCTCAGCGACGGTGCCGTGAAACTAGGCGACCTCTTCCGCTCCGGTTTCCCCGGAAGCTTCGAGGTGGACCACTCCAGCACGGTCAGGACCGGAGAACGGGAGACCCCGGTGATGCTTTCCGGCACCACGGTGCTGAACGGGAACACCGGGATCGTCGACCGCTTCACCAAGGCGACCAGGGGCGTCGCCACCGTCTTTGTCAGAAGCGGCGACGATTTCATCCGCGTCGCCACCTCTCTTACCAAGGAGGACGGCAGCCGCGCCCTCGGGACCACGCTCGACCGCAACCACCCCGCCTATCGGCGCCTTCTTAACGGCGAGGACTTCACCGGCAAGGCGACCCTTTTCAACAAGGACTACATGACGCGCTACCTGCCGCTTAAGAACGGACAGGGGAGGGTGATCGGGACACTGTTCGTCGGGCTCGATTTCACCGACGGCCTGAAGGCGCTCAAGGAACGGTTCAAGGGGACCGTGGTGGGTAAATCCGGTTACGCCTTCGCGCTGGAGGCGAAAGAGGGAGCGGACCAGGGGAAGATGGTGATCGAGCCAGGAAGTGCCGCGGCACTTCCAGCAGAGGTCGGGAAGTCGGTCCGGGATATGGTGCTCAGGAAGTCGGGGGTGACCCGTTACGCCGCGGCCGGGACGGGGGAGGAGAGGGTTCTTTTCTTCCGGTACTTCCCCGAGTGGAACTGGATCGTATGCATCGGCGCCGCCGATGAAGAGCTCCACGCCGTGGCCCACGTGGTGCGAACCACCGTTGTCGGGTCGATCGCCGTTGTTTGCCTCCTGCTTGTCGGCGTATCCACCCTGCTCGTGCGCCGGTGGGTGACCCGCCCGGTTGTGCGCCTGCTCGACGGGACCGCCCGCTATGCCGCCGGGGACTTTGCCTCGGTGATCGAGGTGGCGGCGGACGGGGAAGAGCCGGTGGATGAAGTGGAGCGCCTCACCAGGGGGGTGGATGGCATGGCGCTTTCGCTCAGGCGGATCCTGGTCCGGGTGGCGGACTCCGCCAGTGAGGTGAGCGCGGCCGCGGCACAGGTGAGCGCTTCGGCCGAGCAGATCGCGACCGGCGCGGACGAGGTGGTGGGCAGGACCGCAGGTGTTGCGACCGCCGGGGAGGAGATGTCGGCAACCTCCAACGACATCGCCCAGAACTGCCAGATGGCGGTTGAGGAGGCCCAGCGGGCGACGCAGTCGGCGCATAGCGGCATGGAGGTGGTGGGGAGAACGGTTGCGGTGATGGACCAGATCGCCGCGAAGGTGCAGGAGTCGACGGCGACCGTGGCGAGCCTCGGCGCGCGCAGCGACCAGATCGGGGAGATCATCGGTACCATCGAGGACATCGCGGACCAGACGAACCTCCTGGCGCTGAACGCCGCCATAGAGGCCGCCCGTGCCGGGGAGCAGGGGCGCGGCTTCGCCGTCGTCGCCGACGAGGTGAGGGCACTCGCCGAGCGGACCACCAGGGCCACCCAGGAGATCGGGGTGATGATCAAGGCGATCCAGGCGGAGACCAAGGACGCCGTTGCGGTGATGGATCAGGGAGTGCAGGAGGTGAAGGCCGGGACCGACGAGGCCTCCCGCTCGGGTGCCGCGCTCGCCGGAATCCGGGAGCGCATCGAGGCCTTCACCATGCAGATAAACCAGATCGCCACGGCGGCCGAGGAACAGACCGCCACCACCTCCGAGATCTCGCAGAGCCTCCTGCAGGTGACCGACGTGGTGCAGGGGACGGCGTCGTCGGCTCGCGAGTCCGCCGTCGCCGCAGCACAGCTAAACGGCACCGCGCAGGAGTTGCAGCGCCTGGTCGGCCAGTTCCGACTCGCCTAATGCGCCGGCATCACGTGAGCGCGCCGTTGAAACGTAGACCATCGAAGGTAGCACTTTCCAGCCGCTGCATCTGAACACCCCCCGGATGTCTATAGTTGTTTGACACAGAAAACTGTATATGGTATTGAAGTACGCAAATACCATTATATTGGTTTCGTGGAGCAGCTACGGGGGGCGTTCAGAGGAAGCGGGCCATGAAAAAGGGGAAGGAAAAAACAGACTTCAACCGGAGCGTCATCCGGGCGCTCGACGTTCTGGAGCAGTTCCTCGGGGATGATCACGAGATCAGCTTGACGGAGTTGAGCCGGCGCCTAAGGCTGCCCAAAAACAACATATTCCGGTTGCTGGCCACGTTGGAACTGCGCGACTACCTCGGTAAGGACGCGTTGACCGAGCGGTACCACCTTGGCTTCAAAACGGTCGAACTCTCCCAAAAGGCCTTCAGGCAGCGAGGGCTCGGAAGGTCGCGGGCGGTGATGGAGCGGCTGGTCTCCGCCTGCAATGAAACCGCCTGCGTCTCCATCATGTCCGACTACAGCGTGATCAACCTTGATGCCGTGCAGTGCGATCATAACCTGCGCGTCATGCCTCCCCTCGGCGTGCAGCTCCCCGCCTACTGCACCGCGCCGGGCAAATCCCTCCTGGCCCACTTCGCCGAAGACGCCATCGTCAGGTACGCCTCCACCAACAAGTTTGAAAAGCACACCCCCCACACCATCGTCGATCCGGAGCGCTGGAAGCATCAACTGCGGTTGATCGCCCAACAGGGGTACGCGGTCGAGATGGAGGAATTGAACGAAGGCGTGACCAGCGTCGGTGCGCCGATCCGCGACTACACCTCGCGCGTCATCGGTGCGCTCAGCATCCTGGGACCTTCGCAGCGTTTCCCGCTCGAGCGGATGGAGCGGGAACTGGTGCCGTTGTTGAAACAGGGCGCCGCCGACATCTCCGCGAGGTTCGGTTATTAAACGCCCGGTTGCACGACGGGAACGCACGGTGCCGATTGGCATCCCGAAAGGAACAACCATGACGGAAACGAAATTTGCCGGAACAGAATCCTACATCGCGACGGACGACCTGAAACTCGCTGTCAACTCGGCGATGGTTTTGGGGCGGCCGCTGCTGGTGAAGGGTGAGCCGGGAACGGGCAAGACCATGCTCGCGGAGGAGGTGGCCCGCGCCCTAGACATGCCGCTTTTCCAGTGGCACATCAAGTCCAGCACCAAGGCCCAGCAGGGGCTTTACGAGTACGACGCGGTCTCGCGCCTGCGCGACTCGCAGCTTGGCGATGCGCGGGTGCAGCAGATCGCCAACTACATCGTGAAGGGGAAGCTCTGGGAGGCTTTCGAATCGGAGCGGCAGGCCGTCCTTCTGATCGATGAGGTGGACAAGGCGGACATCGAGTTTCCGAACGACCTGCTGCGAGAACTGGACCGGATGGAGTTCTACGTCTATGAGACGAAGGAACTGGTGCAGGCGAAGCACCGCCCGGTCATCATCATCACCAGCAACAACGAAAAAGAGCTGCCCGACGCCTTCCTGCGCCGCTGCTTCTTCCATTACATCCGCTTTCCGGACCGGGAGACGCTGGAGAGCATCGTCTCGGTGCATCATCCGGACCTGAACCGGACCCTGGTGAAGGAGGCGCTGGAGGTGTTTCTTGGGGTCCGGGAGATGCCCGGGATGAAAAAGAAGCCGTCGACCTCCGAGCTTCTCGACTGGCTGAAGATCCTGGCCGCGGAAGGGGTATCGCCGCAGGCGCTGCAGGCAGCAGCAAGGGAGAGGGGAATGCCTCCCCTGCACGGGGCGCTCCTGAAAAACGAACAGGATCTGCAGCTGTTCAATGCATCGTCCCGGCGCGTCGGCCTGGGATTCAGGGGCTGAAAACGTGCTGATCGAATTCTTCCTGGGGCTTAAGCGGGCCGGAGTGCCGGTCACGCTGTACGAGTTCCTCACCCTGCTCGAGGCTTTGGAAAAGCGCCTAGCCTTCGGCGACGTCGAGGAGTTCTACGATCTTTCCCGCCTCATCCTCGTGAAGAACGAGGTCAACTACGACAAGTTCGATCGCGTCTTCATGGGGTTCTTTCAGGGGGCTATTTTCGCGGCTGATGAGTTCTTCCCCGAGATCCCCGAGGAGTGGCTCCGCAAGATAAAGGAGAAATTCCTCTCCGAGGAGGAAAAACGCCAGATCAAGGCGCTGGGAGGGCTGGACAAGCTCCTGGAGACCCTGAGAAAGCGGCTCGCCGAGCAGAAGGAGCGCCACCAGGGGGGGAGCAAGTGGGTCGGCACCGGCGGCACCTCCCCCTTCGGCGCCTATGGCTACAACCCGGAGGGGATACGGATCGGCCAGGCGGAGTCGCGCCACCGTCGGGCGGTTAAGGTCTGGGACAAGCGTGAATTCCGCAACCTGGACGGCTCGGTCGAACTCGGCACCCGAAACATGAAGATGGCCCTGCGCCGGGTGCGCGATTTCGCCCGCGAGGGGGCACGGGAGGAGCTCGACCTTCCCGGCACCATCCGGGCCACCGCCAACAACGCCGGCTGCCTGGATCTGCGCATGGTCCCGGAGCGGCACAACAAGGTGAAGGTGCTTTTACTGCTGGACGTGGGAGGGTCGATGGATCCGCACGTCGACGGTTGCGAGCAGCTCTTCTGCGCGGCCCGCAGCGAATTCAAGCACCTGGAGCATTTCTACTTCCACAACTGCGTCTATGAAAAGCTCTGGCACGACAACCGGCGCCGTCATCAGCATCACCTCCCCACCTTCGACCTGATGCACCACTTCGGCCCGGACTGGAAGTTGATCTTCGTCGGAGACGCCACCATGGGGCCCTACGAGATCGAGTGGCCCGGCGGGAGCGTCGAGCACGAGAATGCGGAAGCGGGTTCGGTATGGATGTCCCGGCTGCTGGCCCAGTACCCGCGAGCGGTCTGGCTGAACCCGGCGCCGCAACGCGAGTGGGAGTTCAGCGCATCGGTCCGCATCATCCGTCGCCTGATGGGAAACCGCATGTTTCCCCTGACCCTTGACGGGGTGGGGGCGGCGGTGGAGTTGCTGAACAGGTAACGCGAGCCACAGGAGATCGTCATGCGAGCATACGCCGGATTCGAACAGGGTCCCATCCGTCCCCCAAGCGAGGCAGAAAGCCTTCTCATCCGCGTGAACCGGAACTGCCCCTGGAACCGTTGCACCTTCTGCTCACTCTACAAGAAACGGAAGTTCTCCATCCGTCCGCCTGTGGACGTCATCCGCGACATCGACTCCATTCATCGCTTCACGGAGAAGATAGCTGCGGGGGAACCGCTTCAGTCGCTGGTCGGGAACCGGCAGGAGGTGATGGCGGCCTGGAGCTGGTACTGTTCGGGAATGGAGTCGGTATTCCTGCAGGACGCCGACTCCCTCACCTACCGGCCTGAGCACCTCGCGCGGATCCTTCGCCACCTGAAAGAGCGGTTTCCGGAGGTGAAGAGGATCACCTGCTATGCGCGCTCCGCAAGCCTCGCCCGCACCCCGGACACCGCCCTTAGAGAGCTCGCCGCGGCGGGGCTGAACCGTATCCATGTCGGGATGGAGACCGGCTCCGACACGCTTCTCAAGCTGGTGCAAAAGGGAGGGAGCAAAAAGGAGCAGATCGTGGCGGGCCTGAAGGTGAAGGGGGCAGGGCTGGAGCTCTCCGAGTACTTCCTTGCCGGGCTTGGCGGGACGGAGCTTTCGCGGGAACACGCCGAGGAGAGCGCCGAGGTGATCAACAGGGTCAATCCCGACTTCATCCGCTTCAGGACGCTTCACATCCTGGAGGGAGTGGAGCTCTTCCCTGCAAGCGGCGGCGTCTTCCGCTTTGCGCCGGACCTGGTGCTCGCGAGGGAGATCCTCACCTTCCTGGAAGGTCTCGACGGCATCACCAGCTCGGTCAGAAGTGACCACGGCTATAACCTCTTCCAGGAGCTGAACGGCGCCTTCCCCGGCGGCAAGGAGCGAATGACCGCGGTGCCGAGGAGGTTCCTAGAGTTGGAGCCGGAGCAGCGGATGCTTTTCCAGGTGGGTAAGCGGACGGGGCACCTGCTGCGGCTGGACCAGTTGAAGGAGGCGGAGCGGGTTGCTGCCGTACGCGACATCTGCCTGCAAAACGGCGTCACTCCTGCCAATGTCGATGAGCGGATGCACGAGTTGATGCAGGAGAGGATGAGAAGAGGGATCTTTTAAAGAAAAAATGCCAGTCGCCCATTCGCACGTGTTTGGCCTGGTGCCGTCGCGAGGAGGAGATGTTTGAGGAGCTGTTCGTCCGGCAGACCACCGGGTACGGTGTTGCGAAGCCGGCCAAACACTGAGCGTTCCTTCCAGCGGTCCCGGTTGCCAGACACTCAATTCCCGATATGCTCATTAGCAATGCAGCAGCAAAACTTTGTGTCGTCAGAGAGAACGTCCCCTCCCCCCGAAGGGGGGAGGCTGGGAGGGGGGAAGATGGAGCGTACGCCCGCTCCCCCTCCCTGACCCTCCCCCTCCGGGGGAGGGGAACCACCGGCACGGAAAGTTTTTAATATCGGGAGGGGAACATGGAACTGGAAAACCTGTTGCTGGAAGTGACGGACCGCATCGCCACTGTAACGATCAACCGCCCCGCGGCCATGAACGCCATGACCCGGGGGACCCTTGAGGAACTAGAATGCGTGGTTGCCGAGATCGAGCGCGACTCCGAGATCAGGGCAGTCATCGTTACCGGGGCGGGGGCGAAGGCGTTCGTAGCGGGTGCCGACATCGCCGTTATGCGTGACATGATCTCGGCCGAGGCGCGGGAGCTGGCGCTGTTGGCGCACCGCATTTACGCGGCCATGGAGGCTTCCTCGAAGCCCTTTATCGCCGCCGTCAACGGCTACGCCCTTGGCGGCGGGTGTGAACTTGCCCTCGCCTGCGACATCCGCCTCGCCTCGCAAAACGCCAAGTTCGGCCAGCCCGAGATAAACATCGGTATCCTCCCCGGCTTCGGCGGCTCTCAGCGACTGCCGAGGCTTATCGGCAAGGGGAGGGCACTGGAGATGATCCTGACCGGAGAGATGATCGATGCGGAGGAGGCGCTGCGCATAGGGCTCGTGAACCGGGTGGTACCTCAGGAGGAACTGCTTGAAGAGGCGCGTAAGCTGGCGGCGAAGATCGCCTCCAAGGGACGCGTCGCCACGAGGCTTTGCAAGGAGGCGGTCGTGCACGGCATGGAGATGGACCTTGCGCGTGCCTGCTTCTACGAGGCGGAGCTCTTCGGCTACAGCTTCTCGACCTTTGATCAGAAGGAAGGGATGGGTGCGTTTTTGGAGAAGCGGCCGCCGGTGTTTCAGGACCGTTGACAGGCGGAGAGGGCGAGTGGGATCAGGCGCTTCTCTTGATCACGAAGAGAGCGCGGAACTCGGCGACCCTGGTCTCGCCGTTGTAGATGTCGGCCTCTCCGGCGATCTTCCTCTCGCCCTGACGCGCGGCACGCGCCTCGGCTCGGACCGTTCCCTCTTGTACCGGGGCGAGGAACTTCAGGTTCATCTCTACGGTGACGAAGTCGGTCCCCTCGGGGACCATGCTTTTGATGGCGATTGCAACGGCGGTGTCGGCGATCGCGGTCACCGCGCCGCCGTGCATGAGCCCCTTCCCCTGCGCGAGCTTCACCTTGAACGGCATGCTTAGTACGGCGCGGCCATCCCTCGCCTCGTCGATCCGCATCCCCAGGTATTCCTCGAAAGGGGCGCAGGCGATCCATCCCGGTAGCCGGAACCCCGGCCGTTCAGCGCTTACCAGCTCCTCGTAGTCGTACATCTATCGGTTTCCCCCGTTCGTCATCTCTCCCCACCGCCGCACATGTTCAGCACCTCGTCCATGGCTTTCTCGTCGATCCGGTGCCCGGTGTCGCAGACGACGTGGCGGTACTCCAGGGCGCGGCTGAAGCTGAGCCAGGCGTAGCAGTCGAGGATGTAGTTATTGGCGAAGATCTCGATGACGCGGCACCCCGGCTGCGACCAGACCACATTGGCAAGGCCGGCTCCGTGCGTCCCCACCACCATCTCCGCCTCGTGAAAGACCCGTATCTGCTCTGCGAAGGAAAGCTCCTCGCAGTGGAGGATGGTGAAGCCTATCTCCTTCAGCCGCTTTTCGAGCAGTTCCTCTCCGGCGAGCCGCCGCCTGCTTTTCCTCCTCGAGACGTAGAGCCTGACGCCTCTCCCGGTACGCGGTCGAGCCCCGTCTGCCGTTACCTTCTCCTTGACCGTGCTGTGCAGCAGGGCGATCACCTGGGGATCGGTGAATTCCGGCTGGGTGTGGTACTGCGGCACCACCAGTCGCTCGACCCGCACCGGCCCCGGGCAACGGATGAAGCGCTTCTTCGCGTCGGTGCCGAGCGCGGTGAAAAGCCCTTCGCTCACGTAGCGCGGCACTTCCTCCGGGAGCACGATCTTCACCTCGGGGAACATGGCAACCGTGAACAGCAGGTTCGGCAGCACCTCCATGAGCCAGTGAAAGTAGTTCGCGGGATGGCAAACCACCACCGGCTCCGCGCTCGCAAGTGCGGTCACCGGCAGGAGCGGCTCGTGCAGCATGTCTCCCCAGTCCATGATGCGGCGCAGGGAACCGACGCTCTCCTCGATGATCCGGTTCCCGATCCAGGCCATGCCGGAGAAGGGGGAAACCGTGGCGTCCTTTAGCAGGTAGAGCTTGCGCCTGTTGAAGACCGCCTCTGTTCTTATGAAGGGGGGATACGCGACGCCGGTCTCGTGTTTCACGATGCGCGCGTCGGTGACCGGGATGATGTCGAGGATGTGCCTGCGGATGTTCGGGAGGTAGGATGCCTTCTCAAGCGACTCGATGCTCGATTTCGGCATCTTGCCCACCACCGGCCCGAGCAGGTCCCTTGAGATGAAACGCAAAAGCTGCTGGCGCCTTTTTGCCGTTTTCTCGCTTGCCTTCATCGTCTAGAGCCTGTTCGCCTCGTTCTTGTGGTAGACGTCGAAGAAGATGACGCTGTTGTCGGAGACCTCGGAGCAGAAGCCGCATTGGGAGTGAAGCTTGTGCCCTTCCTTGCGGCAGAGCTCGCACCAGTGATAGATGAGCCGGTAGTCGCGCCGCCCCACGTATTTCTTCAGGCGGCCTTGGTACTCGCCGTGCATCCAGCCGTCGGCGTCGCTCGGGTTTAAAAGGAGCCGGTCGATGACCGACTGGATGCGCGCGTGACCGGGCGGGTCGTGCTTCTCGATCTTCGCGATCTTCGTCTTGAAGGAAGGGGTGGCGAAAAAACTAAAGGGCGTCATAACGACCTCTTCGGCATCGGGCGGCTCCTGGAGCCGTCGGGGATTTTCCTGACGTGCGGCCGGCCCGATGCTAGCACACCGTATCGCTTCTTTCAATGGCCTCCCTGCAGCCTGAAGGCGCCGGTTCCCTCCCGCAGGACGCCGACCTGGCCGGTAAGCTCCGCCGCCCCCGCCTCGAGAAGCGCCGCGGCCTGCAGGCAGCGGTCCGCATCGGCGTTGATCTCGGCCACCGCCGCAGCGATCTGGGTGCTCTCCTGGGCCTGCACCGCGCAGGCCTTTTCGATCTTCTGCGACATGTCTGAGACGTCCATGATCGAATTCGAGATGTCGCGCCCCACCTTGCTCTGCTCGCGGGTCGCCCACTGGAACTGCGCGGCCAATTCCTTCATCTGCTCCGAGGCAACCATGATCGCCTCCTTGGCGCCGGACTGCTCCCTGATGGCGCGCTCGATCCGCTCGGTCATGTCGGTCACCCGGTCCATCGCCTCCCTGATGAGGCTCGTCCCCTTCGCCTGTTCCGCCGTGGCCCGCGCGATGCCGCTTATGTGGCTTCTCGCGGTGGATACGCCGCTCACGATCTTTTCGAGGGCGTCACCGGAGCGTGAACTGAGCTCCTCTCCCGCCGCGATGCGCTGGTCCGTCTCCTTGAGCGCGTTCACCGCCCGCTCGGTCTCCTCCTGCACCCCGGCGATCAGGCCGGCTATTTCGCTCGTGGAGCGGGCGGTGCTCGAGGCGAGCATCTTGATCTCCTCGGCGACCACCGCGAAAGCCTTGCCGTGCTGGCCGGCCTGGGCCGCGATGATGCTTGCGTTCAGCGCGAGGAGCGAGGTCCTCTTGGCGATGTCGTCGATCACGGAAGATATCGCCCCGATCTCGTGCGTCCTCGCGGTGAGCGTCGCGATGACCTGGTTGGTGACCCCGGATGAGGCGCGGATCTCGCTTATCCCCTGGCGCATCGCCCGTACCGCCTCGACCCCCTTGAGGGCGTCTTGTTCCACGACCTCCGCCACCTCTGCGGTGAGCACGGCGTTTCCCTTCACCGTGTTGGTGGCCGCTTCCATCTCCAGGATCGATGACGCCGTCGACATGGAGGAGGAGACGAGTGCCACGGTGTGATCGCCGATTTCGCCGCTGGCCGTTGCGCTCTGCATGATCGAGGCGGTCACCTCGGCGATCAAAGAGGTGAGTCTCTCCGCATTCAGGGCGACCTCCTCCGTCGTCGCCGTCATCTCGAGGATCGATGCGGAGGACTCCGACGCCGCCCGGGCGAGTCGCTGCGTTTCGTTCTCGATCTCCTCTGCCTTGCCGGCGATGGTCGCAACGTAGGAGGACGTCTCGATAACTTTGCCCTGCTGGCGACGCGCGGCCGCCACAGCACCCGCGGCTTCTGCGGAGAGGTCGGTCGATATTCCCTGTACGCTTTCCGCGGACCCGCTCACCCTGCTGATCATGTCGCGCAGCTCGGTCACCATGGCCCGCAACGACTCGAGGAGCTTACCGGCCTCGTCGCCTCCACCCGCTGGAATCGCCACGGTGAGGTCCCCCGTCGCCACGGCCTCGGTGATGGAGACCGCCTTCTTCAGTGGGGCGAGCAAAAGGCGTGTGAACCAGGCGGCGATGCAGCTGGCGAAGAGGGTGAAGGCGACTGCCAGGGCGATCACCGTGGTTCGCGTGTGTTCGAAGGACTGGAGGAAATCCGCGGTCTTCACCCCTACGTATAAAGCGCCGATCACCTGGCCGCTGTTGTCACGGATCGGATCGTAGGCGGTGAAGTAGGGGGTGTTGAGGATCGGCGCGACGCCCCGGTACCCTTCCCCCTTCTTAAAGAGAGCATCATAGGCGGGACCCTCGAGCCTTGTCCCCACCGCTCGGCTGCCGTCCTCCTTCACTACGTTGGTGGCCACCCTCACGTCATTCATGAAGATGGTGGCCGTCCCGCCGCAGATCTTCGCCACCTTGTCGGGAAGTTCGTTGTTGCCGTTCAGGACGCAGTCCCCAGCCATCAGGCGGTTCCCCTCGACCCGGAAGGCTCCCTTTTGCCTGAGCAACTCCCAGAAGGTGTTGATCCTGCTTTCCTGTGACGCAGTGGCCACGCGCACCATCTCCCGCCTCATCTTGGTCAGGGAGACGTACGTGGTGACGCTTACCGCGGTAATGACGATGGTGACGGTCAGTATGGTGCCCTTCTTTACGATGCTCAAATTCACCTGTGATCCTTGTCGTAACTTTGAAAGCGGCAGTTGCCGGTATAAGAGTGGGGTATTGTCGTGCAGAAAAAGCTTTTTGATAAATTGTGCACCATTAACTATTTCACTTGATGAAGATCATGACGCAGATTGTAATGCACTATTCAGTAACGTGATTTTAAAATTACGTATATATCACACGCCGAATAACAAAATAAAGCGCGATCCGAGTGTTTAACGTATACGGTATCTCGCCTGTAACTAACTGTCAGTCAGTATGATTTTTCAATAACAGGTGTCGGCTGGTCAATAACTTCTTACATGACGAAACGAAGGAGCACTACGGGGTGGGGAAGGTACTAAGGTTCTTTAGGGGATTCCGGTAACGGGAGTGCAGTTGTCGACGAAGCACTGTACGAGCACAAGGTCCCCCCATTTGCGAAGGGGGAGCCTGGGGGATTTGATTTGAGGGGGGCCTAACTCAGGGGCTGCTTCTTCTCAGGCATCCGAGGGAGATCCCCGCCGCGATGAGAGAGGCTCCGGCCGCGCAGCGCAGCAGTCGGGAGACGCCCGAACCGACGCCGCAGCGACCTAAGCGCGCGGAAGACGCGGCGTAGATGATGAGCACACATGAAGCGGTGGAGAGGTGTATGAGCGCAAGCGCGGCAAGTTGGCCGGCAATCGGCTCGCCCGTCGTCACGAACTGCGGGACGAGAGATCCGAAGTACAAAAGCGCCTTTGGGTTCGCCGCGTGGAGGGCGAAACCACCCAGGAAGGAGCGACCAGTACCGTTGTTGGCAGTGGCAGCCTGCCGCGCCAGCGAAGCGGAGAGCCCCGAAAGTACGATCCGCACGCCGAGGTAGACCAGGTACACGGCACCGGCCCATTTCATTATGGTGAACAGTCGGTAAGATGCGGCGAGTATCGCGGAGAGCCCCGTTACGGAAAGGACGATATAGAAGGCGTCGGCGGCAAGGATGCCGAGTGCGGCCGGAAGTCCCGAGCGCATCCCCCCGCGCATCCCCTGCGTCGTCACGTACAGGACGGCGGGACCGGGGATGGCGGTTGACGCCAGTGAGACCAGAAAGAAGAGGGTGAGCAGTTTCATCACAGCACGCTCGTCAGTATTCCTTCGGGGGCTCGACGTAACCGCACTCGGGGTTTTCCTGGAGGTGGACAAAATGCGCGATGTGCTTGTCGCCCGCAGCGCGCGGTCGGACCGGTTTGCCGCACTTGTCGCATTCGAAAAGAAGAGAGTACTTCTGTTCTGCCGTAGCGCCGTCGCGTATGGCGAGCGCTTTGTCCACGCTGATGATGTGGCCGAAGAACTTGCACTGCAATGCCATGCCCATTTCCTGCTCCTTCACAAACTCGTTCAGTTTTTTCGGGTGGATAGCCCGGTGCTGCGAGCCATGCTCCCACCGGAACACCGCCTCTCCCGAAAAAGGGACGGCAGCCCCCCCGGAAAGCTAGAACAATGTATTATTTTTCGTTGGCATTGTCAACGGCTGTCACTCGCTCAGTTCCGATAGAAGTCCATGAACTGGTTTCTCAGCCGCTCATCCGGGTTCTGCTCGTAGAACTCTTCTTCCGTGAAGGAGAAGCGGTACCCGGCGACGTACTCCGACACGATCCGGTAGGCCGCGTTTATCAGGCGGATCCTTTCCGGGTCCCCCTGCGCACCGGCATCGGGATGATGGCACTTGACCAGCTCCCGGTGCCGGGCCTTTATCTCTCCCAGCGTCGCCCGCTCCCCCAGCCCCAGTATCCGCAGCGCCTCCTGCAAGTCCGCGTAGGTCATGTCAGTGCGTCCAGTCGATGATCTTTACTTCGGGCCCGACCTTCGCTTCCACTGCCGCCTTCATGGCAGCGAAGTGAGGGCAGGGGTAGCCGATGGGGTTTCCCTTCTTCATGCAGGAAGCGAAGACGATACCCTCCGCTCCGCGATCCACCATCATCTTGGCCCGGGTGACCGCCTTCTTTCCGGAACAGCCGCCGCAGGACAGAAAGCCAACGATCTCGACGGGGCCAGTTTCCTCGAATGCCTGCGTGCCTTCGCCGGCCACCTTGAAGTCCACCGTTCCCGGGCACATATCCTCAGTCAATTGACAACGAATGATTCCCACCTTCATGCTATTTCTCCTTGCCGTTCTTTATCGTCTTTACGACCGCGAACCCGCCACGCCCATGCCCTTCGCTGACGGACAACCCGGCGGGAGCCGGCAAAAGGGTCTGCCGGTAAGAGAACCCCGAGAATCCCGCCTCGGTCAGAAGCGCTTCAAGCTCGGCCGCGCTGCGAAAGGTAGCTTCGCGGTAGAAGTCGCTCCCGCTTTTTTCCCGCTCATAGCTTTCCCCAAGCGCACTCTCCCGGTCGATGAACCCTATGATGAGGGAGCCACCCGGCTTCAGTACGCGCCGTACCTCGGCCAGCACGCGTGAGACGTCCTCTACGAAACAGAGCACGGTGACGATCACCGCGTAGTCGAAGCAGGCATCCGGCAGCGGGAGGGCTTCCGCCGTCCCTGACAGAACTTCGATCCCCCGTTGCCGCGCAAGCTGCGCCATTCCCGGTGAAGGCTCGACGCCCAAGGCGATACCGAGCGGTGCCGCGAAGCGGCCGGTCCCGACGCCGATCTCCACGCCGCTTCCCTGCGCCGGGACGAGTTCCCGCACTGCCGCCAACTCCGCCTGATAGATGTCGACGTGCCTGTCGAACCAGGCGTCGTACTCCGCGGGATGGCGGTCGAACGCATTCATTTTTGCCATGACCTTCGCCTTGCTCTCGGCTTCACGATCTCTCCTTCGTTCAACCGGCAATCCCTCCGGTTACATTCGGATATTTAGATATCATCCGGTCAAGCGCGGGGCAAGGGAAAAGAGGCGGGGTCAGCGGCTCCGCAAGACGGCTTCCAGCGTCGCGTCGATCTCGGCCAACACCTCGTCTGGCAAGCGCTCTATGTGCACGATCCGCTGCACGAGATCGGCCTGGACGAAGTCGGGGAGGAGCTTCACGATCTCGCCGGCATCTTGCGCCGGGAGACGGGCTAAGAGGACCGCCATGGTCTGCGGCTGTTCCTGCAGCAGCTTTTTCGCTATGGCTCGATAGTTCATGCTCTGCTCCTTTGCGGCGGGGCTTCCGTCCGCTCAGCATCACACAAGCTCGGCCTCCCGGCGTGGCGCGTTCTTGAGGAAAAGCGCCGCGAGCAGGGGGAGGGTTAAAAGGAATGCGTAGAAGAGGAAGTAAAAACTGCGCGCCACGCCCGCCGCGTCGGCCAGCTTTCCCACCAGCGGACCGCTCACCACGAAGAGAAGCCGGAAGGAAACCGACTGCAGGGAAAGTGTTGCCGCGCGGTTGACGCTCGTCGACTCCTTCTGGGTGTGGGACAGCATCATCGGCCCCCTGAAACCACGCATGCAGGTCAGAAGGTAATAAAAGAGGAATCCCCAGATCCCGCCGCTCAAACCAAGCCCCAGATAACCGACGGCGACCAACCCCAGGAAGAGAAGGACCATGCCGCGGTCCCCCAGGCGGTTGTGCAGCCGGTGACTTGCCAGGGCGCAAAGCGCGACGGTCAGGTTCGCGCCGGCCCATACCGGCCCAAACCAGGTGACCGGCACGCGGGCGTGCTGCATGTAGGGTTGGATCAGCCAGACCGGGTAAAAGGAGGCGACCCCCAGCACCGTGTTGAGGAGGATGGTGTAGCGCAGGTGACGGTTCTCCCTGAAGGCATAGCGGGCCGTGGCGACCGCCTCGGCGAGATGCGAGCGCTGCGGCGCATGCTCGCGCGGCGTTTCCGTGAGCCGTGAGGTGACCAGGAGCCCGGCCCCCCATACCGCGACCTGCAGGACGAAGGGGAGCCTCGGCTCGAAGGCGTAGATCACGCCGGCCATCACCGCTCCGGCTGCCTCGCCGATCTGGGCGAAGCCGTGCATGCGCCCCTGGTGCCGGGCATAAGAATGCTCATCCCCCTGCGCGCGCAGCGTCTCATACAGAAGGGCGCTGTCCGAGCCGCTTATGAAGGAGAGCGACATCCCGAGGGTGATCTCCGCCAGCAGCACGGTAGTGAAGGAGTTCGCATAGATGTAGATGCCCCAGCCTGCCATGCCAAGGGCCGCAGAGATGTTGAGGGCGCAGCGGTAGCCGACCCGGTCGCTTATGTAACCCGCGGGGTAATCGAGTGCCAGGGTCGCCACCGAGAAGATGCTCTGCAAAAGCAGGATCTGGGTCAGCGACAGGCCGATGTGGTCCTTCCAGAAGAGGGTGATGATCGCCATCGGAAACAGCATCATCTGCAGGAAGGAGAAGACGTACAGTTTTCCTATGTTACCGGATAGACTTTTCATCACAGCATCCGTACCCGCTCGCGTGCGAATTTGCAAGGAGATTATGGAGGATCGGCGGCCTCCCTCGATCGTTGCGAGCACGAATCTGTTGACATTCAAGAAGTTGTATATATATGATTGGGCAACGGAAGTACCGGGGGGGAATAAGAAGCACTGGTCCCCACGAAGCGCTGCATGAGCCTGACGTCCCCCCCTTTGCGAAGGGGGGACAGGGGGGAGCTAGGAAGGACAGTTCTACGGGAGGGGCATGGCAGTTCTTATCTTCATCATGTGCTGCATCTGGCTTGCGATCGCGCTTATAGCGCTATTCTGCAAGTCAGATTGCTTCACCAGGTGGTAGGGGGCGTCATGGAGGCGTTACACGAGAAGATGGAGACCTGCTGCAGGGAGCTTCGGTCCGCACCGCTCCGCGTACGCCGCCTGATCGGCCTGCAGCGGGTGACTCCGGTCGCCATCGAGGTGCCCGCGTGGTACTTCCGGCTTGAAGAGGCACCCGGTGCGTACCTGCTGGAGTGTGTCGGTGCCGGGGAACTGGGTGGGAAGGGGAGCGTTTCCCTGGCCGGAAATTTCACGGTCCGTTTTTTCCCGACCCCCGGGGTGACACCGGTCGTGCTGAGCAGGAAGGAGTGCATCCTGCGCAGAAGCCGGGCCTTCGACGGGGACGGCTTCCCCCGCCCGGAGTACCTGGAGCTGATCAGAAGACGCGACTATTTCGCCGCCGGGGATATCTCCATCATCTTCCCGCCGCGTGGCGGTGCGCTGTTTCACCTCAATGAGGATGACCGTTCCGGCGCGGGCTCCGATCTGTTTCACACCCTGGTCCGCATGTTCGTCTTTCATCTGCATAGCACTCCGGCCGTCTGGACCGCGGGCACGGGATGGCAGGCGATCTCCTTTCTTCCCGCTCCACATCTAAACGGCGGTGCAGTCCGCGAGCCGCTCCCAGTCTGGCAGGAAATCCTTGTCGCACGGGCACGGGAAGCGGGTGAGGACTCCCCCGACTGCCGGACCGCCTCCCCTTGTTGACGCCCACATGCAAAGATGCTAGGGTTGGGGACCGTAACGACTAAAAGATTCGAGGAAAACATAGCCGTGATCTCAACCCGTCTTTTTCATGCCACCCTTTTTACCCGCCTGACCGCAGCCGCGTTGCTGCGCGGTCTCGCACGTTCTATGTCGGTGCCGGAGGGAAGGGTTTAGCTTTTATCGTACAGACCAACACCAAGACCCCCGCCGGCATGAGCCCGCGGGGGTTTTTTATTGCCCGAAAAAGGAGAAGAAAATGAAGCAAAGCGGAAAGGGTAGACAGATATTCATCACGGAGTTCGACCTGGAGCGTCTTGAGGAGATGATCAGCAGTGTCGAGCAAAGGTCGTCGCGCGACGGCAGATATCTCGCGGAACTGGAGCAGGAACTGACGAGAGCGGAAGTGGTCCCCTCCGCGGGCATCCCCCCGGACGTCATAACCATGAACTCGCGGGTGCGTCTGCAGGATCTCGATTCCGGCGAGGAGTTGGAGTATACCCTCGTGTTCCCGCCCGACGCCGATCTGGAAAAGGGGAAGATATCGGTGCTCGCCCCGGTAGGGACCGCGCTGATAGGCTACCGTGCCGGCGACCGCATCGCCTGGGCGGTGCCCGGCGGAAAGAAGAAGCTGAAGGTGAAGAAGGTCCTCTACCAGCCTGAAGCGTCGGGAGATTTTCACCTGTAACTGCGGTCAGAGCAAGCCCCGCCGGAGGCGCAGTCCCGGCGGGGCATGGCCCGGATGGGTCAGGCGGTGAGGCGTGTCAGCCAATAGACGGCGGGGATGGTTCCGAAAGAGAGGATGATGCCTATCCCTATCATGGCCACGGCGAGGTCGGCCTCCATCCCGGCAACGACGGCGAGCGCACCGGCCGTCACCATAGGCGGCATGGCCGCTTCGAGGATCGAAACGTCGACCACCATGCCGGCAACCCCCGCCATCCGGCAAACGAGGAGGGCGATGAGCGGTGCCGCCGCGAGCTTCAGCGACAGCCCGAAGGCAAGCGGCCCGAGCACCCGGCGCGGCAGTCTGAGCCTCATCTGCAGGCCGATCGCCGTCATGACCACGGGGACGAGGGTTAGAGAGACGTTTTGCAGCGCCTGGGCGAGCTTCTCCGGGTAAGGGAAGGCGCGGGCGACCAGGCCTACCAGCAGGGCGATGGTGGGCGGGAAGAGAAGCATCTTGCGCACCATCGCCGAGAGGCGCACCGACCCGTCCTTGCCGTACAGGGCGAGAATCATCGAGCCATAGGTCACCATGATGATCATGGTTCCCAACTGGTCGTAGATGATGAGGTAGGGAAGGCCCGCCGCCCCGAAGAAGGCCTGGACCATCGGGACGCCGAGAAACGAGGTGTTGCCGAGCGGCACCACGAGGAGCAGCACCCCAACCGATGCACGATCCCAGCGCCACAGCCGCGCCGCGCCGAGGACAGCGGCCACCGACAAGAAGAGCATCCCCCACGGCACGAGCGCGGCGGTGATGATGTCGCGCGAGAAGACGATCTGCGGCACCTTGAGGAGGATAAGCGCCGGCAGCGACACGTAGAGGGCGAACATGTTCAGTACCTGTGCCGAGTCCTTCGGGAAGGCCTCGAGACGGCGAAAGAGCATCCCGAGCAGTACGAACACGCCGATGATGATGAAATTTTCCATTCCTGCCTGATTCTCCTGCAATGCCGCAACCGGCAACTCAGATCCGGTTCACGTCTATCATCGCCTCGCCCATGACGTACTCCGTCTTCGCGTCCCGGGACGCTTCGGCCAGTCGCGCCACGATGCGGCGGATCTTGTCCAGCTCAAGCTGCATGTCCGACAGGTGCGCACGGACCTTTTCCTCATCGCTGACATCGCGGGAGGCGAGGCGAAGGTGCCAGAGGATCGCAGTGAGCGGGTTGTTGAATTCGTGGCTTATCGCTACCGCCATTTCCCGCAGCAACTTGAGCCTTTCGAGCTCCAGGGCCATCTGCTTCTCCCGCCTTGAAGCTAGGTGCAGTGAGACGCGCGCCAGGAGTTCCTCGGGATGGAAAGGCTTCACGATGTAGTCGTCCGCTCCTGCCTCGAACCCCTTCACCTTTTCCCCTCCGGAATCGCAGCCGGTGAGGAATATGATGGGGATCTCGCGCGTCCTCGCATCGCCTTTCAACTGCCGGCATACGTCATAGCCGTTCATCCCCGGCAGGTTCACGTCGAGCAGAATCAAGTCCGGGGGCATTTCCATCACGGCGGAGAGCGCCGATGCGCCGTTTTCTTCCACCGTGACCTCATATGCGCCTTCCAGGATGTCGCGCAGATGGGCCTGCGACACCTTGCTGTCTTCTACGGCGAGTATCTTTTTCATAGGCGCTCCCGAAAGACCCGATTTTCCGCTAGGCCAAGTACCATTTCATAAAAAGGGGCGTTTGCCAATGCAAAAAAGTCCGATGGTCAAGTGACTCTCGCTGGGGGACCGGCGCGTTGGAATAAAGGGAACGGCTGGGTCGGTCGGTACGGGCAGCGCCGAGACTTTTGCAAAGGCTGGAAAAGTGGGGGAAGAAAAAAGGAGAACCCGCCGCCGCGGGTTCTCCTTTAAGGTCTCTTGCGGGTGCTGTGGAGCTGTCAGGTGTCTAGATCTCCGGAGCGTAGCGCTTCTCGCACTCTGTTTTGAGTTTCAGGTACTCATCCTTTGAGATGGTCCCTGCTGCCAATTTGGAGTCAAGCGTGGCAATCTCTTTGTTGCGTTTCTTCTCCACCACCGAAACCGTGCTCATGTAGTTGAGCGTTTCGGCACCGTTGTAGCCGCTGACCGGGTCCCATACCACGGATATCGGCCAGCAAAGCAGGTTGACGATGCCTATGCCGTAGTTCCTGGTATAGAAGGAGCCACCCCCAGGAAGAATGCCCAGCCATGCCGCGGTAGCGGGATCCTTCTCCTGGACCGCTAGTCCGTTGTTGCGGTACCACTTGAGTTCCGCCTTTTGTGGTCCGCTCAGCTCCGTGGCGCAACCGGCGAGCACCGCGAGCAGCAAGATCACCGCTGTCGTCATTGAGGCAACTGTCCCTTTAGATCTCATGATCGTCCCTCCTTTTCCGATTTCGGTGCGGCAAAAGGGTGCCGGGTTTTCAGACCCGGTCGACGCCCCTTATTGCTTAAAGTCGGGGAGATCTGTATCAGTGGAGCAGCGCCTTGTATCTGGCAATGACCAAAGAGGACCATGCATCACAGACCTCTGTCAAAAGAGTATGTCTTAGTGAGATGAAGTCAAGCGACTTGATGTATGAAAAGGACGGTAAGCTTTTGATTACCGACATGAATCGCAGAGGGTGGGGCAGGAGATGGCATCAGGCCAGACGGCAAAAACCGGAGCTCCTCTGCGAGAGGCTCCGGTTTTTGCATCCGGTCACTTGACCAGCTCAGACAGCGCCCGTTGCGCGATGATGGAATGCACCTTCTCCGTTGGATGTATGCCGTCCCAGAAGAGGAAGGTGTTGGGATTGCTACAGGCGTAGGGGGCGAAGCCGGGCGTGACGCAGGTGGCGTCGACGACGCTGAGTCCGAATTCGGCCGGGTTGCCGGCGACCTCTGTCAGCGTGCTGAAAAAGTCGACCCTTACCACCTCCATGTCGGCGAGCTGGGAAGACATCGAGGTCACTAGGTAGTCGAGCAGGTAGTTGTAGTATTGCGACATCTGGCGGGCTGCGGTAGCCGCTCCCGGCATTATTTTGTCGGTAGCGATGAGCGCCGGGGTAAGAGAGAGATCCGGAGCGAAACACACCAGGAATTTCCTGGCTCCGGCGTTGTAAAGGGCGGTGATGTTTGACTGTATCGACGATATCGCCTGATTGATGACCCCGGGATCCTGCGCCTCGATGGCGTCCCTTATGTCATTGCCTCCAAACTCAATGACATAAAGGGCATCTGCCGGGGCGTGGCCGCCGAAAACGTTGAGGAAGGTGGTTACCTCGTAGGTCATGGTCGCCTTTTCTGCCCTGTCGCCTGCCCTGGCCCCGCCGATTGCGTAGTTGGTAGCGGCGCCACCGAATTCGCGGAAGGCCGGACGGGTGTTGCCCGAAAGCGAGAGCTGACGTGCCAACTGCTCGATCCAGGTCATACCGTTGCTGAAGTGGTGGCCGCCTCTTGCGTACGGCCTGTCGGGAATCAGGAGCTCGTCGAGGAACTGGTAGGGAGGTGTGTTTGCCATGCCGGAGATGGCAAACGCGTTGCCGGGGTCGGAGAGGCTGTCGCCGAACACGATGATCCGGTTGAACGATGTCTGTGCCCCGGCCCACGCAGGTACCATGAGTAACAAGACCAGAAAAAGCCCAAGTGTTGCCTGCAGTTTGGGACGAATCGTTGCCATAGAATCCTCCTTTTGAGTGACTGCTTATGATAGCAACCAGAGATCAATCTGCTTACGCCGCCTACCCTCCTTTTTGCAGGTGCAATGAGTGCAAGTCTATGACTTTTAGTTCTTCCTGCAACTTTCCCTGATACAGCAAGCCCACATCTTTTCTCCGGTCCGCCTGAGGCGGCACCACTTCCGTCCCTAGTTCGCCCCACGACCTGCCAGCCAAACCCCGGCTGCAGTCAGCATCGTTTCGATTCCGGTGCGCAGGGTCGGGTGCAAGGCGGGCGCCCAAAACGGCGAGTGAGGGCCTGGCAGTTGCTCGATCTCACCCGCCTGCAACGCCTTGTCGTACAGTTCCGGCGCGCACCCCCCCACGAACCAATAGGTGTAGGGGGAGTTCCAGGCTTTTCCGAAACGTCCGAAGTCCTCGCTGGCCCCTTGTGCCGGCATCTCAACGAACCGCTCTCCGAAGTAATCTTGAAAGGCCTCCCTTATCTTTCTGGTCGTCTCGGCGTCGTTCACCGTCAGGGGGAAGTTGTTGATTTCCTCAAAGGCGGGATCTCTCGGCGCGTTGGACGCGCGTGCCTCGGCGACGCAGATCCGTTTTATCGCCTGCAGTACATGGTTGCGCACCGCTTCGTCCGTGGTCCGGACGTTCAGCTTCAGGCAGGCTTCGGCGGGGATGATGTTCTCGGCGGTTCCGGCGTGAAACTCACCGACGGTCACCACCGTCTGTGTCTGCGGTGCGATCTCGCGGCTGACGATGGTTTGCAGCCGCAGCACCGCGGAGGCTGCCATCACGATGGGATCTATGCCGTTTTGCGGCATTCCGCCATGGGCGCCTTTGCCGAAAAAGCGCACCAGCAGGCTGTCGCCGGACGTCAGGACTTGACCAGCTCGGCATCCAACCGTCCCTGCGCGGCATTGCAGCATGTGCTGCCCCATGATGACGTCCGGGCGCGGGAAGCGCTGGGTCATGCCGTAGTCGAGCATCGCCTGCGACCCTTGGCCGGTCTCTTCCGCCGGCTGGAATACGGCCATGAGCGTGCCGCGCCAGGAGTCGCGCGCGAGCGACAGCACCGTTGCCGCACCGGTCAGCCAAGTCGTGTGCATGTCGTGGCCGCATGAATGAGCCACAGGGACCGTTTCTCCTTTTTCGTTCGCTACCTCGATGCGGCTCGCATAGTCGAGCCCCGTCTCCTCCTTCATCGGTACGGCGTCCATGTCCGCGCGCAGCATGACCGTGGGGCCGGCCCCGTTTTCCAGTACACCGACGACACCGGTGGCGCCGACCTTTTCCGTCACCTTGAAGCCGGCTTCATGCAACTTCCCGGCGATGATCTTAGACGTGCGGAGTTCTTGCATAGGGAGCTCCGGATGCTGGTGCAGATCCTTATAGAGATCCTCCACCATAGGCAGAACCGCTTCAACCGTTTTCAAAAGTCCATCGACGAACTGCGACATGTTCCCTCCATTCCTACGGCAATGCTTGCAAGGTTACCATAAACTCAACATCTGAGTCAGAGCACCTCCGTTACATCGCTTCTCCAGACGGGGGGGCGGCACAGTTCTATTACTGACCACCATTTCTCCTCAGCAGGTTTGGGGCGGGCGGAAGTTGACGTTTGTATCGCTTGACGGCATGGGATAATTTGATAAATTGGTAAAAATTAATCTTAAAGGGAGGAGAGAAATGAACGCTTCGGACCGATTCCTGATGAACCACGCCGCTATGGCCCCCTTGCAACTGGCGACATGGCTCAACGATGCCGCCACATTGCAGGACGCACATTCCAAGATCAGCACACAGATCGACCATTGGGTGCCGTGGTCCCCGCAATTCAGGAGCCACAAAGAGAGTATCGAGAGTGAATTACAAAAAGCTCTGGCGCTTGACGTGCGCACGACGAAAGAACTCCAGGCGGCCATCTCGGCGGCGGTCGACGACGTGAATATAAACGCCGCCTACCTGGTGATCAGGGCGAAGTGTGAGAAAGACGAAGCTTGGCTCCACAACAACGGATATACCCTGAAAGAAAAAGCGAAGAGGGTTTACGACAGGCCGGTTTCCACCTCTTCCCTGGCCCTTAGAGTGAAAAACGGGCCGAATGCCGGGCAAGTCATCCTCAGTTGGACCAGAGATCCCGGGGCAGGTTCCTATCAACTGCAGATCTGTAAGGGGCATCCGCAGGGGGAAGAGTCGTTTGTGGATTACGCGTACCTGACGAAAGTTCGGACCACAGCTGACAGCCTCGAGCGCGCAAGCTGGTATTACTTCAGAATAAGGAGTGTCGGGAACAACGAAAACGGCCCTTGGAGCGAGGCCGTCGGCATCATCGTGACCTAACCTGCAAAAAAATCCGGCTAACGGCCGGTCCCGTGGATGCGAGACCGGCCCCGCCTCTTTTTTCCGACCCCTCCCACGGCTTAAACCGACGAAACGCATCGAAGACGTGGGGATACGCTTCCCCGCAGCATGGATGACAAACTTTACGCAGCGATAGTGAAGCGCACCGCGGAGATCGCAAACTCCGCGCCGCGATAGCGAAGTGCGCTGCGGAGATCGCAAACTACGCGCGGCGATAGCGAAGTGCATCGCAGAGATCGCAAACTCCGCGCGGCGATAGCGAAGTGCGCCGCAAAGATCGCAAACTCCGCGCGGCGATAGCGAAGTGCGCCGCAGAGATCGCAAACTCCGCGCGCGATAGCGAAGAGCGCCGCAAAGATCGCAAGCTCCGCGCGGGGATAGCGAAGTGCGCCGCAGAGATCGCAAACTCCGCGCGGCGACAGCGAAGTGCGCCGCAGAGATCGCAAACTCCGCGCGGCGATAGCGAAGTCCGCCGCGAAGATTGCAAACCCCGCGCAGCGATCGCGAAGTTCGTGGCACAGGTCGTAAATCTCGCCCCTGAGTTAGCGACGTGCTGCATGTATGGCAACACGCCGACAGCACGCACCAACTGCGCGACCGGTTCCTCTGAACAACAACACGTTGAGACCCCGTTTCGTACAAAATTGCTGTAATTTCAACAATGCTTCCGTCTTTGTAGTAAATATTTAATGTTGTAATGCCTGTATGATCTGTTGTATTGAAATATCTTTACTTCGTTCGACCTATATCCACGAAGCTGCGGATGTGGGGGGGACGTTGGTATGAATTTCGATGTAAGAGGAGACTGCTACATGAAGAAAATGATTACGGCGGTACTGGGGGGAGTGCTTCTGACTGCGGCAACGGCCCATGCGGAGCACAAACTGCTCGTCACGGAGGTTCTCGATAAGAGCCAGGTTGAGGCACAGGCGCAGTTCGAGTATTCTCACGCAAGCGGCGACGTGAAAGGCGCTTTAGAATCAGGCAAAATTTTTACGAACACGACGGAATCCATCTACTCCCTCGGTCTCGGCCTTGGGCACGGCTTGGAAGTGTCCGCCTCCATGCCGTACGTATTCAGCGAGCGTGTGAAGGTGCAGGTTGACGGACTCGAGCCCGAGTATGAGAAACGGGACGGCTTCGGGGACTTCGCACTCCAGGCGAAATATCGCCTGCTCGGTGGGGAGGAGCAACCGGTCACCGTCGTTGCGGGCCTGGGCCTTAAATTCGACACGGCAGGCAACGATGACGCCGGCACCGGCACCACCGACGTGAGCCCCTTTATCGCCGCGAGCACCAACCTGGGTGACCATAACACTCCCTATGCCATCTATCGCGCCACCATCCGCAATCACGGGGAGCAAGACACCCACACCATTTCGTTGGGCCTGGAGAAGGAACTCAACCACACGGTGACCCTCGACGCGAAGATCGACGCCAATTTCAACACCTCAACGAGCAATCTGACAGCCAATGAGGAGTTCAACTTTGAACTCGCCAGCTACATCCAGATGGCGCACAACCTCTATCTGCTTCCGAGCGTTTCCTACGTAATCGCCACCGACCAAAAGGAAAAGAATCTGGACATCCGCCTCGAATCCATGGACGGTTACCGCGCCGGGCTTTCCCTGTATTACCTCTTCTAGCAGGAAGGAAGAATCAGGTAGTAGCCGCCCGCTTCAGAACATGCTGAAGCGGGCGTTTTTTTTAGCACCGCTGATCACTCATTACCTCGAGGTCTTACATTGCATGGCTTAGCTGGTATAGACTAATTGCTTCACTCACAAGTGGAAAATCTACCTTGTTGTACGCTGAGGTGTAGGGGGGGGCATCAGGGAGGAAGTGAATCGAGGGACTGGTTCGAAAACGAAAAGGGGGGCGCACATATTTGCGGCCCCCCTTCGTTTTTTGCTACTTCTTTTTTACTCTTTGCTCGGCGCGTCCTTTTAAGACCCCTCGCAATTATCTCCTTCAACTACCTCGCTACGCGCACTCGGAGTAGCCGCAGACGCGGCAGACGGCGCAGCCGCCTTCGTGCTCCACGACGCCGCCGCACTCGGGGCAGGCGCCTTTCTCGAAGGCGGGAGCTTCGATGACTTCACCATGGCCGGTGATCGCCAGGTGCGACTGGATCGCCTTGGCGACGGCGTCGGCGCAGGAAAGGATCTTGTTGTCGCCGAAACCGCTCGGGCTGTGGCAGGAGATGCCGAGGAGCTGCTTCACTACCTGGCGTGCCTGCACGCCGCTTCTCCAGGCAAGCGATACCATGCGCCCGATCGCCTCGGACTGGCTCGCGGCGCAGCCGCCGGCCTTGCCCATGGTGGTGAAGACTTCGAAGAGGCCGGTGGCGTCCTCGTTGATGGTGATGTAAAGCGGGCCGCAGCCGGTCTGCATCTGGTAGGTCCACCCCTTGAGCGCCTTCGGACGCTCGCGCTTGCTGCGCTTTTCTTCCGCGGTCATCGCTGCCACGACCTTCGGCTCTTCCTTCTTGCCGACGGAGAGAACCTGCTCGTCGCGGGAGCCGTCACGGTAGATGGTGACCCCCTTGCAGTTCAGCTCGTAGGCGAGACGGTACACCTTCTCGACGTCTTCGATGGTCGCTTCGCGCGGGAAGTTCACCGTCTTCGATACGGCGTTGTCGGTGTGACGCTGGAAGGCGGCCTGCATGGTGATGTGCTCTTCCGGGGTGATGTCGTGAGCGGTCATGAACACGTCGCGTACGTCATCGGGGATCGCGCTGATGTCCTGCACGGTGCCGTGCTCGGCGATCCGCTGCATCAGCTCGTCGCTGTAGAAGCCCTGCTCCTTGGCGATTTTTTCGAAGAGCGGGTTCACTTCGACCAGGATGTTCTTGTCCATCACCTGACGCACGAAGGAGACGGCGAAGAGCGGCTCGACGCCCGAGGAGGCGTTGGCGATGATGGAGATGGTCCCGGTCGGCGCGATGGTGGTGACTGTGGCGTTCCTGACCGGTGCGGCGCCGGGGAGGTCGTACATGCTCCCCTTGAAGTTCGGGAACGCACCGCGGATTTTCGCGAGCTCGCGGGAGGCGGCGTGCCCTTCATCGTTGATGAACTGCATCACCTTCTCGCCGAGCTCGACGGACTCCTCGGAGCCATAGGGGATGCCGAGCAGGATCAGCATGTCGGCCCACCCCATGACGCCAAGGCCGATCTTCCTGTTCGAGCGGGTCATCTCGTCGATCTGGGGTAAGGGGTAGTTGTTCACCTCGATGACGTTGTCGAGGAAGTGCACGGCGCTCTTCACCGTCTCCTTCAGCTTGTCCCAGTTAACCTTGCCCCCCGCGACCATCTTGCCGAGGTTGATGGAGCCCAGGTTGCAGGATTCGTAAGGGAGCAGCGGCTGCTCGCCGCAGGGGTTGGTCGACTCGATCTCGCCTATGTGCGGGGTCGGGTTGTCCTTGTTCAGACGGTCGAGGAAGATGATGCCCGGCTCGCCGTTTTCCCAGGCCTGCTTCACGATGCGCGCGAACACCTTCCGGGCGTTTTGGCTGCCGGCCGGCTTCTTGTCGCGCGGGTTCATCAGGGTGTAGTCGCGGTCCGCGTCGACCGCCTTCATGAACTCCTCGGTGATGCCGACCGAGATGTTGAAGTTGTTCAGCTGGCGCTGGTCGTTCTTGCACATGATGAAGTCCATGATGTCGGGATGGTCGACACGCAGGATCGCCATGTTCGCACCGCGGCGGGTGCCCCCCTGCTTGATGGTCTCGGTGGCGACGTCGAAGACGCGCATGAAGGAGAGCGGGCCGCTGGAGATGCCGGTGGTGGACATGACCACGTCGTTCGCCGGACGCAGGCGGGAGAAGGAGAAGCCGGTGCCGCCGCCGGACTTGTGGATGAGCGCTGTGTGCTTGACCGATTCGAAGATCTCCTCCATGCTGTCGCCCACCGGAAGCACGAAGCAGGCGGAGAGCTGCCCAAGCTCGCGACCCGCGTTCATCAGGGTCGGGGAGTTCGGGAGGAACTCGAAGTTGGTCATCATGGCGTAGAACTTGTCGGAGAGCGCGGAGAGGTCGGCTTTCTTGTCGAAGACGGCGTCGGCCTGGGCGATCGCGGTCGCCACGCGACGGAACATGTCGGCGGGGGTCTCAAGAGGCTTGCCTGACTGGTCCCTCTTCAGGTAGCGCTTCTCTAGTACGGTCTGTGCGTTCTTGGTGAGGCCCGGGATCTGTCCCTTTTCGGCGGTCTTCTTCATAACGTTTCGTTCTCCTTGGATAAATTATCATGTCGCCATGCGAATCGCTTAATACCACATTTAGTGGGCGGCGAGAAATAAACCACAAGATGTATGACGAAGTCAAGCGTTAATAGATTAAAATTTCGGGCCATCATAAAAAACGAAATTGCCGGTGTTTACACCTAAGGAGCATTTACAACGGGAGCCTCGCTGTGTTATTAATGACGGGTTAATTTTTCCTCCCGGAGCTTCCATGAGCCAGTGTGATTGCAATAGCCAAAAGGAGTCGCTTGAGTCCCAGGTAAAGGGGCTAAAGGATCTGATAGAGGTCGCCAAGGCCGTCGTCTCTACGCTGGATCTGGACACGGTGCTGCAGGCGATCCTGACGAGCGCCATGCGGTTCGCCGGCACCCCGGCGGGGAGCGTCGCGCTCTACTACGACGCGAGGCGCGAGCTTAGCCTGCATGCGCACTCGGGGCTCACCGCGGATTTCGTGAAGAAGGAGCGCTGGGAGGTGACCCCCGGAGGGCTCACCGAGCAGGTGCTTCTGGCCGGCGAGATCTTTTATATCGAGGACACCCAGCAAACCCCGTTCTTCAAGAACCCGATCGCCCTGAAGGAAGGGATCCGCTCGCTTGTGTGCGTCCCGCTCGTCTTCCAGGAGCGCATCGTCGGTATCCTTTATCTGGATGACTTCGAACCGAGATGTTTCGATCGTGATAAGTTGAACCTCCTCTCGATCCTTGCGTCCTTCGCCGCGATGGCGATCCACAACGCGACGTTGCACAAGCGGACCAAGCTTCTCGCCATTACCGACTCGCTCACCGGGCTGCACAACCACCGCTATTTCAAGCAGTACTTCCGGCAGGAGATGGCGCGCGCGAAGCGCTACCACAAGCCGTTCTCCATCATCATGATGGACGTGGACGACTTCAAGAGTTACAACGACAGCTTCGGCCACGCCACGGGCGACCGGCTCCTCGAACTCATGGGGGATTTGATCCTGCAGACGATCCGTTCGGTCGACGTCGCGTTCCGCTACGGAGGCGAGGAGTTCATCGTGCTTTTACCGGAGACCCGCCTGGACCAGGCGATCCTCGCTGCGGAGCGTCTGCGTGACAGCGTGCAGCAGGGGACCGCAAAGAGGCCCGTTGACGGGGCGAGCCGCGGCGTCACCGTGAGCATCGGCGTTGCGAGCTACCCGGACAACGCGGACAAGATGGACGAGCTGTTCAACATAGTCGACTCCCTGCTCTACCTGGCCAAGCGCCGCGGCAAGAACAAGGTCTATCACCAGGAAAGCCTGCAGATCCCAAAAAAATGAAGAGATATCACATACTACTTATTCACGGGCTGCTTCTGGCGGCCCTTTTTTGCCACCAGGCCGCGGCCGCCGATACTCCGTCCACCGCCGCGCCGTCCGCACCCGCTTCTGCTCCCGTTCCCGCTCCCGAGCGTGTCGAGGCGCCGTTCAAGCCGCAGAGCACCTTTGCCGATCGCGTTCTCGCCGAGGACACCGTCTGGAAGGGGGAGGTGCTTGTCGAGGGGGCGGTGACCGTGGCGCCACAGGCGACGCTCACCGTCGAGCCGGGGACCTTGGTCCGCTTCAAGAAAGGGGCGGGGGAACCGGTCCTCGTGGTGCAGGGACGGCTGGTCGCCTCCGGAAGCAAGGAGGAGCCGATCCGTTTCTCTTCGCTCTTCGCGGCGCCCTCTGCCGGTGACTGGCAGGGGATCGTCCTTCTCGGCAGCGACAAGAACAACCTTCTGGAAAACTGCCGCATCGAAGGGGCGGCGACCGGGGTCGAGGCGCTTTTCGCGAACCTGACCCTGAAGGGGGTGCGTGCCGAGCGCAGCGCCACCGGGATGCGTTTCCAGGATGCGCTTCTCACCATGGAGGGAGGGGGAGCCTCCGACTGCGACACCGGCATGAGCTTTATCCAGAGCGAGGCGACCGTGCGCGGCGTGAGCGTGGTCGGCAACCGGGTGGGGATCGAGGCGCGGCACACTTCGATCTACCTGCAGGACGTAAGTCTTGCCATGAACCGCTCCGCCTTTTCCTGCGACAGCTGTCGGTTGAAGCTTGCCGGCGGGGCGGCGCTCGACAACGGCCGCGGCGTGACCCTTTTCGAGACCGAGGGGAGCGTGACCGGGGTTAAGCTCGCGAGAAACAGCGACTACGGGCTGTCGCTGACCGGTTCGCGGGTGAGGGTGAGCGACAACGTGATCACCGGCAACGGTGCGCAGGGGGTGCTCGTTTTCGACGGCTCCGCCGTAGCGTGGGACAACGTGATCTCCGGTAACGCGGGGCATGATGTCTACAACGCAGGCAATGAGGAGTTCCGCGCCCCCAACAACCGCTGGGGCGAGGGTGGACCAAAGATCTACGACAACGGCGGACGGGGCAGGGTGAACGTGAACCCGAAGAGGTAGAGCCGTTCAAGGTTCAGCGTTCAACGTTACGGCTTTGACCTTTGCCGGAAGCAGGGGCGGCGTGGCGGCACGGACCGCTGCACGAGAAAATGATGATAACCGCGCTTATTCGAGCGGACATATAGGACCATGAAACAAGTAACGTAAATGCTGCAAGGTTGGCAAACGACACGTTGAACGCTGAACGTTGAACGTTGAACCGGTTTTAAAGGAGAGTCATGACACGCAGAAACGGCCGTGCGGCTGATGCATTGAGGGAAGTTAAAATCACGCGCAATTACCTGAAACACGCCGAGGGCTCGGTGCTGATCGAGTTCGGGGACACGAAGGTAATCTGCAACGCGACGGTCGAGTCGAAGGTCCCTTCCTTCCTGAAAGGGAAGGGGACGGGCTGGGTCACCGCGGAGTACTGCATGTTGCCGCGGGCAACGCACACGAGAAACCAGCGTGAGTCGGCAAAGGGAAAACTCTCCGGACGCACCCACGAAATCCAGCGCCTGATCGGCAGGTCGCTGCGCGCGGTGGTCGACTTGGAAAAATTGGGCGAGCGCTCCATCCTCATCGACTGCGACGTGATCCAGGCCGACGGCGGCACTCGCACCGCTTCGATCACCGGTGCTTACGTCGCGCTGGCCGACGCCCTGCAGACCCTGGTCGACGCCGGGGAGCTCTCCAAGAGTCCGCTGCGCGAGGCGGTCGCCGCGGTGAGCGTCGGCATCGTCGACGGCACCCCCTTCCTCGACCTCGACTACCCGGAGGATTCGAGCGCCGAGGTGGACATGAACTTCGTGATGACCTCTTCGATGCGTTTCGTCGAGGTGCAGGGTACCGCCGAGGCGGAGCCTTTCACCCTCGACCAGATGGACGCCATGCGCGGCCACGCCATGCTGGGGCTCACCCGTCTCTTCGAGATCCAGAAAGAGGCGCTTCAGGCATGAAAGAACTCCTGGTCGCATCGGGAAACAAGGGGAAACTGCGCGAGTTCGGCGAACTGTTGCGCGGCGTGGTGGATACCATCCTCTCGCCTGCTGACTTCCCCGATCTCCCGGACGTCGTGGAGGATGGGGCGACCTTTGAGGAGAACGCGATAAAGAAGGCGCTCTCCGCGGCGCGTTG
This sequence comes from Geomonas ferrireducens, assembly GCF_004917065.1. Lineage (NCBI taxonomy): Bacteria > Pseudomonadati > Thermodesulfobacteriota > Desulfuromonadia > Geobacterales > Geobacteraceae > Geomonas > Geomonas ferrireducens. Next base: position 227,000 of record NZ_SSYA01000003.1, read on the forward strand.
CACCGGGCGGCCGGTTCTTGCCGACGACTCGGGGCTCTGCGTCGATTATCTCGGCGGACGCCCCGGCGTCTACTCGGCGCGCTTCGCCGGTGAGGGGGCGACCGACGCCGACAACAACGCACTCCTGCTGCGTGAGCTCGCGGGCGTTCCCGCCGAGAAGAGGGGCGCTGCGTTTCACTGCGTCATAGCGCTCTGCCTTCCCGACGGAACCTGCCGGACCTTCGACGGCGCCCTTGCCGGGGTGATCCTGGAGGCCCCGCGGGGGGAGGGTGGCTTCGGCTACGATCCCCTCTTCATGGTGCCGGAGTACGGGCAGACCTTCTCCGAGCTTCCCATGGAGATCAAGAACGCCATCAGCCACCGCGGACGCGCCATGCAGATGCTCAAAGAGGCGCTCACGCAAAGCCGCTAGGGCGCACACAACGGCCAAAGAACCAAGGCTTTAACGCAAAGACGCCAAGGCGCGGAGACGCAAGGAAGGCAGGATTGGGGGGCTTTTTGCGATTTCATCTTTGCGCCTTTGCGGCTCCGCGTCTTTGCGTTGAAGGGGGGGGTAAACGGCTCCGATAAAATCTTGGCGGGGATAAAAAAGGTGTTGCGCGGCTCCAGAGGCTATGCTATAAACGTGCTTCTTGAATCGGGGTGTAGCGCAGCCTGGCTAGCGCACCTGCCTTGGGAGCAGGGGGCCGGAGGTTCGAATCCTCTCACCCCGACCACTCAATTGCAGGCTTTACTTCTGCGCCTGTAGCTCAGTTGGATAGAGCAACGGCCTTCTAAGCCGTAGGTCAGAGGTTCGAACCCTCTCAGGCGTGCCACAACTGAATATGGTGGGTATGGTGAAGCGGTTAACACAAACGACTGTGACTCGTTCATACGTGGGTTCGAATCCCACTACCCACCCCAAATAAATCGTAACCTGTTGTTTCTGCAGGTGACCTTTAAAGGCTTGCTTCCGAATTAGCCCCATTGTGGACTACAGGAGTAAGCCTTTATGCGTTTCAGCTATCTGGTTCAAAGAGGCACAACTTTCTATTTCCAGTGCAGAATCCCCACCGATGTTAAGTGTCACTTTCCCTGCACACAAATTAAGAAATCGCTCAAGACCTCTAACTGGAAGCACGCTGTTTCCCTTGTGAAGGTGTTGACGGCGAGAACGGAGAGGGTTTTCTTTATGGCGCGTTCAGGTCTACTTACCGCGAAGGTGATCGAGAGTCTAGTCAAAGAATATTTGGCAACTCTGCTTGATCAAGACAAGGCAGAGCGCTACAGCATTGCCGAAACTCCTCTTGATGCTGCCGTGATGCAGATGGGCCAAGATTTCCGTGCACGATACCACATGGACTGCCGGAAAGATTATGAGCTGTTGAACGATGAGACTGGTGAGATTGAGGAGGTCTCTGGCGCTCGAAACCTCGCCTCCTATTACCGAGTGCTCGCCTCGCGGTATATGGAGCAGGCGCGCAAGCAGGACTATTCCGAAATAGCGCCTACTGCATCTGCGCTTTTAGCGTTAGAAAATGTCCAGGCATCAACAAGCTCGCCGGAATTTAAGATGCTGTGCGATGCCTTGCTTGCGAAGGAGATCGAGGCCAACGAAGTGCTTGCGCAAAGGGCAGAACGCGGCTTGAGCAACCCCTATGACGGTGGGTCCGCAACTGTCGCCCCTCGCCGTAAAAGGCTGAGTGCACTGATTAACAAGTACTCTGAGGTTCATAAAGAGAACTGGGACAGGGACAGCAAAAGGAAGATGGATAACCATTTTGAAAAAATTCTAGAGCTTACCGGCAATCCCTACACAGATGAGATTAACCAGGATATGCTCGTTCGTCTCTTTGCAAACTTGGAGATATACCCGACGTTCCGCAGCCATCCTCACATGCAAGGCCTGACCTTGGAGCAATGTCAGGAACACCCCAAATACAAGCCTCTTGGCTCAACGACCTTAAAACAAATTTGGTTTGCGCTAGGGGGATTACTGACATACGGCAGTGAAAGTGGTGAGTATGGCATCGCTAGAAATTATTGTAGCGACAAGGTGTTCACCGTTAAGAAGAAGGTTCATAAGAAAAAACGAAATGATACTTTGAAGCGGTTGCCATACAACCGCAACGATACTCAGCGCCTTATCAACGAGCTGGGGGCAATGAGTATGAGGCGCAAGAAACTCGACCCACACATGCTCTGGATTCCGTTAATAGGGTTGTATAGCGGGATGAGGGAAGAAGAAATATGTCAACTTTACTGTGACGATTTCATGGTCGTCGATGGACTTGATTGCTTCAGGCTACGGGACTATGAACCACGACACCAAAGTGTTAAGAACGAACAAAGTCGGCGCACTATTCCCATTCACCCTACACTTTTAGAATTAGGGCTTATGGACTTCATAGCTTCAAGGCGCAAGTTGAAATATAGTCGGCCTTGGGAGGGCGGTACTACACGAAAAGTGTTTTACTATGAAAATTCAGACAGTTATTCGCACTACTTTGAAAAATGGTACAATGGCACGTTTAGGAAGTATGTGATCGTTGACGAAGAAGAACGAGCAAAGAAACCATTCCACTCTTTACGGCACACATTCATAAACTGGTTTTTCCAGAACGTGAGGTCGCAAGACCGGGACAACTCCGCTGTTAAGGGGCTGGTAGGACACCTTGAGTCAGAGGAGCAGAGAATGATCGCTGCTTTGCTGCAGGGAATAACCTGGGAGACCTATAGCCAAGAGCTAAACCCCGTGCCCATGATGGAGACACTGAAGCTGCTGGATTATGGTGTTGATCTTACCCCTTTAAAGCTGCCGTTGACGTGGTAACTGAATGTTATGTAACGTAAAATTCCCCTCCACGGGTCGGTGCGGCCCATTTCTAGAATGAGTTTCCAGAATCAATTACGAAGGCCGGGTGGGATGGGCACTCGAACGTAAAAAGAAAGGTATGTAAGCCCCGTCACCTCTATCATGGGTAAGCAATCCCCAAACGCGCTTTTGGAAGTCGATCTCATTGCGCCTGCCGCCCCCACCTCTGAGGATCGCTTGTAGAGGGTGTTTAGGATTGGGTGAGGGGGGGAGGCCTCAATCAGAAGGTGTCCGGCTTAGGACTTGATACTTAGGATTGCCAGGGACTCGCTTAGCAGCTTTCTTGTTGCCAAAAAGGGAGCTGAGCAAGCAGTTCTGCGCTTCGACGCGCAAATCATGAATGTAACTACTCAAGTCCATGTTCACTTCAGTGCAGGCTCTTGAGAGAACTTTCATAGCGGAAAGCGCTTCTTTATCAGGCATAGGTGGACACACCACTTTTGCACCACCAAACTTATGTCTATCTGATTCCTCTATGTCAACCGGTAGAAACTGTAGCGCTAGACTGTTAAATTGGTTGGTCACGCCGTTAAGTTTTTTGCCAGTTTTAGATATTTCCTCTTTCATTCCATAGAACTCTGTAAATGCAATTTCATATTTATCCATCACTCCGATTACACCTGACAGCGTCCTGAGAATTTCTTGCTGATCGAACACAAGAGTAGGATACCGCTGGAGGATCGGATAAGAAGACTCAGTTTTCCCCTCTAACACCGCCTTTTGATCCTCGACTATTTTCATCTCGAAGAAAGATGGAAGTGTCAACACGGTAGCGTGTGCCTTTGACAAAGCAGACTCGCACATCTCTATCTTGTCCGCTATCTCTTTATAGATCGTCAGATGCAACTCATCCAACTTGTTCGTCCGTTGGGCCAGGATCGTCTTTGCGAACTGCCGATTAATCTGCCAGGCTGCGATACCCACTGTAACAGGCACCATCAGGAGGGTAATAATCCAAGAATGTTTGTCCAACATCTCAAAAAACGACATTGAGTTTCCCTTTCCAGGTGTTAGGTGTGGCAGACATAACTCCGGCAGCAACCTACGCTATACAGCCTTTTGCTTGATATGTCCACTTTGCTACACATCGGATGTGTAAAAACGGTATACCGTTAGGCCACGTTTTATGTACACACTTTTTATGTGTAAAAACGGTCCTTGTTATATTTTGTTGACACGCTGACTGAATGGTCTTAGAGTGTTTTTACACACTTTGTTGACTGGAGGGGATCAATGGGACGGGTAATCGGTTACAAGCGGGTAAGCAGCCTGGAGCAGAATCTGGAGAGACAACTTGAAGGCGTTGAGCTTGACGTTGAGTTCCTGGAGAAGAAGAGCGGAAAAGACAGGGAGCGGCCTGAGCTGCAGAACCTGCTGAAAACTGCCTGGAAAGGCGACCACATCATGGTCCACTCCATCGACCGTCTTGCACGCAACATGGTTGACCTGCTGGGTATCGTGAAAGAGCTGGTAAACCGGGGCGTGAAGATCACCTTCGTCAAGGAAGGGTTGACCTTCACCGGGGATGAGAACGACATCTTCAAGAACCTAATGCTGAAGATGCTGGGTGCGTTTGCAGAGTTTGAACGTGACCTGAGCAAGTCCAGGCAACGCGAGGGGATCGAACTGAAGAAGGCTGCAGGCGGGTACAAGGGGAAGGGCCGTAAGAAGTCGATCACCGATGAGATGGTGGCGAAGATCAAGGAGCGAGTGACGGCAGGCGAGAAGAAAACCAAGATCGCGGCAGACTTGGGCATCTCCCGGGAGTCGATATACAAGCTGCTGAAGGCGTAGTACCGAGGGGCTGGGTAATTCCCGTGCCTTTGTGCCGCCAGGGCTACGAAGGTAGACTTTATTTTGTTGCTCACCTTGACTGTTCCTCACAGCGTTACTATTTTTATCGAACATTTCAACGAGGAGGTGGCTATGGGACAGGCAAAGAAAGAGTTGGAGGACCACGAAGCCAAGATTGAAGAAGCGAGGATGTACTGCAAGAACCTTGGTGCCATCAAAGAGTGTGACATCCACGAAGGGGAGTACAGAGACACCTTACAGTATACCAAATACGAGGAGCTGACAGACGACATCCTCACCCACTACCCCGATGCCATAGAGACTTTTTCTGATCGCGACGACCTGGTGGAATGTGTAACGGATGTGATGACTACGACTGGGGATGATGACTGTGGCTACTGTGCGCGCTACAAGGAGGATGACTAATGAAAGAGAAGGAACCAAGGATCATCCAGATAATACCGGCGGCAGGCTGGTATGCAGTATATGGTGAGGGAACCCCTGCAGAGGAACGGTCGCCACTTGCGTGCTGGGCGCTGACCAGCGACGGGGAGGTGATCGGACAGGTTCCGATTGAGAACTGCATAGACAACGCGGAGGATTTCAACAATTTTAGCAGGTATCGGCATGAGTCAGAGAGACCTTCAACGGAGCAAGACTCTCAACTAACTGAAGAGGAGCTTGCTGCAAAGAGAGCCTATGAGGAAGAGGCGGTTGCTGCCGCTGAAAAAGCACTAGGTCTATAAATTTCCTAATACAGTCTGAACATCATCCACGAGGAGAGCATTGATGGAACACACTTTCAGGAGCCTGTGCGTAAGGCGTGCAGAATGCGGACGAGTAGAAGACATGGTAAAGAGCAAGTTGCACAACTTTCTGATCCCTACCCTTGCATCGATGTTGCAGTGCGGGGCTGACCTCCTAAAGGTCGAGGACTTAGCTTTTTCCCGCGTGGACGGAAAGGTTCTGGGAGCGTTCGACATCTCAATTAAGCTTCTTGACCCGATGACAAGCAACAGGCTAGATACGGCGACATTGACCGGGTTGCATGCTTCTGCCACCTCTGTAAGTGGTCCTGTCTTACTGGAACGTACAGGGTTTGAGAGTGCACCGTTTGCTCTTGGTGACCGGCTATCAGCGATCCTGGAGGACGCGATAGGAGAATATGCCAAAAATCTCGTACCCCCTCCAGGGGCGTGAGATGGTGATGCCTTACCGAACAATCGGGGAAGTTCCCAATGGAACGACCTATACCATAGATTAGATAGAGCCTACCCTGCGAGGACGTGTGCAATGAGGCTTCCTTCGGACCTGGAGATACTACGGCATATTTACGATACCTACCTGGAAGGCTTTCGCTCGTTTGATCCAGAGAACGCCACTAGGGGCAGCCGAACGTATGTTCCCATTGATATTCGGCAGATTGCTACAGACTTGGAGACTGACCCCTATATTCTGTTTGGACGGCTGTACTATCACCTGGATCACAAATATCGGTATACTCAAGAGGATGGCTCGCTTGTGTTTCTGTTCCTGTTCAGTGCTGGAGAAGATATACAAGCAAGGCACAGCATCCACTTCCCGTATCTCGCAAGCGTGGTATCTGAAAAGACGGTAGAAGATACACGAAGCAAAACAGCGATAGTGCTCTCCCTCCTGTCTCTGGGAGTTGCCATAGCATCCTTGTTCATCAAGCGATGACGGCAAAAGCCGCGCCCGATCAACGAGCGCGGCTTTTGCCGTCCCCCCCCCTTCCGCCTACAATCTGCCTCCACGTACCACCATACAGCCTGCCTCAAGGTAGGGGCACCATCCTTCCGCAACTGGGACAGGGAAGGCTCTCTGGTCAACTTCGTGGATGGCCTGAACTTGCACCGCAGTCACCTTACCGCGAGCCAGAAACCAGCGGTCCCCCTGGAGGTACGCATTAGAGGCGAAGGAGCGGCAGAGGTGGAAGAGGCAACAAGAAGGAAAAATCCCTAATCGAGGAGACTATCGCCAGGGAAGGGCGAAGAGGATCGAGCTGTCAAGATGACGGCCACGGAAGCTATACGGGAGGTGATGCCGCGAGGCACACAAACAGAAAACGCCTCACCTAGTCCATCGGGTGTGGCGTTGTCGTTTGGGACGAAAAAGCTCTGCTTCTCTGCTTCATGAGCACCGAAGCAGTCTCGGCCTTTTGGGAACCTCTAAGCCATCAGCTTCAATTTTTGCGAGTGAGATTCGATACGATCTCAAGTACGCTACCACGCAAAGATTCTGGCACCTGCTTGAATGCCTTGAGCAGTCCCATCTCCTCTTCGGAAAGGCGATACACAGTTAGAGAGGATTCCTCAAAGAAGGCCGATGCTGGTACGTCTAGAATGCCAGCGAGTTGCTGCAATCTCGTAAGGTTTACCTTGGTCGTTCCCTTTTCGTACTTCTGGACCTGTTGAAAAGTAATCCCCAACTTCTCTGCGAGCTGTTCCTGGGTGAACCCCGCCAGCAGCCGAAACTCCCTTATTTTTTTACCGATAGCAGCGCTGTCCTGAACTGTATGCATATTTTTAGCCCTTTGGGAGGGAGCATACAGCTGCAAGGTTGTGGGTGCCACGCACAAGTGGTAGATGTTGCCGTTGATTATACAGCCAATAGGGTGTATAAAGCTGATTCGCCCCCAACGGGTAGCTCCCATTTGAAGGGAATCTGCGGACACGGTATTTTAGCAGTTGTTCGGTCGTGCTCAATAATCGGGTTGGTGCTCAATGGATAAGAAAATAGAACTGAGGCAGAACAAGCCTACCATGCAGGCTTATAATGACGTAGTTGAGGCATATAACAGTTGTAATGATCCGATTTACCAGATGACCAAAGCATCTGCAGAAACCATAATGAAAGCTATCAATGATAATTTTTATTGCAAAAAAGCAAGTCATTACAGAAGCATTCTTTATGATTCAATGCTTGCTGTTGGAATGATTCCAGTTAATCCTGAAACAGGCAAACCATACATTTTGCGAGATACTGCCAATTTATTAGCAAATAAGACAAATAAATCTGTCGAATTAGTTAGATCGATTGGCAAGTTCTACCAAAATGTTAGATATATGATTGAAGATTATGAACGCCCTGCCCGCCCGACGTATTTGACTCTAGAAAATTTGAGTGCTCTTAAAAATTCAGCTCCAAATGATCTAAAATGGTATCAAATGGTAACAGAACTTGAACTATATGCTAGAAATAACAATATTCTTAGACAGCAAATAGGGGCCAAGATTACAATTAATGGCAAGGCCCCTGACGAGCAGTGTAATGTCTTTATCAACTTTCTTGCAAAGAAGCACCCAGTTGACAAAGAGATAGTCTATGTCTTTGAAAATCTTGACTACATCTCCTTAAATGGTCGTACCGGAACCGCTGTCATGGTGGCCTCTAACGTAGGCCCTGTCAAGATCAGGGTAGCAGCTCTGGCGATCAAGGCTAATATTGGTCTCAGAGGAGTTCTCCGAGCTTTGGCCCGTGAATATTGTCATGCCCTCCAGGAGTACCGAGACGGCCTGAATTATAAAGACCGCTTTGACATGAAGCTGATATTGGCTGCCGAACGTTTCAGTGAAGCAGAAATTGATGCTGCGATAGAAGCTGGATTACTCACTCTCGGTTGACATAAAGTCGGGGATTCGATGGCATAATTCGCAATAAGTCGTCAGTCAACCAACCAGTCACAGGCAAAAGCTCCGGCGCACACCCGTAGGAGATTTAGATGGTCGAGATCAAGGGCAACCCCGCAGACATAGCTCGTACATTCATAGCTTGGCTATCCGAGAAGCACCCGGTGGCCAAGGACGTGGTCTATGTTTTCGAGGAGAAAGAGTACATCAGGTACGGTGGCACCAACAATAAGGGTGTCGCGTACTACAATGAGACCGGCCCGGCAAAGATCAGGATCGCGAACGTCATCACCCAGAAGAAGTACGGTCTATTCTTCCACCTTCGGACCCTCGCTCACGAATATCGGCACATCCTCCAGCGCTACCGCGACAACCTGACCTACCGGGGAGGTCACGACCAGGCCCTTGAGATAGATGCCATCGAATTTGCCAACAAGGAGGTTTACGCCGCGCTTGAGGCCGGAATCGTTGATGTTACCCACTATTAGCAGTGGCTATCACTATGAACAAGCGTGCACAAGCGAAACCCACAAAAAAAAATTGACAGATTCGGAAAGTCGTGTTCTTCTAAAATAGTATCATGGGCGCCGCGTTGAGGCTCACCCCCCCCCCTCACACACACAAGTCACCCGAGGCGTGGCACATCAAAATCGAAGGTATCGTGGAGCGCCACCGCAAATGGCGCTCTTTCTATTTCTAAAGTACTAGTAATCGCTTCCGTTGTAGCGGCATAAATAACTGCAAACGTAAGGCGTGAGAAGCTGAAAAGCACACTCAGGCCTTTTTGCGTTCAAAATCCAAGAGGAGGTCAAATGTTGAGGTGTTCCAGTTTTACCGTGCAGTTGAATGTTTCTTGTCAGGTAGCGCCAACCGTGCAGACGGGGGTGCGTTTTGCTTAAACCCGTGTTTACGAAAGAGCATCGTTATGAGGTCTGTGTGCACGAAGCTGCACATGCTGTAGTTCATGCATTAGTAGGCACATACGTTCATAGCCTAGAAGTTCACCCTTTGGACGTTGAGATGGGAAGTTCCTTCAAAAGTATGGGGGAAGAACCGCTTGAAGCGGCTGGAGTTTGTCGTACAAGTCGAAATCCGGTATGGAGATTCCTGGAGTGGGATCAGGAGGAGTATTATATGAAGTCAGACGTTGATGGGTTCAGAGCCTACACAAAAATGATAGGGACCAATATTCCGAATGGTAGGAACGTGACAAGGCAGCTACGTCGGGAAATGCGAGGCTGGGTTTGTGCGGTAATAGCAGGGGATATTGCCACCCAGATTCTTGAGGGGGTAAAGGAAGGCGAGATTTACCTTGATTCTGCTGATGAAGAGTTTCCTTGCGACATTGACAAGGCATACGGTATATGTGGATTGCTTCCTTTCCGGTTTAGCAAAGAATTTGATAACTTGGCTGAACAGACAGAGAGGATTTTGAGAACGCCAGAGGTATGGGGGAGAGTGTTGAATCTTGCAAACTTGCTAGAGGACAAGGGAGTTGTCGGAGAAGAGGAGATGATACCTTTTTTACCCCATCGCCTAAGCGATTGGCCCAAGGCTCCTCACCGGCAGACTGCAGCATCACTGCAACCGGAGTTCAAGCTCGCGGCGTGATTCTCATGGAGACAACTACGAGTATCAAGAAGAGGTGCATTTTCTAAACCATAGCCGCTGTCAGCCCCGACACGACGTACAAAGCCCTGCCATGGAAGTTCATGGACCAGGGCTTTGTTGTATCTGAGTTCACCTTTACCCCGCAGCGAAGAGCCTGCGGTCTAGGAACAGAAGCGTAACCAATCTAACCAGAGGAGGATAACATGCAGCAAGAGTTTAAATTAGTAATGTCAGCAGTCGCTGAAACGGGAAGGATTTATCGAGAGCTACGGACACAGATGGATTTCCACCATGCAGCCATAGAACTGTGGCGCGACATAATAGGTCCCGCCAAGGAAGGTACTGCCTTGGCTTGGAAACTAAGTAGTCGGTGGGGCGTGAACGGGCTAGGGAGTGAGAAATTTAATGGTATGGCATTCCAGACGATTGTCGAGGCATACCGCCGTACCCTTGGCTACGAGCCTGGTTCGGTAGAAGGTGTCTCCGAAAATGAGCTTTGGTTTGATGTTTCTGAAATCACCCCGCATCAGCTATTGCAGATACTTGGGAATGGTCCGATCTACCTCGCCTTTAGGTGGTCCCGTGCACTACAGTGAGTTTGATAACTCAATGCCGCTAAATGTAGACCTCGACACGGATAACGACAGCTTCAAGGAGCTATTTCAACAGATAGAGGCTGACGTGAGTCCAGCCTTTGATCCGAAGAAGTATCTCTACGGAAGATATTCTCCGCACCTCAAGTTGGTCCTTCTCAATTTACTGCGCGCTTTCCGACAAAACAGAGGGCGATATGTCGCCTATCATCGCAGCAGGAAGTGGTTCTATCCTCAAAGGGTGGGGGCACAAGGGGTGAAACTCAGTTACGAGCCAATGATGAAGATTGTGGAAGCCTTGGCTGATAAGAGGTATATCGAGACCAAGCGAGGCGTTCATTTCAAAAATCGCAGTAGCATCTCCCGAATGAGAGCTACTGACAAGCTCCGTAAGCTATTACAGGCTGCTCGGGATACTTTCCCCGACGAGAACACAATCGTTCTTTCAAATATTGAAGGGGATCGCATCTCGTACCAGGAGACCCAGGAAACCAGACGAATGCGCGCGAATCTAGAGAAGATCAACCAGCGCCTCGAACATCATTTCATCGGTCTTTACGTCCCGGATGATCAGGATAAGGCCATCGCGAAGAAGCTCTTGAAGAAGAAGCTGGCCCTCGACTGCAGTAAGGTCAGGCTTCACCGCAGCTTCAATAGGGGGTCCTTCGATCTCGGAGGAAGGTTTCATGGTGCTTGGTGGATCACCCTCCCGAAAGAGTTCCGCCCTTTCATCCGAATAGACCACGAGGAGACGGTTGAACGGGATTTCACCGGGACGAGCATAAACCTCGCATACCTTGCTCTTTGCTTGGACCTACCTACGGACGACGTGTACATGATGCCGGAGGTGACACACGAGAGAGGGCGGGATTTCATGAAGGACATAGCGCAAGCTATACTGAATAGTTGCGACCGTGGGACTGCAATCAAAGCCATACAATCTGAGCTTAACCGAGGCGGGAGCGTCCACATTCCTTTAACCGCAGAGGAGGTTCTGGACAGGTTCGTCCTGAAGCACGCGCCGATCCGACACATGTTCTTGAGAGATGCCGGCCTCAGCCTTCAGCGGCGCGAGGCCGATCTGGCCGAGGCGATCCTGCTGCGTTTGGCAGATAAGGGGATACCTGCGCTCCCCGTTCACGATGCATTCCTGGTGAAGAAGTCGGACGCCAACTACCTGGAAACTACCATGATCGAAGAGGTAAAGGTGCGATACGGGAGGCCGCTGCCTTTCAAAGCCGGGAAAAAATCGCCGCTCGAATTTCTTCACCTCGGAGGGGAGGATGAACGGGTGAGGTACGCCGGATACTTTCAGTATTGGGATGAATGGCTGCAGGAGCATCCCTTGGCTTCTGACGGAATTGTTATGGCTGGGTGAACTCTCGTTCCCTTTTTTCTCTTCATATAACTAGTACTCAAAGGAGACAATAATGGTCTCTTTTGAGTCTAGTACAGGTGGGAACCGAGGTGCTAAGGGGGTACAGACTCATGCCGCAATCTCAAACCTGAGCATGAGCCGCACCCGTCGCTCAGACTGACCATGCCAGGTCATTTACTCGATAAAGTGGTTATCACACCTGCTCAGCTGTCACCACCACGTCAAACGGCACTCCAAGAGCATCGAAGTGCTTCTGTCCGCAGCGAACCCTGTCGGCTTCGCTCGTGCGCAATTTTAGGAAGTCCCGTGTCCCCTTTGTCTCACGAACTAGATACAGCGCCTCATCATCATGCTTGACGATTGCCCAGTCGGGATTGTAGGTGCCGACCGGTGTGTCGATCTTAAACCAGCCGGGCAGCTTAACGAAGAGCTTAATGTCTTCCCGCTCGTCCAGGCGTTTGGCGAACTCGCGCTCCACTTCCGAATCGTAGGAAATGTACTCGTAAACTGACTTCTTGACCTGCACCGCCGTCAGGTAATTGATCAACTCCTCGTTCTTGAACAGGAGCATCTCCCACTCGGCTTCCGATCCCACCCCGTCGATCTTCTCGTATTTAATGCCGTCCACCAGCAAGCGGTGCAGTTCGTATTTGAGCACGCCTGCGACGGAATCCAGGAACCGCTGCGGATTGTGGAAGAACTCGCTCAGCCGCCCTGACTCCTTGAGTATGCGAGTCAGCGTGGAACGAGTTAGTTCCGTTTCGTTTTGCAGATAAGCTAGAATGTCTGGCACGGGATGATCGCCGAACTCAATCTTCTCTTCGGCCACGCTGACAGCGGTGGCATCAACGCCGCCTTTCTTCACTCCAATCTGTCCAGCGGCAACACGTATAAGTGGGGTCTCAATGCGTTCCATACGTTTTAGACCGTCAACGGCCCTTTGCACTAGTACTTCGGTTTCAAACTCAACCCGGTATGTAGTCTTAGGCTTGAGGCGGTCCCAAAGAGCCTGGAACTCAGGGCTTAGGGTCACTTCTTTCTTGAGCTTGTTAGGACCATCGTCCTTGTCCCGACGAATATGCCGCTCTATCTGGTAAGACGACAGAAGGTCGATCACAGCTGGGGTCAAGTCGCGATACTCCTCTGGAAGGTCCAGTTTGAAGTCCTTTCCTTTTGGATCGAAGGCGGGCAGAATGCGCCCTTCCGCGCTCAGCATCTTCTGGGTGACCAGAGCAGATTGGATAACCTGCGCGGTCTCCGGTCCGATTGGCACCTCATTGCCGTCGACCACCTGTACCAGCTTCGCGAAGGCGGTCAGCGGCACCTTGCCAAAAGTCACGCCGCAGTCGTCCTCATACTCCGTCTGGAGTGCACGGGCGAACTCGTCATAGCTCTCGTTGGCCATGACGTACAGCTTGTTTATAGATTCATCGAAGACACGGAAGCCGTTCTGGTCTACCGGCAGGCGCAGACCTCGACCGATCTCCTGCCGTTTTTTCACGGCACTCCGGCTTTCGTTAAGAGTGCAAATCTGGAAAACATTGGGGTTATCCCACCCTTCTCGCAGCGCAGAATGGCTGAAGACAAAGCGCAGCGGTTCGTCCAGGGAGAGCAGAATTTCCTTTTTTGTCATGATGAGGTTGTAGACTTCGTCATCGGCTTGGGTGTCGCCGCGAGTATCTCTCAATACTCCCTTCTTGTCCTGCGCGAAATAGCCATTATGGAGCTTCTCCATAGGCTGTTTTAGCCACTCCAGCTCCTTGTAACGCTCCTCTTTTGCAAGAGCAGTCAGCTCTGCCTCGAAGACTTCGGCGAACTTCCCCTTAATGGGCTGCCCTTCCCCGTCATAGTCTCGGTAGTTCGCGACACGGTCGATGAAGAAGAGGCTGAGGACCTTAATGCCGTGCTCGCGAACCTGCAGCTCTTTTTCCAGATGCTTCTTGATGGTGTGCTTGATCTGGGTGCGCCACACATCGGTTCGCATTCCACCGATCTCTTCTCCCAAACGGAGGGTGCGGCCATTATTGAAACGGATGAACTCGCTGCCAGGCTCCGCATTAATTTCGGCAACGGAAAACCCATGGGCATAGCAGGCACGCTCGTCTGAGAGAGAGAAGAGGTCAGCACCATTCTTTACGGTAATTAGCTTCTCTTTTGGGCCGTCGTTGGTCTGAACATGGATGCGCAGCTTGGCCTTGATGCCCTTCTTGTACTCGATCTGCTCAACCCTGACGAACGCATCATTTGCCGATCCCTCGGAGACGGCACTGGCTACAACAATTTGTTTCACCAGCTTCAGCTCGAACGCACGCACCGGGTCGAGGCGATAAACCAAGTTGTACGGATTGCGGTGGGTGGCGGAGTAGCGCAGTGTGCAAAGAGGGTTCAGAGCCTTTATCGCCTCCTGCGCCTTATCTGTGGCGTCAACGCTCTGTGGCTCATCAATAATGACGATTGGCCTGGCGGCCTGAATAAACTCGATGGGCTGGCGGCCGGACAGTTTGTCACTTTCCTTGTAGATGACGTTGCTCTTTTGCTCGGCCTCGGTGCCGGTAAAGTTCTTGCGGAAGGCATCTATATTAATGACAAGAATTTGCAGGGTGTTGCTGGTGGCGAACTGGCGCAGCCGGTTCACCTTCTTTGCATCGTAGACGAAGTGCTCGAAAGGGAGGTTATTGTAGATCGCCTTGAAATGGTCGGCGGTAATCTTGATATTCTTGAGCACCCCCTCTCGGATCGCGACACTGGGCACTACGATAATAAATTTCTGGAAACCATACCGACTCGACAGCTCGAAGATGGTGCGAAGGTAAACGTAGGTTTTGCCGGTACCTGTCTCCATTTCAACTGAGAAATGGGGGCAGCGACGGGCTTCGTTAGCCGGAGTGTCAAACAATTCCCACGCTTCCAACGGCGCATCTAAGCCCGCAACCTCAATGTCGTTGGCGGATTGGATCGCTCTGGTATTGGCAATTAGCTTGTCTTCAGCTAGAAGCAGACGATTCCCCATGCCGAGTTCTGTCCCGTTCTGCCCCGCAAATAGTCCTTCCATGCTGCCCAAGGTTATAATTGCATACTCCGGTGCACCTTGCGGCTGTCCCTGGAACAGGTTTGTGATGGATGCTACAGCGGCAAGTTGGAATGGCTGTTTTGGGTCAAACTGTATCTTCATGTGTAGTCCCTTATACCGTTTTGAAACTGGTGACGCCTTTCGTCTTGAAAATCTGTACAGCGTTAGCCTTTAGTTGGTCATTTCCGGCAAAGCCTTCATCTAGGCACACAATGCGTTCTGGTCTTGCCTCTGCCATGGCACGAATCAGTTCCAACGTTAACTGTCGCTCCAAGCAGATGAAGAGGGCACCACCTGCAATAGCATGTACGGTCTTGCCTGCTAGGGAGATTTCTTCAACGCTAGTCGTAAGAGTGAAGCCGCTTTTGAGAAGGATTTCGTAGAGTATGTCGTCGGCAGTACGACCTTTGCGGATATGCTCTATATGCAATTGGAGTTGTTGCTCCAAGACACCGGCGTCGTGAGGCATAGAGGTATTCCAAGTTGTGAAGTTGGATTCGCTGAGCTTGAAAACCCGAAAACCACGGTCCTGTTTGGTTGCCCCCGCCAAGTCAAGTTTCCCTGCATCCTCATCATTCAGTTTCTTGATTACTCTCCGTAATCGTTCCTTGGTAATTTCTGCGATAGTTGGGTAGTCTTCACGTTCGGTTGGTTCGGGAAGTTGGACCAGGATGAACTTCCGATTGCCCCCATCCTGCTTGTTGAGATCGAGAACCGCATGACCGGTAGTGCCAGAACCCGCAAAAAAGTCGAGAATTACTGCATCCCTATCCTCTACAAGTTCACATATCTTCTTCAGAAGCTTAGTAGGCTTGGGAGTCTGAAAATATGCATCTCCACCGAAGAGTTGTTTTAATTCGAGACTGGCCTCCTTGTTAGACCCGAAATCTTCATGTTTCCACCAAGTGTTCGGAGTGAGTCCATCTTCAACTTCAGAAAGAAATTTTTTCAGCATCGGTCTGCCCGTTCCATCTTTTCCGAACGTAATCCTTCCATCAGCTAGCCATTTTTGGTACTGCTCCTGATTGCACCGCCAGAACCTGCCCGGGGGGGGCAGGAATTTTTCGCCAGTAGGACCAACAATCTCAAATTGCCCTGCTGAGTAAAATTTACCCGCTGACAAGTTTTCAGCTTTCCATGGGCCACGAGCATCGCTGTCAAAGTTTTTAAATTTTGCTTTCTGCTCTTCAGTTCGCGCGAAACGCCCCATCGCCGTTTCACCAGTATTTCTCCCATAAATCACTATGTAATCATGGGTGTTAGAAATGAATTGAGCGGTCATGTTCGAGGTATATGCCTTCTGCCAGGCAGCACAAGCAATAAAATTTTCCTCTCCGAAAATCTCATTACAGAGTTTACGCAGGTTTTCAACTTCGTTGTCATCAATACTTATAAATATTACTCCATTTTCCTGCAGTAGGTTCCGTGCAAGATACAACCTGGGGTACATCATATTTAGCCATTTTGAGTGAAACCTACCGTCAGCATCAGTATTAGTGCCAAACTTGCGACCTTCCGAATCGACCTGCCCAGTATATTCTAAGTATGTCTGAAGGCTCTCTGAGAAGTTATCGGGATAGATGAAGTCGTTGCCTGTGTTGTAAGGTGGGTCTATATAGATCATCTTCACTTTGCCGAGGTATGACTTCTGCAACAATTTTAGCGCCTCAAGGTTGTCTCCCTCGATAACCACATTTTCGCTGGAATCAAAGTTGACGCTTTCCTCACGGCAGGAACGCAGGGTGCCCATGCTGCCCGTCTGGATGGTCTTGAAGCATTCAGCCTTTCCTGGCCAGTTCATGCCGTAGCGCTCCTTGCCGACATCTACGGCCTCACCAAGTGTCAATTTCAGAAGGTCAATGTTGAGCTTTCCCCCTTCGGTGCGAATCTCCGGGAAAAGCCGAAGCAACTCCTGCCGTTTTTCTTTAGCAATATCACTTGAAGAAAGGTCAAGCTTTTCTACCTGTTCAGTCATTGTTTAATCCTCTCCGCCTGCAAATTGCAGGATGCTTCTGCAAAGGGTTGCTAAGGTCTGCGACCTCAGGTTTTCTGCACTCGCTGTAGAAACCCAGTCGGCGATATAGAGGTGGTTCTTGTCCAGACCACGTTCATGGAAATAATGGGTTCGTGCTTCTTCGGTGATTCGTAGATAGTCGCCTTCAGGGTAGTCGGCCCTAACAGTGTTGGTGAGGTTCGTCTGCCAGATGGCGTGGTTATCACCCAAGATGTTTGCCGCCGGGAAGGCGTCAGCAGCGATTCCTAAAAGGTTCATCAAGGCGACATTATCCCTCTCATGCATACCCCGGTGCTGTGGCTTCGCGTCACCGTCAGCATCGAAAATGACGAACACTGGCAGACCGAACTCGATTGCCATAGCAAGCGGCTGGATGAGTTTGTCTTTCCCGTTCACCGGGATGATGTGACACCCTAGACGCCGGAAATCCGACCACTGGCCGGACAGGTGCAATTCTGTGGTGAGGTAGGAGATTTCTTCGAGACCTTCTACGAGAATTGGGATGTGCGCGAAGAACATCTCGGCTATACCAGGCTGAAGCGCTTGATGTATCTTAGCCACAAGGCCCTCGATGGGACGTTGCGGGTCTTCACCTCTAGCTTCTCTTATCCGTTCGCAGAGGGCCTGGAACGTTATCGAGCTGACAGTGGTCCCGGCACCAGGCTCTCCCTTTCTCACCAGCCGCACATTCTCGAAGCCGTTACCGTTGACAAAGAGTGGTGAGTGGGTTGTAACCAGAATTTGATTGTTGCCGTGAGCAAGTTCCGAAAAGACCTCTGCAAGGTGCCGAGCCTGAGGTGGATGCTGGTAAAGTTCAGGTTCTTCACACCCCAAGATCAAAGTCGGCGCATCTGGCTGCTCCGAACCGGCAAGTTCCTGCAAGAGCGCGAGCAGATAGGAGCGTTGCAGCCCATGCCCCATTCGTGCTAGGTTCCCAAGGAAATCGCCGTCGCCTGTCTTGATTCCCGCCACAGGCTGCTGCACCGAAACAGCTTTGCTAGGGTCTGAAAGCCACTCCACTCCCAGGCGAACATTGGGATGTGCCCACGCCTCCAGCCGCCTCTGCAGGGACTGCGAAATATCTGTTAGGCTCTCCTGGTTCCTCTCCAGAAGCTCCTGGTATCTTTCCAGTGCCTCCGTCCTTAGCCTAGTAAGTTCTGTGTCGAAATTGGTCCGAGCACGGACGGCGCGGGCAATGAGTTTTCCAAGCGCTGTGTTCTTTGACTCTTGTCCTTCCTCGCCTGCATCCTTCACGGCAGGGACGTATACCCACTGAACAAACGGTGCCAGTTTGCTGGTGCCGCTCACCCCGTAGAAGTTGTCCTCGCTAGGAATCAGAATGCACCTTTCGGGGTGAGCCGCCTCATAGGTGCGAAGGGCTTCAGCCTTGTCATCCTTTGAGCGCGCGTTGGGCAGATCGGGAAACACCTGCCTCAGTTGCTCGAAGATCGGGTTAAGTTCACCGGCCTTGGCTCCGGCTTTATCAGCTTCAAAGAAAGGCGCAAATTCAGGCATCGCCAAACGCTGCCCGTAATGCTTAACCGTCCCGATCCCAGCCGCAGCATCGAATTGCGCCTCGGCGGTAACCACTAATTCATTATGACGCACGTATGCAGACATGGCCTCCACTGCTGCCGCGCTCAGGTCGTCAAAAGTAATTGTGACCCTAATAGGCTGAGTCGTGTCTTTGCAGAAATAATCCTCCTCGGCAAGCTTCGCCACATCCGTCGCAGAGGCGTTCTGTTCTCGGAAGAAGACATTTAAGGCGGTAAGAACCGTCGACTTGCCTGCCCCGTTGGGGCCGACGAAACAGGAGTACTGATTGAGGTCTATCGTCTCATCTTGAAAGCTCCGAAAATTTTCGAGGCGGATTGACTTGATTTTCATCTACATCCCTCCTGGGTAGTTTCATCAGATTCAACGGAACATATCACAAATCACCTACAGGCCCCATCTGTTTCTCCAGCGACTGACGCACCAATCCCATCACATGGGGTAACTCTTCGAGGGAAGAAAATCCAACTTCTACATCGCCGTTACCCCATCGGCCTACGTTTGACACGTCCTTACATAGGCCATGAGGGTCGTTGATCTCGTGGAATCGAAGATTTAACGATAATCGCAACCTTTTAGCCTGCGGTACAACATCTACAAAATTCGTCTCAGCCTTAAAAGCAACATAGAGCTTCAAATATTCTTCGGTAACGCACGGGTCAATAGCCAAGACTTCAGCCCGGAAAGCCTGGAAAAGGTCGCGCATGGTCCCGGAAAGCAAGTGGGGATGATCTTGGATGGTATAGGCACCCGCAGTAGTCTGAGGCTTATATGCCTCCAAGACAGATGGGTCAAGTTTTGGAGCAGCCCAGACACCCTTCGCCTGCTCCGCAAGTTTTTCCGCTCGTTCAAGGATCGTGATTTCATTCCACTGCTGAACGGCTCCTAGCCCTTGGTTTAGGCGCAACGGACTTTGAGCGAATCCCCCGGTCATGTCACGTTTTTGGGGGTAGGGGCGAGCGCTGTATTCCGAGTTATATCCGGTAAGTGTCAGGTTGCCGAGGGTGTGCAAGTAGGTTTGATGGATGTACTCCCAGTTCGGGCCGAGAGCTTTCCGCCATTCTTCCGTGAGGTTCTCCTTCTGAGGCATGATATGCTCAATCGTATAGTCCTCAACCAGCACCCGTTCCTTACGACCATGATTTTCCAGACGGCGCAGCCAATAGCTCCTGCTCCAAAAGTTGTACAGGTCTTTCAAGGTGAGAGCCTTCAGGAACTCATCGTCATTGGGGAACCGGCGATACGAGGGCAGGAGCATGAAGTGTGCTTCAATGCTCTCCAAGTACCGGTCCTTTTTTAATGACCGGCTGAAGTTAGCGAAGGTCTTGTTCATCGAGTTCGTGGGGATACCGCAAACAGCCCTGCGAAAGACGTAGCTTTCCACCAGCCGAGCTGCCTGGAGGAGTTCCTCCTTCGATAGCGTGTCCTGCGTGAAATCGTGATACAGCTCCAGAAGGAAGGGGTACGCTACATCAACCTTCAACTCGCGGATGTCTCGGAAAGCTGTTTTGAGGGTAGTGTCTTGCTCAGCGCCCAGCGCTATGGCACAGAAATAAGCGGCAAAGGCGCGAATATCTGCAACCAAAGACTCGACACTACCGGCCTTAGGTGACCGTGCGAACTCCTTGAACCCCGCATATACCTTGTCCATGTTGGGGATTTTGCCCGTCTTCACCGTGAGGTAGTGACGCATGAAGGCGTCGAAGTGGTCAGCGTAGGCTTGCTGGCCGAAGTCAACTTCCATTGGTCGCCAATACAGCTCGTAGAGCTTCGTTTGAAGTTGCGGTTCGAGTCCCATCAGGATAAAGTTGCGGATCAGGTCGGCCTGGCTCAACTCCTTGCCGGTGGAGTTGAGGCTCTCGAAGATCAGTTGGGGATTATCCTGATCGCGGTTGAGCGAGATGTCCACGATCACAAGCTTTGCCAAACCCTTGCACAATGCTTCCAAGTCGCCCTTTGCTCCCCCAATCCATTCCTTGAACAGGTTGAAGTTCTCCTCGATGCGCAGCGAGTGTTCCTTGGGCTTCGGGTGTTGGTCGAGCACCGCGATCATAGATGCCTTATCCGTCTGAGAGAGCACGAGCTTGTATCGCCGTTCCCCATCTTCCAGAGGGTTGAGCAGGTAATAGTTCCTGAGTTTTTTCGCGGAGAAACCATCCAGTGGTTCGGTGTCGCCGAGTGCCCTAGCCAGGGCCTCGATAAGTAGTGTTACTGTCGTTAAGCGCTGCTGGCCATCTATCACCAAGAGCGGCGACTGGCTGGATACGGAGTAGAGGCCCTTTTCCACATAGACAATAGACCCTACAAAATGGGCTGAAACAGCCTCATCACGCCCAGCACGGAGAATGTCATCCCAGAGCTGGCGACACTCAGACTCTCTCCAACTGTAGGTGCGCTGATAGATCGGTATGAGGAATTGTGGTGACTTCTTTAGGAACTCCAAGAGTTTGGCTTCAGTAGCTTTCACGGCGGCACCTCTCACTCATCTCAAAATTGCATCAAATAAATTTCTCAGGTCAGTTGCCAACGCAGAACAAATAATGCCTCTTGTTCCATACGGTGCTGCAATTTTGCGCTGATCTGGTCAAGCACGGCATCCTTCTGCCGGTCAACCTCGCGACTTGCCAAGTCATAAGCCCGCCACGCCTCGTCCCTCTTCGTTTCCAAGGTTCTCACCGCCCGCTGTCGTTCCAGCTTTTCCGGCAATGTCGGCGCGAGGCGCGCTGCTTTCTTCGCTTCTTTAAGTGCTTCGTCAAGTTCTGCCAGCTCCGCCTTTAAGGATGTCCGACGATCTTCCGCCCACCGATCCAGTTTATCCATTTCGGCATCGAACCAGACGGTGTTGCGGGCTGTCAACTCCTCCAGTAGCTCCTGGTGCTGGTGCTTCAGCTCCGCCTCTAGAGCGTTATTTATCTCTGATGGCACGGCGCAGGCCGCTCCCTGCCGGGCAGGGAGGTCGAAGAGTCGGCGACATTCAGCACCGTCAAGCTGCCTCCCGTCATTTGTTATTCCGGTCAATACAAGTTTGTCTTCAGTCTCCAAGGCGCTTATCGTGAGCCGTGTGCAGGCCAGCCATCCAGCTTGTCCAACAAGTGGCTCCAAAACAGCGATGTTTTTGCCGCTACCGCTGTAGTTGAACGCCACCTCTGAGGGGGCTACGGAAAGGGCCATGCCTTTACCTAATACTTTCTGCGCAAGGGGGTGGCCGACCCGATAAGTATTGGCATCCTCCACCCCCTTTCCCATGCGATAAGGTCCAGGGTGGATGTCTTTGCTGGTAAAAGGATTTGTATGGAGGGTGAAGCTATAGCTGTCATCTTGGAACAGTGCACAGCCTTTAAGTAGGTGACGGGTGATTTGCCAAAGCAGTTCGTTGAAACGGTCGAGGACATCGTGGCTCTGAATGCGGACCTTCTCGACCACTTCCTGGTCGAAGTTATCCAGCAGTTTCTCGCGGGCATCTCGCTGTCCGGCAATAATGTCGGTCTCCAACTCCCGTTGAAGCTGGTCGAACTCGAACTCGATTTGCTCTGGTGTGCGGCATCGTTGGTAGATGGTCGCAATCCTCTTCTCGAAATCAACTCCCGACTCCACTGCTCCGAGAACCTCATCGCTTGCACCAAAGACCCCGTTGAAGAGCCTGAACTTCTCATCAAGTAGTTCGTAGACCCGCTGGTCGGCGGCATTGCTCTTGTTGAGGAAGTTCACCACCACCACGTCGAACTTTTGCCCGTAACGATGGCAGCGACCGATGCGCTGCTCGATACGCTGTGGGTTCCAAGGAAGATCGTAATTGACCACCAAGTTGCAAAACTGGAGGTTGATCCCTTCAGCAGCAGCTTCAGTGGCGATGAGGATGGCGGCATTGTCGCGGAAGTTTTCTACCAATGCAGCTCTCATGTCGGCGGTGGGGGACCCGGAGATCCGGTCGGTGCCAGCGTGCTGCGCGAGCCAGCGTTGATAGATAGCCTTGGAAGTTGGATCGTTATTGGACCCGCTGAAAAGCATGACCTTGCCAGCAAACTCCGTCTCTTCGAGAAGGTGGAACAGGTAATCTTGGGTGCGACGAGACTCGGTGAAGATAACGGCTTTTTGTTGGAGGGTAGCGGCACCTTGGTTTCTTTGGGCCTCGGCGGAAGCGTGGAAACCGCGCCGAAGGGCGGTGAGCAGAACCTCTCCTTTGGAGTTCCTGGCGATGGAACGTGCCAGCTCGTGGAATTTATGGAGCTGCTCCTTCTCGTGCCGTAGCTCTTCGAGCTGCTCGGGCATCAGACGAGCACGCTCCTGAGCGGCAGAACCATTTTCGTTCTCTTCCCATTCATCGGCCAGTTCATCTAGTTCCTCCCAATCCTGTGGGAGTTCGTCTGGTGCAGCGTCCACGGATAAAGCAGCAGCTTCTGCAGATTCTAGCTTCTGGACGAGACCTTCCAGAGTACCCGAGATGGCAAAGGTGGATGAGGCAAGCAGCTTTCGGAGGATGAGCGTCATGAGCTGGCGCTGGCTTGCAGGGAGAGCATAGAGTGTCGGGCAGAGCAAGTATTCAGATACGAGATCGTAGAGTAGCTGCTCGTCCTCTGTCGGTGTGAACTCCTGCACCAGTGCGTGTCGGTTGGTGTACTTCACGTACTCCAGCACCTGGCGCCGAAGGGTGCGCTTGCAGAGAGGCCGTAGGCGTTCCTTCAGCTCGCCGAAGTCCGTTTCGTTACCGAGACGAGCGAATCGAGTGCGGTAGCTCTTCAGATCGCCGAACGCATAATCGTCAATGATGCTGACGAGACCATATAGTTCCAGCAGCGTGTTCTGGAGTGGCGTCGCAGTGAGCAGCACCTTCGGAAACGGGGCGATTGCCTGTTTGATGGCAATCGCTATCTTGCTGGTGTTCTTGTAGACATTGCGCAGACGGTGCGCCTCGTCGATCACAACCAGGTCCCAAGCGACTTGTCGGAGATAGGGTTCCTTAGCGCGAGCGAACTGGTAGGAGCAAAGGACTATTCCATCCTGCTGGAATGGGTTGAGATTCCCAGCGCGGATGGTGTCGTTGAAGCTGCGGGCTTCCAGGATGACCGAAGGCAGGAAGAACTTGTCCGCAAGTTCCTGCGACCACTGTTTTCGGAGGTTGGCGGGGACGATCACCAGCAGGCGGCGTTTACGTTCAGCCCATTTTTGGGCAAGGAGCAGTCCCGCCTCGATGGTTTTGCCCAATCCTACCTCGTCTGCGAGGATCGCTCCCTTTGAAAAAGGATTGCGAAAGGCGAACAGGGCAGCTTCCACCTGATGCGGATTCAGGTCCACCTGTGCATCAGCAAGAACGGAGGCGAGCTTCTCGACACTGTCAGATGCACAGCGCTTGGTCAGTTCGTAAGCGAAGTATTTGGCGTGATAATCGGTAATGCTCAACCCAAGTTCGCTCCTCTTCTGTGTAGGTGCTGGAACACTTGCCTGTCCTAAAGTAAAAAACGTCCAACCATACCACGTTTGTCCTTCCTCATAAACACTTATATTGCCGCACATACATTTGCTGCTAACAGACCACAACTAGAGAGTGGCTGGCTTAGATTTGGGGCCTAAGTCATTGGCTCAGACGCCTCAGACATCGAAGCCAGATTTTCATAAAGCTTTCAGTGTCGATGAACGGTTCGACTTCAGGGGCGCATCACAGATGCCTTGTCAACTTCGGTGTTCCACTAGCCCTTATATAGGTAATCACTAGGCAGAGGGTGGGCGTGGTTAACCCATTTTGGTTAAAGAGAGGAGGGGGGAGAGCCTATGTGAAGACGGAAACCAATATGCAATATCACTATTAATTAGACTATCAAACCGATAGACTAAGGCCCTGATGTTTTGGTGCTGGATTGTGCAGATGTGTATGCCTGTGCGGGAGGAGATGCGAGGCTAAGCCCTGATACTTCAATCATGGTCGAGATTCCACTTGAAACTGTGATACCAACTGTGCTACAAAACCTGACCACGGAATATGGAAGTAAGCCTCCTGTAATCGAAAAAGAATGGGATTTTATGGGGTTAGGTTTCATGCGCTTTTTTGCATGAAATGGGGGTCCGTCCCACTACCCACCCCAACCATAAAGGCCAACCCCGTTAAAAGCGGGGTTTGTCGTTTCAGCCGTTCGATATGCGAGAGTGGCGGAATTGGCAGACGCACCAGACTTAGGATCTGGCACCGCAAGGTATAGGGGTTCAAGTCCCCTCTCTCGCACCAGTAGTTAAATCAAGGGGTTATCCGGCTATGGGTAACCCCTTTCATTGTTGTTGAAGATCGTGCATCCTTTTGTGCACCTTCTGAGGGCCCCTGCCGGGAGGTCCAAACAAGCGGTTTGCCGGCTGGCTTACCTGCGGTTCTTCTGATGTTTTACGCCGGGTTTCCCCGCTTTCATCTTCATCTTCATGGGAGCCATCTTCATCATTTCCTTGAACTGTTGGTCCGTCAGGATGGCCCGCATCTCCTTCATCGCCGACAGCATTTCCAGGTGATGGGATGTCCTTATCCCCTCGATTTTTTTGACGGCCGCGTCGGCCTTCTCCAGATCGAAATCCTTCACCTCCATGATTTCAGCGAGTTCGATCTCGGCGATCTTCAGGTCCGCGATGAAGCGGGCCTGCTTCTTCTGCATTTCTCGGTGCAGAGGCTTCATCTTCATGGTCTGGTCATCGGTGAGGCCGAGCTTCTCCGCGTGTTCGAGGCAAGCCGCCATCATGTCCCCCATGCTGTCCGACTCCATCATCTGTCCATACCCGGGGGCGTGATCGTTCATTGGCATCATCGGCATTTGCTTCATCTGCGCAAAGGCCATGGGCACATTGAACGCTATCAACGCCACCGTTGCCAGCAGTATAGATACGGTTCTCGTCTTCATGGTTCGTTCTCCTCTCGTTTTGGTCACCCTTTGATCGGCAATAACGCATTTACATCTGGTGTTTTACAACTAGCATGCCAGACAACCCCGATTGAACCTGCCTGCAAGAGCTTGAATTCAGTGCCGTTTCACAGTCAGGGTTGGGGATGGGGGAGTCGGCGTCGCCATAAAACCGTCGCGTTTGGCGCAACCGCCGTATATGACGGAACGCTTGCGGCGGAAAGTGCGCCCGCCTTACGGCCCAGCATGCGGGCACACGCCGCCGGGTTCCGGACGCCTGATAAAAAAGAGCCTCGCTCCCAGGAGGAAAACGAGGCCCACAACAACCGGTGCCATGGTTGGACGTGCACGCTGTGCTGCAGAAGATGCGCAGGGACAGGAGCTAGCGGGGGATTTGAGGCTCCCTGATCCTCAGCCGGCCTCGGGGATTGTGCAGGTAGTTGGCCTCCTGCTTCAGCAAAGGAGTGAGCCGATCTACCGACAGCGGGCGGCTGAAGTAAAAACCCTGTGCCTCCTCGCTCCCCTCCGCCTGAAGCCAGGCGAGCTGCGAGGCGTTTTCCACCCCTTCCGCTATAACCTTGAGCTGCATGCTGCGACCTATGCTCATGATGGCTCGAACCACCGCCATGTTGTCGGTGTCGCACGCTATGTTGTGGATGAATGACTGATCTATCTTCAGCTTGTCGATAGGGAGCTTCTTCAGGTAATTGAGACAGGAGTAGCCCATCCCGAAGTCATCGATGGACAGTTGTACCCCGAGGGCCTTCATGGCGGCCATGCTCCCGAGGACCTTCTCGGGATCGCTCATCAGTGTGGCTTCGGTCAGCTCCAACTCCAGGCATTCCGGTGGCACCCCGGTCTCATACAGGGCCGACTCGATGGTCTCCTCGAAGTCTGCCTGCTGGAAAAAGGTTGCGGAGAGGTTTATCGCCACCGAAAGAAGGCCGATCCCCTGCTGTCTCCACTGACGCAACTGCCGGCAGACGGTCCTTATGGTCCATTTGCTGATTGGGGTGAGAAGCCCGGTCTCCTCCGCTATACCGATGAAGTTGCCCGGCAGGGTGAACCCTTTGGCGGGATGCTGCCAACGGATCAGTGCCTCCATGCTTCTGGATTTTCCGGTGATGAGGTCAACCTTAGGCTGGTAGTACAGCACGAACTCGCTCCGCTCTACTGCGTGCCGCAAATCGGTCTCCATGATGAACCGCTCGCGGGCGTGCTCGGTCAGCTTGCGTGTGAAGAACTGATGTCTCTTGCCACCGGATTTCTTGGCGTGGTACATCGCGACATCGGCGTGCTTTAGCAGGGTGAGGTAGTCCGTGCCGTCTTGGGGGAAAAGGCTTATGCCGATGCTGGCGTTCAAGGCGTAGCTCAATTCAGCGATGGTGAAGCCTGAAGCGATGATTTTATTCGCCACAACGGCGGCCTCGGCGGCCCCGCAATCCCAGAGCATGATGACGAACTCGTCTCCCCCAAGCCTCGAGACGATGTCGCAGTACCGCGTGCATTCCTTCAGGCGCCTTGCGACTGACTGGAGGACCCGGTCACCGACGTCGTGCCCAAGGGAGTCGTTCACCTGTTTGAAGCCGTCTATATCCAGAAAAAGCAAGGCTATGCCTTTGCCTGCTCTCCTCGCCACCGTCATGACCTGACCTATCCGCAGGTACAGCGTGCTGCGGTTTGGAAGCCCGGTGAGCGGATCGTGGTGGGCAAGGAAAAATATGCTTTCCTCTGCCAGCTTCAGTTCGGTGATGTCGAGGATGAAGCCGTCCAGCCGGGAAATCGTTACGGTCCCCTCGTTTTCCCTCCTCTGCACCGTACAGCTGTTCAGTATCCACCGTTCGCTGCCGTTTTTGTGACGGATGCGGTGCCTGATCGGCTCGGGGTTTTTGCCGGCATGTATGACGTCGAGAAAATGGGTGACCAGATCCCGGTCATCCTCATGAACCATTGAAAGCCACAAAAACGGGTCGCGTGCGTATTCCTCGGGGGAATACCCCGTGATGTCGATGCATTTGGGACTGTGGTAGGCGGAGACGATGACGTTGTTTTCATAACTCACACTGTAGACATACTCGTTTATGTTGCTCACTATGGCGCGGTATTGCTCCTCGCTCTTGGCCAGGGCCTCGGCGGTACGCTTTTGTTCCGAGACGTCAGAGACGGCAAAGCGGCATTCGATACCCGAGCCGCAGAGCGCGGCATCTATGCGCGCATAGAGAGGATCATGCCCTTGGGGGTGAAGCGCCGTCTCTAGGGATGCCTTCCTCCGCAACGCGAACACCGTCGCGAAAAATTCGGAGAACCTCGACCGGGCCTCTTTGGGCACGAATTCCAGAAACCTCCTGCCCAAAAGATGAGTGCGTTCGATGCCCAGAAGACTCGCACCGCCAAGGTTCACGGCGCGAATGGTCCCTGAGCGGTCCAGGGTGAAATAGCCAATCGGTGCGAAATCATAGAGATCGGTAAACTTGTCAAGCGTCGCCTCCAACTCACCCCTTACATGGCGTAGCTCAGCATTCTGCATCTCCAGTTCGACCTGATACACCTGCAGTTCGTGAAGTAGTCGCCGCGTTTCATCCTCCGTCCGGCAATCGTCTTTTCCCCTTTCGGATGCCATCATCGACCTCTGCTGGTGTATGGGGTCCGCCCCGCTTTAAGGGGCCATTGGCGTGTGCAATACTTCCTCGCATTCGGGACGGGGCGCATGACAAGAGTCTTTGACTCTCAGTATTCCTTCAGGTTACTGAACTCGCCCCAGGCTAGGAAGTTCTTGGGTGACTCGACGAAGGAATAGATGTTCTCTACTATGCTCAGGTGCCTGCGTTCCTCATCGGCGATGCCCAGTACGATTTTGCGGGCCTCATCGTCCTTTGTCCGGGCCGCAAGCTCCTCATAGCGTTCGATCGACTTTTGCTCCTGACCGATGACCAGCAGATAGGCGTCGGGGGCTTTTTTCAGCTCTGCAATATGTTCGCGCTTGGCGAGCACGGGTTTAAAAAGGCAGGCCGCCTCCCGCAGCGCCTTGAACCGGACTTTGGGGGAGTTGATTCCTGCTTTAAGTTGCACCAAGGCATCGTGGTGTTCCTGCTCGGCTTCGGCCAGCATGGTGAAGAGATTCTTCAGTTCCTGAGTGCCGCTCGACGCAGCCAGCTGCTGGTAATACATCCTCGCGTCCTCTTCCATCTTGATGGCGCAATCGAAAATGTTCATGGCGTTTCCCCTCCTTCCTTATCTTCCAGGCTTTCATTCCGGGAGCTCTTCCGCTCCGACTTTTCGCGGTACATCCTCTCGTCACTGAGCTTCAAGGCGTCCTCAAGCTGATCGCTGTCTTCCGCGGTGGCTATGCCGAAGGCGATGCTCACCTCGCCGTCCTTGACCTCCGGGCATTTCATGATCCTGCGGACGGTTTCCCTGGCCACGCTTGTCACCGTTTCCGGCAGGATCACGGCGAACTCGTCCCCGCCGATCCGGGCGACGATATCCTTGGTCCGAAAGGCGTGACGGATGACCCGCGCCGCCATCCGTATCAGTTCATCTCCCGCGGCGTGCCCCGCGGCGTCATTGACGGCTTTCAGGCCGTTCACGTCCGCCATCACCACGCTCATGGGAAACATCTCCTCCCGGGCCATCCGTTCCAGTTCCGCGTCGAAAAAGGCCCGGTTATAGAGGCCGGTCAACGCATCGTGGGTGCTTTCATAGCGTAGCGCCACCTCCAACTCCTTGTGCGTGGTGACATCGTGGGCGATTCCTATGGTGCCGATGACCACGTTGTTCTCGTCGAAAATGGGGGTCTCGACCTTTTCCAGGTACTGGATACTCTTGCGCGGTCCAGGGCTCGACTCCTCGAAGTACGCGCGGGTCCCGCTTGCCACCACCTCCCGGGAGTCGCTTAGATATTTTGCCGCAAGCTTCGGCGGGTAAATGTCGGAGTCGCTTTTTCCTATCAGTTCCTCAGGCGACATGGCGATGGCCTCGGTGAACGGCTGGTTCCCCGCAAGATACCTTCCCCAGCGGTCCTTCAGCCAGGCCATGTTCGGGATGTTGTCCAGTATGGCCTGCTGTTGCCGCACGATTTCGCCTATCCGCTTTTCCGCCGACTTCCGCTCCGTTATGTCTTCCATGGCCAAAAGGATGATGCGCGAGCCGGTTTTCGCCA
The DNA here is from genome assembly GCF_004917065.1 of Geomonas ferrireducens. NCBI lineage: Bacteria > Pseudomonadati > Thermodesulfobacteriota > Desulfuromonadia > Geobacterales > Geobacteraceae > Geomonas > Geomonas ferrireducens. Next base: position 256,549 of record NZ_SSYA01000003.1, read on the forward strand.
GGAAGATCTCACGGGCGTTCAAAAGCATGATCTTTTTGCCGATATCGAGGAAGTCGTGCTCCACCTCGTACCCGGTCAGGACGGTGTCGTGGGGGAGGATCTCCTCGAAGAGCACCCGCAGTTGCGGGATGTCCCATTGCCGGTTGCCCAGGTCGTAGATGAAATAGCCGACCGTCTCCTCGGGGGTGACCTTGAACGTGTCGTAGAAGCTGTTGTTGGCCCTGATGATTTTGAGGTCGGAGGAGAGGACTACCAGTGGCTCGCGCACGGTCTGCACGATGCTGTCGGCGTACTCCTGCGCCTCCTGTATGTCCGCCTTCAGGTCAAGGCACAGTTGTGCCGTCAGCGCCAACGTGGCGCAACGCTCACGTAGTTCTGCGACCTCCCGGACCAATTCCGCCTTCGTGTTCCCCAATTCCTTCATGCCGTCCGCCTCTTTCTCTGAACAGGCAAGACTTAGCCGGCGCCTTCGGCGGAATCTGCAGCAAACGCGGGGGGGGGGGCGCCNCCGCCTTCAGGTCAAGGCACAGTTGTGCCGTCAGCGCCAACGTGGCGCAACGCTCACGTAGTTCTGCGACCTCCCGGACCAATTCCGCCTTCGTGTTCCCCAATTCCTTCATGCCGTCCGCCTCTTTCTCTGAACAGGCAAGACTTAGCCGGCGCCTTCGGCGGAATCTGCAGCAAACGCGGGGGGGGGGGCGCCTTGCCAGGGTACTTTTTCGGGGGCGATGATACAGGTTACAGCATCTTACGCCCCTGAATGACGCGTACCAGCAGGACGATTATGGCTATGATCAGCAGGATATGGATCAGCCCCCCCATCGTGTATGAGGTGACCATGCCCAAAAGCCACAGAACTATCAGGACCAGACAGATTGTCCAAAGCATGAGATCCCCCTTTGCATCTTGCGCACCGGCAAAACTCCCGATAAACGCTGTGGAGAGCCGGCTGGTTAAGGTGGGTTACGTTGAGGCGACGAACATATTGCCGCCGCGACGGTGCGGAAATGAAAACCGTATATGGTCAGCGTTATCGCCAGCGGCAGCAGTCGCGGTTTCCTCAGCAAAGTCCAGAAAAAAACCTTCCAGTAGTGCAGGCGTTCCCTGCCGAGAATGCCGAGAAACAACATGGAACGGACGAACGCCCGGACATCCCGCCGCTGCAGCAGGGGGAACGAAGATGTCCCCGAAAGCCGGTATTCTTTCAGAAAGGTCATCAGACGGTCGTAGAAATAGTTGGGGGAATAGAGCGTCCTTATCAGGCGCTGGTATCCGGCTATCAGGTCCTGTGGGGGCATCTTTGGGCGGTAATTGAGGAAGGCCTCCGTATTATTGCCGGTCGAGCCGTTGATGATTCTTCCCTCGTTTGAGAGTCGCCCATGCAGTTTGGTGCCCCGAAGGACCATCAAGATCCCCACCATGGCTACGACTATGCCGCTCTCCTGGATGAAGCGAAGTTGCTTGTCGAATATGGCCGGCGAGTCGCTGTCGAAGCCGACGATGAAGCCCCCTTGCACCTGGAGCCCGGCCCGCTGGATGCACCGCACCGAGGCTGCGAGGTCGCGGTTGCGGTTCTGGGTTTTCCCGGTCTCCCTGAGGGCATCCTCTTCGGGGCTTTCGATGCCGATGAAAACCTCGCGAAATCCGGCGGCGAACATCAGTTCCAGGAGATGAGGGTCGTCGGCGAGATTAATGGAGGCCTCGGTATAGAAGAAAAAGGGGTTCCCGTGCCGCTTCATCCACGCGATCATGGTGGGGAGGACCTCCTTTTTCAGTTTCGGTTTGTCACCGATGAAATTGTCATCGACGAAAAAGACCCCTCCACGCCATCCCGCGCGGTGCAGCGCTTCGAGCTCGGCGATCACCTGGTCCGTCGTCTTCGTTCTCGGCTTCCGTCCGAAGAGCTGGGTGATGTCGCAGAACTCGCAGTCGAAGGGGCATCCCCTTGAATACTGGATATTCATGGAAGCGTATTTGCGCAGATCGATGAGCTCCCATCGAGGAAGCGGCGTGCGGGTGATGTCGGGACGGCCGTTCGGAAGATACAGCCGCTGCGGCATCTTCACTTCCAGGTCCGCCAGAAACCTCGGGAGGGTCTCCTCAGCCTCACCGAGCACGAGGTGGTTTACCTGCGGGAATTCGTCATGGCAGGTGGTGAAAAGCGGGCCTCCGCCGACTGTCTTCACCCCGAAGGCGCGGCATCGGTCCAAGACCTCCTGTACCGAAGCCCTCTGGACCGTCATGGCGCTGATGAAGACGTAGTCGGACCACTGCAGGTCGCTGTCCGAAAGTTTTTCGACGTTCAGATCGACGAGCTTCAATTCCCACTCTTCAGGGAGCATCGCCGCCACGGTGAGGAGTCCCAGGGGAGGGAAAACCGCTTTTTTGCCGATAAAGGGCAGGGCATGGCGGAAGCTCCAGTAGGTGTCGGGGTACTTGGGATAAACGAGTAGAAGGTGCATCTCCGCCTCCTGTGGTCAGACCCGGGCTGGGGGGGGAGCCCGACACGTTGTTTGCAGGCAGGTAACCGCGGTTTTATGCCCCCATGGTGAAAAAAAAGGTCGCGCCTTCCCCCGGTTCGCTCTCGGCCCAGACCCGGCCGCCGTGGCGACTGACTATCCGCTCGACGGTGGCCAAGCCGACTCCGTGCCCCTGGACGGTGGTTCCGGGAAGGCGTTCGAAGCAGGCAAAGAGCCGGTCCGCAAACGCCATGTCGAACCCCGGCCCGTTGTCCCGGACGAAATAGGCTGTGCCCCCCGCCTGGTGCGTCACGCCGAACTCTATGAAGGTCTCTTCCCGATCGCAGCTATGCTTCCAGGCGTTGCCGATGAGGTTGTCCAGCACGCTGCGGCAGAGTCCGGGGTCGCCTTCGACGGTGACTCCACTGGCGATCCGGAAGGTGGCCCTGCGCCTTGGTTCCGAGAGCCGCAGATGCTCAATCACCACGTTAGCCATCGCGCTCAGGTCTATTTTCTCCCGACACAGCTCGACGCGGCTTACGCGCGAAAAGTTGAGCAGGGACTTGATGAGCTGTTTCATGTCCAGCGTCGCACCTTGAATGCTGCCGAGGTATGCCTTCCCCTGGTCATCGAGCTGGCTCCTGCACACCTCGGCGAGTAGTTGGCAATAGCCGCTTATGGCCGTTACCGCGGAGCAGAGATCGTGGGCGATGGTGGCGTTGAACGCTTCCAGGTTTTTGTTGGCCTCGGTCATGAGTCGCAACTCCTGCAGGATGCGCGGCGCATCTGCGTCTATCGGTGGCGGGTCGTTTCCAACCGGCGCGGCGCAGCTGGTCAGGGGTTTTCTCCGGGCTGATCCGTTCTGATCAGATCCTCCAGCAGGGCTCCGGAGGGGTCGCCCTGTACGGAAACCTGATGCGGGAGCCCTTTCCCCTCTGGCATCTCGACGTCGCGGTCCGCCGACCGATCGCTCACCCCGGCGGCACCGGCGTCAGGAGTGGAGGCTTCTCCCGGGGGATACGCTGCAACCGGTCCGCTGCGAACATGGGGCGCTTGTTCCGCCCCCCTCGACGCCATGGGGGTGATGGTCAAAACTGCTCCGGTTAGCGCCGCAGCCACGGCGGCCGTTATTCTTGTTGATCGCATGGTTTCTCCCTTGAAAGGACCGCAACGCGCCGATCTTTGCCGACAAGGGAGACCGCAACTTTCACGCCAGAGATGAACTAAGGGAAAACAAGAGCGGGAAATCAGTGAAATGAGGTGCCTGCCGGGCAACGTCTTCGTCCGCAGCCGAAATTCAAGCGTGTCCGAACCGTCAAGTTTGACATAACCGGAACATATGACGGGCTGCAGCCATCGATCAGCTGGTTGGCAACCAGCTCTGATGGGATGGCGTGGGATGCGGTTGGCGACGGCCGGGGCCATCGGAAAGCCATCTGCTTCTTCCCGTGGGAAATTTGCCGCCGATCAACCTGAGCATCAACGGTGTCGTCAACGGCGTTCTCCGCCATCGGCACGTGTACCGTCACGGTACCCGCCATTCCAGTGCCCGCCATCCCGGTAACCGCCATCCCGGTAACCGCCACGCCCTTCATCGCTCCAGTAAGGGACAAGGCAGCCGGACAGCATCATCGTCGCCACTAACAACCCAAGAGTTGCCATCGTGTTTTTCATCGCCTGCTCCTTTTCTCATCTGACATGGGGAAGTCTTGTCCGCGCCCGGGTTGACCACCCGGGCGCGCAGGTCGGATCCATGTCGTGCCGTGACATCGCTGCAGCTAGTGTGCCTATAGCCGGTAGCCTGGAGGCGGGGTTGCGCGAGAAAATCGCGAAGCTCGAGCAGCATTAAAGGCAGTCCGACGTGCTCCGTCATATATCGCAGTTACGGCAAACCTGACGGGTTCCCTTCGACGCTTTGGTTCCCCCCCTGTCCATTCCTTCCGCTTTTTCCCTTTGACAACCGGTCGTTTGCGCCCTTCACCCTCCGCCTGTTTTCTCCGGCACGCATGTTGCGGATCCATCGAAAGTATGCTCAAGAAGTAACGAATGTGATCCGCCATGCACTGCGTACCCCGTTGCGCCATACCGGGCTGGGAGCATCCGTTCATGCGACAAAGCCCGGTTCGCCTACCACCCGCTTCCACATCCGACATGCCCATTGAAGCGAAATCCCCGTGGGACGCCCCGTCCCGCATCGTCTACATTTCACACTGCGCCGGCAAGAGACGCGAAGCGTTGTGACAGCAACATTTACAAAGGAGACAGCCATGGCTTTCATCGGTAAGGACAAGGCGGAAGATGTAAGGGAAAGGAAGTATAAAGAATTCATCGGGTTCGTGCGGGGCATCGAGTCCAATATCGAGGAGCTGATGACCTCGAGAAGCGCTCGGGCACCTTTGACCGACGAGGATGAACGCACCTACGAGGTGGCCGTCAAGACCCAGAAACTCGCCTTGATCGAAGGGTGCAGGAGGTTGAAGGACGATCAGGAAACGGGTTGAACAGAGGTGGCGCTATTTGCGGACGATTCCGAATTTCCGCATACGGGCGCGCAGGGTGCTGGCATTGATCCCGAGGAGCCCTGCCGCGCCGCGGGCTCCCTCGATGCGCCAGCCGGTTTTCAGCAACACGCCGATGATATGGTCGCGTTCCAGGTCGACGAGGGGTTTGACCTCTTCCACCCCCTCCCGCGCTTTTTCCGCCGCAGGCCCTGTCCTGTCGGCGGCATCCTCTTTCATGCGGAAGCCGTCGAACCGGTCCAGCACCTGCAGCGTGCTCCCTTGGCTCGTGATCACCGCCCGCTCGATCACACTCTCCAGCTCGCGCACGTTGCCCGGCCAGTGGTATTGCTGAAGGGCGCGCATGGCCTCTTGCGGCACGGTGGTGATCCCTCTGCCGATCTTCTTATTGAACTTGGCGAGAAAAAAATCGACCAAGAGCGGTATGTCCTCGCTGCGCTCCCTAAGCGGCGGCATCGTGATGGGAAATACGTTCAGCCGGTAGTAGAGGTCCTCCCGGAACCTGCCGGTCCGGATTTCCTGCTCCAGGTTCCGGTTGGTGGCCGCGATGACACGTACATCGGTCTTGATGGTCTGGGTGCCGCCCAGCCGCTCGAACTCCCCGTCCTGGAGCACCCTCAGCAGCTTGCATTGCAACTCAAGCGGCATGTCTCCGATTTCGTCGAGGAATACGGTGCCGCCGTCCGCCAGCTCGAAGCGCCCGATCTGCCTGGCGAAAGCCCCGGTGAAGGCGCCTTTTTCCCTTCCGAAGAGCTCGCTCTCCACCAGGGTGGCCGGCAGCGTGGTGCAGTTGACCGTTATCATGGGGCGCTCTTTGCGGGCGGAGCTGCCGTGGATGGCGCGCGCCACCATACCCTTGCCGGTACCGGTCTCGCCCTGCAGAAGGACCGTCGCATCCATCGGGGCCACCTGCGCGATCCGGGCCATCACCTGCGACAGGGCCTCGCTTTGTCCGATGATCTCCCCGAAGTTGTACTGCCGGGCGGCTTCCTGCAGCAGGTAGATGTTTTCGGCCTGGAGCCGGTCCTTCAGCCGCTTTATCTCGGAGTAGGCCTCCTGGAGCGACTCCTCCGTCTTCTTGCGCTCCTCGATTTCACGTGCGAGCAGCTTGTTCGCCCTGGACAGCTCTCCGGTCCGGTTCGACACGGTTGACTCAAGGTTGTCATGGGACTTTTGCAGGTCCTCTTTCAGGCGCTTGGCCACGGAACCGTCGACCACCGAGCAAAAGATACGGACAGGCGCGTCCTTCTCACCGCCATCGTGGGCCCTCACGCTGCGAAACAGGGTGTGGATGATCGAATCATCTTTTCCCTTGAGCCTGATCTCGCACTGCTGTTGATTCGGCAGTTGCGCAACGCTCGCGAGGTGTCTGGAAAAAAGTTCCCTTCCCTGCGCATCGGCGATGCAGCGGGTGAAGGGGGTGTCGACCAGCTGGCGCCGTTCCACTCCCAAAAGGTTGGCACCGGCAAGGTTCACCTGCCGGATCAACCCGCCGATATCGAAGGTGAAATAGCCTACGGGGGCGAAGTCGTAGAGTTCCACGTAGTTGTTGCGCGAGACTTCAAGCTCTTCCCTGGCCCGGCGCAACTCCTCGTTCTGCGATTCGAGTTCGATCTGGTGGATTTCTAGCTGCTGAACAAGTACCTGCATCGCCTCCTTTGTCAGGGAAGACGATGAAACCGATTCCGTGCATAACCGATGCTGTGCGGTGGGGCGTGGTTTGCCTATAGCATTAAGTCGGCTCTTTTCTTTGTCAGTACCCATTCACACCTCTCTTGGCCCGATACTCTGAACAGGACTTTACGCACATGGCCGACCTGCCAAGCTCAGTCGGTAAATTTGCTAGGACACATTAAGCAAGAATCAGGTCTCTTTGGGGGGTAGCTCTTAGAGTAACACCTATTTCCGTATTGGCTAATGCCATATTTCGGGTCGCCATATATGACGGTTATGTCAATGATGACGGTGCTCAGTCACCCGCTGTTTCTTTAACGGTCGGCCGCGTTATTTCTTACGACCTGTATTCAGCTTGTTGCGCTGTTCCGGTCCATGGCCCGCTCCGGCACGCAAGTTGCGGGTCGGCTACCTGCATAGGACTGCGCCTCGGAGGTCAACATGTCCAGTAAGTAGGAATAGGATAATGAAACCATGCATATTTACATGCCTGGTTTTCGCGCTCCCTTTGAGCCACGTTTCCGGATGCGCGAGTTTGCCAGACGTATAAGGCATAATTATTCGGAGCTTCTTAAGGCGGGAGTGAGGCTGTACGAGCACGGCAGTTCCATCCAGCACGCGAAAACCGCGGTGATTGACGGAATGTGGTCCACGGTGGGATCGACCAATCTTGACTACCTGAGCATGTTAAGCAACAGGATGGGCGAGTGGTTTGTCAATCTGTTCCTGCGCTGGCTGTGACGTATTCCGGCGCGGCGCTGGGGCTTCCTGCGTGCCGTTGTCACGGATGGCCGGTGCCGGTCAATGGGGGGCGCTGCAGGACCTCAATTTTCCGTTTTCGAAGAGCGAGATCGCTTCAAACGGCGCGCAGCTCTTGCCGTCCATCGCCAGCGATTTGGAAAGAATGCAGGTATCCAGTTTGCCGTTTGCATGGAAGCTGACCCGGCTGTACTGGTTGCAGGTGATGTCTCCGTAATTGAAATAGTCGCTCGTAACACAACTTTGGAGCGTTCCGGTTTGGTAAAAGTCGGCGGGCGCGTACTGCTTGCATTTAACGCCGCCGATGATGACATCATCCTTGAGGGTGCAGGATTTCAATTGCCCGCCGGGGTAGTAGCTGATTTCTCCGGGGGTGCAGATCGATTGGTCGATGGCCCGGCAAACAACTGCCTGGGCCAGAAGTACCATGCTGAACGCAGCGATGGTGATGCTTGAAACCTTCATGTCCCACCTCTTCTTTGCAGAGCGCGCATCTTGGTTCGTCCGCCAATCACCTGAAAAGGCCGCCTCTCCTGGGCTTGGTTTGTCGGAAGGGGAAGCGCTCCACTGTTTCGCTTCATACCGGGGCGGATATTCAAAAGGGGGCGTTGAAGCCACCCCCTTTTCATCAAATCGCCGCCCTCGTGCCTTGGGCGACGACGTAAAGGGAACCGTGCCCCTGGATGAACCGTATCAGCGATAAGATGAGGGCGGTCATGAGCCGAAGGTGGATCGGGCCGCCCATCGCGCGTCATTTCACCAGCAGGTCGTTTTTCACCGATCCGACGCCCGGAACGCTCCTGGCGACCTCTCCCGCCTTGGTGACGCTTTGAGCCGAGTCGACGAAACCGCTTAGCTGAACCTGGTCCTTGTAGGTCTTGACGCTTATCTGCAAGGTTTTCAGCGAGGGTTCGTTGAAGATGGCTGCTTTTACCTTGGACGTGATGACGGTGTTATCGACGTATTCGCCGGTGCTCTCATGGGTCCGGGTAGATGCGCACCCAAAGGATGCTGTCACCAACCCGGCACACACCAACAGTCTCAACATACGCTGCGGTTTTAGCATGATGTCGTCTCCTTTTAAGGACCGATTAGATCCGTTGTAGTACCTTTGCATTGCAATCGACAAGCCAATCGCCAGGTAATGGTCACCCGGCGGTATTGATCCGTCATAGCGACTCCTTAGCCGCCATTGGGAGCCGCGGAATGACCCGGCAAGGGGGCGCCGGCGACCCGAGCTTTGCCCGCCACATATGACGGTTATGCCAAACATGACGGGTTTTTCTTGCGGTCTTTACCTGCACCCGTCCCGTTTTCTTCGATATTTCCCGTTCAATCAGACTCTTGTGCTCTAAAAGAAACTTGGATTAGTCGGGCACGCTAGTTGCGAATCAGGGGCAAGGGCAGCCTCTTTCTGGGAGAACCGGAAAAAATCAGCATTAGGAGATGGACCATGAAGAACACAGGCAGAGGATTGCTGAAGTTTGGGAGATTCGGCAGGGAAGAATTTCCCCGTCATATAAAGGTGTATCGTCCCATAAAGGAAGAACCATGAGCCGCACCGGGCCCTTTGCGGCCTTGGTAGCTCTTTGATAGCTTCCGTCTGGTTGGATCCTGGTTTGCCGCACGTGAAAGAGGAGGTGCGGACAGGCCGCAGGAGGACAGATGGCATGAGCAAAGTGACCAACGCCGGGGTGAAGAAACCCGAGGGGAAAAGGGGCGAGGGGATGGGGGCGACCCCCTACAGCGGGGGCGTCTGGTTCCGTGTCTGGGCCCCGCATGCGAGGCTCGTATCCGTCATCGGGTCGTTCAATGACTGGAACGGAGCTGAAAACCCCATGCGGGCCGAGGAGAACGGCAACTGGTACGCCGACGTGCCGGGCGCCAAAATCGGAGATCCATACAAGTTCCTGCTCACCACCGAAAAGGGCGAATTGAAGCGCATCGACCCCTACGCCCGCGAGGTGACCGGTTCGACCGGCGATGCGGTGGTCCACGATCCAAGCTTTTCCTGGGACGACGATTTCCACCTGGCTCCCTGGAACGAGTTGGTCATCTACGAGCTGCATGTCGGGACCTTCAACGATCAGGAGGATGACGACGCGGCCGCCCAGTTCGACTCGATATCGGCCCGCCTGGGGCACCTGAAAAAATTGGGAGTCAACGCCATCCAGATCATGCCGGTCGGCGAGTTCGCCGGCGACCGGTCCTGGGGGTATAACCCGGCCCATATCTTCTCAGTCGAACTGAGCTACGGAGGCCCCCTGGCCTTCAAGCGGTTCGTCAAGCGCGCCCACAGCCAGGGGGTTGCGGTGATCCTCGACGTGGTCTACAACCACTTGGGTCCAAGCGACCTTGATCTTTGGCAGTTCGACGGCTGGTCCGAGAACGGGCTGGGCGGCATCTACTTCTACAACGACGGCCGGGCCCACACCCCCTGGGGAGAGACGCGTCCCAATTACGGGGTGGGGGAGGTTCGCCAATTCATATCCGATAACGTCTTCATGTGGCTCAAGGAATACCACGTGGACGGGTTGCGCTTTGACTGCACCCAGTTCATAAGGAGTATCGACGGGGCGGTCGAAAACGACCTTCCCGAGGGGTGGAGCCTTCTGCAGTGGCTGAACGAACAGGTCGCCCGGCAGTTCCCCGGCCGCATCACCATCGCCGAGGACCTGCAGAACAACAGCTGGCTCACCAAGGCCGTGGGTGCCGGCGGCGCCGGTTTCGGATCTCAGTGGGATGCCAACTTCGTGCATCCCATACGCCAGGCGGTGATAACTCCTGACGACAAGGAACGCTCGCTTTCCGCCGTTCGCGACGCGCTCTGTTACCGCTACAACGACGACGCCTTCGACCGGGTCATCTACAGCGAAAGTCACGACGAGGTGGCCAACGGCAAGGCCCGCGTGCCTCAGGAGATAAATCCTGGGGATCCCAGGGGGGGGTACGCCCAGAAACGCTCGACCCTGGCCGCCGCCATGGTCTTCACGGCTCCCGGCATCCCTATGCTGTTCCAGGGGCAGGAGTTTCTCGAAGGGGAGTGGTTTCGGGACACGGTCCCGCTGGACTGGGATCAAAGCGACGAGTTCCGCGGCATCGTCCGGCTCTACCGGGACCTGATCCAACTGCGGCTCAACCGCGCTGGTTTCACACGGGGGCTTTGTGGGCAGTTCACCCAGGTGCATCACTTGAACGAGGAGGCCAAGGTGATCGCGTTCCACCGCTGGGACTTGGGTGGAGTGGGGGACGACGTCGTCGTGGTCGCCAATTTCCTCGGAGAGGCGCAGGAGGGGTACGTCATAGGCTTCCCGGCCGAAGGTGTCTGGAAGCTGCGCTTCAACAGCGATTGGCAAGGCTACAGCGAGGTCTTTTCGAACCATCCGAGCAGAGACGCCGGTACCGAACCGGGCGAGTGCGACGGCCTTCCCTGTCATGCCGCGATTTCTCTGGGGCCCTACAGCGTGCTGATCTTTTCCAGATGATGGCGTCATTACGGCCACAGTGGTTATCGTTACTTGTGAATCAGTTTCTCCAGCGGTCGGCGAATATCCTGTGGGACAAATCCGGATATTGAGACTCGTTGTTAAGGTCAAAGCCACAATAGATGTGCAGGAGGGGATAAAACAGAGAACGGATGAATCGGTGAGGGACGCTGTCAACCCTGAAGGGGGGAGGAGCAAAATGAAAAAGTTTATCTTCATGGTGGTGTTGATGGTTTGCGGTGTGGGTTTGTTTTCGGGATGTGCGACTATGCACACATGGCCGGATTCCGAAAGAAGTGCCGAGAGCAAGATGGGCGTAATCCAGAATAAAATCGGAGACGGCCTGAAGACCGGCGCCCTCTCGCCGGATCAATCCCAGATGTATCTGACGACGCTGAAAGGGATTCGGATTGATTATGAAGGACTGAGGGACAAAGTGGTCCTTAAGGAAGAATGGACCAGACTTCATGCAAGACTTGATGCGCTTGACGCTGAGATAAATACGGCAGCTGCCCGGACGACAACAATGGAAGGCCCAAGAAACGGTGACAGGATTGTCGCGCTTCAAAAGAGAATTGATGACGGAAGGATCAGCGGACGTCTGTCACCGACGGAAGAGAGGGAATTCCAGGCGAGACTGGACTCAATTCGAAGAGACTATCTGCGAATGACGGAAGGAGGCCGATCAACCACCCATGAGGAAAGATCAGACCTGTCCCGTCGGCTGGATTTCCTGGAAACTGATCTGAACAGATACCGATAGAATCCTTCCTGGAAATCGGATGATGATCGTATCAGTTCAGGGGAAGTCGAGGGTAGAGAGACTTCCCCTGAACCGCACGCCAAACGCTGGAGCGCCCGAAAGATATCACACCTCAGAACCGGGCCTTGCAATCGAGCCGCAGGTTGAGCGGCACCTACTATACCTCATCCACGCTCTACGAAATCCGGGCGATCCGTGATGGCGGAAGAACCGGCTCCCTTATCTGGTGCAATGTGCTCTGCTCGGTCCCCGAGCTGCGGTTCGCGGCAGGTATTGAACGCCTCGCCGCCGGCGTCATCCTGACTCTGGAATTCAAGAAATTTGTCCGCTGCTTTCAGGACAGCCTGAAACACCGATGACTTGTGACTGTGCCGGTTCCAAGGGGGATTGACATGAAAGACGGTTTATTCCCGGCATTCTTCAGGGCTTTACTGATGGTCCTGCTTACGGTGCCTGCCGGGGCTTCGGCTGGCGCATCGGCTGCCGTTTCCCGGTCACCTTGGGATACGCGGGACACTCGGCAACCGAGGCCGGCCAGAGCAGCAAGCTGGATACGGCACTGAAATATGTCACCTCGCCGCAGATCAACAAGGACCAGCTGTCTTGGCCGTGGGAAAACCGCTTTTTAATACTGAACCATGGCCGTTCAAGGCCTCCGTGTGTTACAGCATCGCCAAATACGACAGAGGTCGTTTTGTGCATTACCTGTTCCTGGGTGGGTAAAAGCGCAAGGCGTTTAAACTGGCATGTTCGTTGTAGCATAAGGTGAAAACATCCCGGATGTTCGATATGACAGGAGGTACACATGGACAAGCAGAGAGAGTACGTCGAAAAACTCTCGGCGCAGATGGTGGAATGGGACAACCAGATCGACCGGCTAAAGGACAAGGTCGCGGGCGCCACCGCCGACACCAAGTCGGATTACTATCAAGCCATCACGGCCTTGCAGAACAAGCGGGATGAGGCGAGTGAACGGTTGCAGAAGGTAGCGGTCGCAAGCGACGACGAATGGGAGGATCTGAAAGCGGGGGTGGATCAGGTGCTGGGTGAGGTCAAAACCATCCTGCATGATGCCATCATGAAGATAAAATGAGCATGCCCGCCAACCATTGCGATTCGGGTCCATCAGCTCGAACTGGCGATGCGGGAAAAAAGCAGCCGGACGAGGAACGAGTCGGGAATGGCGTCTTGAAGAGCGGGGGAGGCAATGCCGATAGTTGTAATAACTGGCAAGCTTTTTAGCGGTGCGCTTTTGCGGCCTTGGAAATGCCTGAGACACCCTTGAAAGGGTTACCTCGATACATACGGCATCACCGTCACGCCATGCATCTTTCTCGATTCCCTGAAGAACATCGCACAGGGGTGCTGGTGTCGTTGCTGGGTTGAAGGGCATGTAGAAAACAGCGGGCCGTCAGCGGACGAGAACATGTTGTATCGTCAAAGACGTGGTCCCGACCGGCAGCGCCTTAAGCGCAAGACCTTCATGGTCCTCGGCACCGGCGCCACGTTCGCACTTGCGGAAAACGGCACCGTGACCGGAAGCCGGAAAGCGAGAACGGCAGGCGTCCTCTGAAAGTGTAAACCAGTAATCTCATCCATGACGGAGAAGTAAAAACCGGGGGAAGGCCCCTCTTCTGCACCAACCATTTAAAAAGGGTCACCACTTCCGTGGTGACCCTTTTCCCGTTCCGCTCCCGATTCCTCCGCGTCGACGGTCAATACGCCTCGGCCATGGCGAGGGCACGCTCGACTTTGACGGCGAGGGTGGCTTCGCGCAGGGGCTTCGGGATGAAGTCGAAAAAGCCGCGTTTGAGCGCGGTAGCCTCCTCATCCACCGTGGCGGTGGAGGTGATCAGTATCACGGGAATCTTCTCCGTTTCGGGGAAGGTGCGCAGGCTCTCCAGGACGGCGTAACCGTTCAGCTTGGGCATCTCCTTGTCGGTGATGACCAGGTCGAAACGGTTCGACATGATTTCACGGAAGGCTTCCATGCCGTCGCCGGCGCATACGGCGTGATAACCCTTACGCCTGAGCGATGCGGAGATGAAGCTGCTCACCGCCTTGTCGTCATCGACGACGAGCACGGATTTCCTGTCTTGGGCTTCGGCCGGGGTCGATTTCAGGTAGTGCAGCTTGATGGCGGTCATGATCTCCCGCCGCGTGGAGACGTACGGCATTACCGTCACGCTGTGCTCTTTCTCGATGGCCTGCAGCACATCGCGCAGGGTGGGGTCGCTGGTCGCAATGGCAAGCCTGTTCCCCTGCAGCTTCAGCGGGAAGACGAGGTTCGCCATGGCCACCTTGGAAGGAACCATCCTGAGCAGTTCGTCGGAAAACCTGTGGCGGTGAAAGTCGCCAAGGAACTTCAGGTTGTGCTGCCGCGCAAGGGCCTCGGCCAGTTCGTCAGGCGTCACCAGTTCCAGTTCTTCGAGTACCGTCCCGAATCGTTTTCCCTTCTTGCGGGCGTACGCAACGAGCCTTGCCACCGTCAGGGCGGATAGTATCCCCTGCTCCACGAAAATTTCGCCCAGCTTCTTCCTGGAGCTCCCCTTGCTTTGCTGTGCCGCCTGATTCGATGGGTTCATCGGGGCCTCCCTGGTAGCTCCGGCTTCTTTTCTGGACACAAAAAAGCCGGGGCTGAATATCGCATTGGATATTTCGGCAACCCGGCTGTCTCTTGGAGACCCTTTAGGCTTTCCGCCCCACTCTCACGAATGGTTTAGTATTATCGTTTATCGCTGAAACTATTTTCATCCTCCTTACACTCACAGACCTTCCTTTGTCAAGATCAAACAAGCAACTGTGATGGCGCATGATCTTTTTGTCTTTGAGAACAACCGCAGCTGAGCCCTTCACGATGCTGGTAAGTTCGACAGAAGACATGCAACATTGAGGCGGCCGTCAGCGGGGCTTCCGCGTCGACCGTCACAACTAAGATATTGTCAGGACAGTGAATAGTTCTGTTTATCGAGAACTCTCACAGGCTGGAGTTTTTCTGATTCTATGTAATAGTTGTTAAACTTTCACTCAGGGAGGTCGCATCATGCAAAAGCTGATTCGCATCGAGCCGTCCAAGTGCATCGGCTGCAAGAGCTGCGAGATGGCCTGTTCCTTCAGGCACCGCGGCGAATTCGCTCCGAGCAAGTCCCGCATCATCAACGAAGTGTTCATGGAGGAAGCCCAGTTCATCACGGTGACCTGCATGCAGTGCAACGAGCCGTGGTGTATGAAGGCGTGCCCGAAGGGTGCCATAGAGAAGGACATGGCGTCGGGCATCGTCACCGTGGACGAGATGAAGTGCGTAGGGTGCAGAACATGCGTCAGCGCCTGCCCCTTCGGGATGATCCGGTACCTGGACGAGACCGGCAAGGCGGACAAGTGTAACCTCTGCGGCCCGGACTTCCCCGAGTGCGTCGCCTTCTGCCCGACCCATTGCCTGCAGTACTCCGAGGAGGATCTGCCGCTGAGGGAGAAGGTGCTGCGATTTGCGAGAACGATGAAAGACGGCCAGGGGGAGGTGTGATATGGGAAACGGCTGGCATGGCAAAGTGCTGCGTGTGAATCTGACCGACAAGAGCTGTACCGTTGAGCCGCTCAACATGGAGTGGGCGGCCGCCTTCATCGGGGGGCGCGGACTCGCTTCCAAATACCTGACGAGCGAGGTCGATGCGACCGTCGACCCATTTTCCACAGAGAACAAGCTGATCCTCGCCACCGGTCCGCTCACCGGGACCTACGGCGCCGCGAACGGAAGGTACATGGTGGTGACCAAGTCGCCGCTCACCGGGACCATCGCCTGTTCAAACTCGGGGGGGTACTTCCCCTGCGAGCTGAAGTACGCGGGGTACGACCTCGTCATCATCGAGGGGAAGGCGGATAGCCCGGTTTACCTTAAGCTCAAAAACGGCGAGGCTGAGCTCGCCGACGCCGGGCATCTTTGGGGAAAGACCACCGCCGAGACCGAGGACGCCATCCGCGCCGAGTTCCACGGCGACGCCAAGGTCGCCTGCATCGGCCCGGCCGGTGAGTCGCTCGTGCGCTACGCCTGCATCGTGAACGACAAGCACCGTGCCGCCGGGCGCAGCGGTGTCGGCGCGGTCATGGGGAGCAAGAACCTGAAAGCCGTGGCGGTGCGCGGCACCGGCGGCGTTGCGACCGCCGACAACGCCGCCTTCCGCGCCGCCGCCCGCGACACCCTGAAGATGCTGCGTCAGCACCCGGTGACCTCGGAGGGGCTCCCGGCGCTCGGGACGGCGGTCCTCGTCAACATAATCAACCAAAGCGGCGGGCTGCCGACGCGCAACTCCCAGTGCGGCACCTTCGACAAGGCCGAGGAGATCTCGGGCGAGCGCCTGGCCCAGACCTATCTGAAGCGCAACAAGGGGTGCATGGGGTGCGTCATCGCCTGCGGGCGGGTGACGAGGCTTGCCGACCCGCGCTTTTCCGGTGCCGGTGAGGGGCCGGAGTACGAAACGCTCTGGTCGCTCGGTGCCGCCTGCGGCGTGTCGGACCTCGCCGCCATCGTCCATGCGAACTACCTCTGCGACGAGTACGGCATGGACACCATCACCATGGGGTCGACTGTTGCGTGCGCGATGGAGCTCTACGAGCGCGGCCTTCTCGCGGACGCGGACACCGGGATGCCCCTTAAGTTCGGCGACGCGGACGCGATGGTCAGGCTCGTGGAGATGACCGGCAAGGGGGAAGGCTTCGGCGTCAGGGCCGGGCTTGGCTCCTACCGCCTCGCGGAAAGCTGCGGCGCGCCGGAGCTTTCCATGTCGGTGAAGAAGCAGGAGTTCCCAGCCTACGACGGCAGGGCGATCCAGGGGATGGGGCTCGAGTACGCGACCAGTAACCGCGGCGCGTGCCACGTGCGCGGCTATCTCGTCTCCCCGGAGATCCTGGGTGTCCCGGAGAAACTCGATCCCGAAGCGGTGGCGGGTAAGGCGGTTTGGGCGAAGGCGTTCCAGGACGTGACCGCGGTGGTTGACTCCGCCGGCGTCTGCCTTTTCACCACCTTTGGCATCGGCATCCCGCAGGTGACGCGCCTTTTCAACGCGGCGACCGGCAACGGCTATTCCGACGAGCAGATGATGGAGATCGGCGACCGGATCTACACTTTAGAGCGCCTGTTCAACCTGAAGGCGGGGATCGACCCGTCCCAGGACACCCTTCCGAAACGGATCCTCGAGGAGCCGCTGCCGGACGGGCCGATGAAGGGGGCGGTGTCGCACCTGCCGGAGATGCTGGCGGAATACTACGACGTGCGTGGATGGGAGAAGGGGATTCCGATGGCGGAGAAGGTGAAGTCGCTGGGGCTTGCATAAGGGGGCGAAGGGATGACCATGTTGCAGTTCGACATCGTGATCGTCGGCAACAGCGCGGCGGGACTGCAGGCGATAAGGACCATCCGCCGCCACAACCGCACGGTGCGCGTAGCCCTCGTGGACCGGGAACCGTGTCCCGCCTATTCCCGGGTGCTCACGCCGTACTTCATCGGCGGGAAGACGCCCAGGGAGAACCTCTACATCGTGGATCTCCCCTACTACGCCGAGATGGGGGTGACCACCTTCTTCGGCAAAAGCGCCTTGTCCCTCGACCCTGAGCGCCTCGAGCTCGGCCTTTCGGAAGGCACGACGCTCAGGTTCGGCTCGCTCCTGCTTGCCATGGGGAGCGAGGCGCGCCCCTTCAAAAACGGTTCCCGGCGCATCAGTACGCTCAGGCACATGGCGGACGCGGAGAAGCTCGCCTCCCTTTTGCAACCGGCCAAAAGCGTCACCGCGCTCGGCGCGGGGCTCGTCAGCGTGCCGGTGCTCTCCCACCTCCCGCGGGACGTGGAGCGTCACCTGATCGTCGCCTCGGGGCGCATCTTCAGCCGTCTGCTCGACGCGGAGTCGGCGGCGCTTTTGGAGGAGCATTTCGAGGCTTCCGGGGTGATCCTGCACAAGCGGGACGACATCACCGAGGTCCTGGAAGGGGAGCGGCTGCAAATCTCCCTCGCCTCGGGGAGGAGGCTTTCGACCGACGCCCTCGTCGTGGGCAAGGGGGTGGTTCCCAACACGAGGCTTGCCGCCGGGGCGGGGCTCGCCGTTAAGGACGGCATCCTCGTCAACGAGCGGTGCCGCACCTCGCACCCGGCGGTCTATGCCGCGGGGGATGCGGCGCAGGGGAGGGATTTCGTCACCGGGGAGACGACGGTGCAGGGTAACTGGATCACCGCCGTCGAGCAGGGGGAGGTGGCGGCCTGCAACATGCTAGGACTCGAGCACGTCTATGAAGGGAGCATGAAAAACAACATCACCGAGGTGTTCGGCCTCGAGGTGGCGGCGATCGGGTTCTGTTCCGACGAGGCGCCGCGCTGCATCGTGCACGGCTCGCTCGCTTCCGGCCGCTTCCGCAAGGTCTTTCTCGACGAGAGGGGGCGGGTGATCGGCGCCGTGGTGGTGGGGGAGACCAACGATTCCGGGCTCTACTACCAGATGGTGCGCGCGAGACTGCCGTTTCCGGGAAAGCGGGCGCTGCAGGGGGAGAACCGGTACGCGGGCTTCATGCGGCAGATCGCCTGAGGGGGCGCGCTCATGGTGCTTCTTCAGATTTACGGAACGCTGCGCATGATGCTCGGAGGAAGGGAGTCCGTGGAACTTCCCTGGCACGAGGGGGATACGGTGGGGGCGCTCCTGGAGCGCTTCCAGGCCGGTGAGCGGATTCCGGTGACGCACAAGCTCGTCGACGACCGGCGCATGCTGCACACGGGGACCATCATCCTGTTGAACCGGCGCAACGTCCTGCACCTGGACAGGCTGGAGACGCCGGTGCGGGACGGGGACGTCCTGGCGCTCTTTCCACCCGGTGCCGGAGGGTAGCATGGAGGGGCGTTACGCAAGACAGCGGCTTCTCTGGGGGGATGACCGGCAGCGCCTGATCGGGGAGAGCGAGCTTATCGTCGCAGGCGTCGGCGGTCTTGGCGCCACCGTCTGCCAGATCATGGCGCGTGCGGGGGTGGGGCGCCTGCATCTCTTTGATGACGGTGCGGTGGCCCTTGAGGATCTGCACCGCCAGAGCCTCTACGGGGAGTGCGATCTGGGCAGGAAAAAGGTGGTAGTGGCGCGGGAGCGCCTTCAGGCGATCAACTCTACGGTCGAGGTCGTGATTCACGAGGAGAGGATCGGCCGCGGTTTCGCCGTTCCCGGCGGTGTCCGGCTCGTCGCCGACTGTCTCGACAACTACGAAGGCCGTTTCGCGCTCTGGGACGCGCTGCCTGTTGGCTGCCGCCTGGTCCACGGCGGCGTGCAGGGGGACCGAGGGCAGGTGCTGACCCTGGTGAAAGGGGAGTCGCAGCCGCTTTCCGAGATCTACGCGGGGAGCGTGCAGCCGGTGGGGGCGATAGAGGTGAGCCCTTACAGCGTCTTCGTGATTGCGGGGCTCATGTGCAGCGAGCTTTGCCACGTCATCGGGGGCGCGCCGAAGCTTCTGGATCGGTTCCTGGTGGTCGATCTCGTCGACCTTTCCTTGTCTTTTCTCGACGTCTGATTTTGACAGAAGCCATTGTTTTGACAGCCGCCGTCGGCAGCTCGGACTGGTCGGACTGGTCGGACTGGTCGGACTGGTCGGACTGGTCGGACTTGCGGCTTGCGGCTTGCGGCTTGCGGCGGCTGGGCCTGCAGGCTTGCTAGCCCAGCAGGGCGTTCTAGCGGGCGAAGAACGCTGCCAGCAGCTTGTCGACCGCGTGGCGCCAGGTGTAACGCTCACGCACCCATCCGGCGGCCGCTTCCTTCACCTCGCGGCTCACGCCGCGCTCCATCGTCCTTGCCAGAAGCGCCACCAGGTGCTCGAGGCTCGGATCCAGCCCCATTACGCCTCCTGCGGCGTGCAGCGGAGTGCTCGCTATCCTGTCTGCAAAGCTGTCATCGATGAAGTCGTCGGTCGGGCCCCCTGCGGTGCATATCACGGGGAGGCCGCAGGCGGCCGCTTCCAGTACCGGCAGGTTGAACCCCTCGGCCATGTACGGGGAGGCGTAGAGGTCGCACGCATTGTAAAGGGCCGCCATCTCGTGGAAAGAGAGGGTTTCCCCGATATAGACGAGCGATGCCTGCAGCCGCGCGGCTTCCTCCCGGGTAAGGAGATCGCCGCATTCCTTGAGACACTTTTGCGACGGGTAGAGCCCGTCGAGCCCCTTCAGGCAGAGCTTCATGCGCGGATAGCGCTGCTGCACCACGGCGAACGCCTTCAGAAGATACCGGATCCCCTTGTTACCAATCATGGTCCCGATGCTCAGGACGACGAACTCATCGCCCCATCCCATCTGCTTTCGGACCGCGTCCCGGTCCGCCGCAGCAAACGGCCTGAAGATGTCTTCGCGCACCCCGTGGGGAACCACTATCACCCGCTCCTCAGGGGCGCCGCTTCGGAGAAAGCCGGCCCGGGACCAGTTGGACGGGGTGACGATGACCGCGTCCGACGCGGCCAACTGCGCAGGGAGGTCCCCATTACCCGCCAGCATCGTCGGCCGCACCACGCCGTGCTCGGTGGTGCCGAAGACGAAGTGGCGCTGCGCCTTGACCGGCGCTAAGTTGCAGGGGTAGTCGATCCTGTAAAGGACTTCGGGGTGGACGGCCGGATCGGGCGCCTTCAGCGCGCCGAGGGCGGCGGTCGACTCCGCGTCGAAGAGACGGTACGACGGCGTCCACTCCGCCTTGAGATAGGGAAGGTCGCGGTGGTAAAGCTCGACGTCATCACGCCGGATGAGCTCAAGGCACTGCCACATGTTGACGCAGGCGTAAGAGTGGGGTACGAAGCGCCAGCCTTCGGTAACGATGATTTTCTTCAATATCGACCTCGCCGTAGGTGCCCCTCCCGTGCAAGCGTCTGCCTTTCTTTTGACGCTTCGCATCGGGGCATGTCGGTCGCTGTTGCAATTGCTTTGCCAGCGGCGCCTGCCTCCCGAAGGGGGGTGACGTCAGGCGACTAATCCCTCCGGATGGGGAGGCGCATGGTGACCCTGGTGCCTTTACCCGGTCTTGATTCGAATTCCAGGCTGCCGCCATGCTCTTTGACTATGGAGGAGGAGATGTACAGCCCAAGCCCCGTCCCCCCTTGCTCGATCCGCATGGTGAAAAACGGCTCGGTCAACCGTGCGAGCACCTCCTCAGACATGCCGCTCCCCTGATCCTCTACGCTCAGGTTCACCGTCTCTCGCTGGGGGGCGCACCAGGTCCGGATCAGCACGCCGCTGTTCTTGTCGGGTAGCGACTGCAGTGCGTTCATGACCAGGTTTATCACCACCTGGTCGATCTGCTGCTGGCTCCCCTGCACGGCGGGAAGGTCCTGTCCAAGCTCCATGCGGCAGTTGTCCGTGTGGCGCTGGATATGGTGCCACAGGATCGAGCCGGCATTCTCCACGGACCGGTTCACCTCGACGGTTCCCTGCATGTCCAGCTCGGCGGGCTTGCTGAAGTTCTTCATGTCCCGCACGATCTTGTCGATCTGCAGCGACCCCTCCCTGATGCCGTCATGCAGCTTGGGGACCATCTCCAGTACCTCGTCGTAGGGGAAGCCCCCGAGGTTGAAGTTCCCCTCCGCCTCCCTTAGCGCCAGCAGACGGGCCAGGGCGTCCCTCACGATCTGGGTGAGCACGGTGTTGTTGATGGAGATGCAATGGTTAGGGTTGTTGATCTCGTGCGCCACGCTGGAGACCAGCATCCCAAGCGAGCTCATCTTGTTGGTCTGGATCAGCTTGGCCTGGGTGGCGCGTATCTCATCCTCAAGCCGGAGCTTTTCGGAGATGTCCCGGATGGAGCAGAGGACGAGCTCCTCGTCTTTGAGTCTGATCCGTGTTCCCCTAAAGGAGATGACGATCTTTTCGCCTCCTGCCTTGTAGCTCACCGCCCGTTGCAGGACCCCCTGCGAGCCGTCGTGGTGCGCGAGCGCCGCCCTGATCTTCTCCAGATCCCCCGCTTCAATCAGGGTCTTCACGTCGAGGTACGGCAGTTCTTCGTGGCGCAAGCCGTAGAGCGCCAGCGCCGCGGGGTTTGCGTCGATCACCTGCAAGGTCTCGAGCTTCATGAGGATTACGGGATCGTCATTTTGTACGAAGACCTGGTAGAAGCGCTCCTCGCTCTCCTTGAGCTCGCTTTTCGCCTGGGCGAAGTCGGTGATGTCGCGCCCCTCGGCAATCAGGTAGATCACCGCACCCTCCTCGTCGCGGATCGGGGAGAGTGAGAAGTCGATGTGGTGCACGTCTCCCTCCTGGTCCAGGTGGGTGGCCCCGAAGCGGGCCGGAACACCCTGCGAGCCGATCGCTATAGAGGTGCGCAGCCGCTTGCGCAGCCCGGCGTCATGTCTCCACCACGGGGTGTCCCAGTAGGGGAGGCCAAGGACCGTCTCCTTCTCGACTCCGACCAGGCCGAGGGCGGTGCGGTTCGCGTCGACCAGGGTCCCGTCGGGGGTGAGGAGCCCCTGGTAATGGAAGGCGTGGTCGGTGATGGAGCGCAAGAGCCTCTCGCTCTCCATGAGCTGCTGTTCCCTGTGCTGGATCTCGTCCGCCATGCTCTGCAGGTCTTCTGCCAACTGCTCGACCTCGGTGATATCTCCCTTTTGCCTGGGGGGAGGCTTCTCGCCGCCGGCCACCCTGCGGGCGAAGGCGGCCAATTCCTCCAGACAGCGCGAGAGGCGGCGGGCCAGAAAGAGCGAGGCCGGAAGGGCGAGGAGCAGGGCGGCAAGCGCCCCCGCTCCCACGTTGCGCGTGGTGATGGCCACGGAGCGGTAGGCGGTCTGCACCGGCTGGGTCACCAGGACGTACCACCCTATGTGCGTGGACTTCATGATGGTTCCGACCAGGGTGCGCCCATTGAGGGTGAACTCGCCGCTCACCGGCGTGTCCGAGAGGAGTCCGCGGCGCACCAGGGGGATGTCGCCCAGAAAGCGGGGAGGGGATGGGGCGGTCCCCTCCTTTGCGGCGATCACCTGGCCGTTGCGGTCGATCAGCACGATTTCCTGGCCGGTGCTTCCGGCTATGTCGCGCAGGGAACCGATCAGCTTCGCGAGGTCGATCTCGCCGATCACCACGAGGTCCCTGCTTGGGACCCCGACTGCAACCGACACGCCCCTGCCGGGTGCGGGAAAAAAGGTGTTGGACCAGACGGTGCTCGCATAGTGGCGGGTGTCGCGGAAGAGCTGATCCCCGGCGAGGCTCGTCCGCTCCAGGGCGTGGTGGTCCTGTTCTGTGTGGCGATGGTCCTTGCGGATACCTGCCGCCTTGATCGCTCCGTTTGGAAGTACGGCGTAAATCACGTTGAGCGATGTGGATGCCTCGACCTCGGCATCGAGGATCTCCTGGAGGTCCCCGAGGTAGCCCGGTTTGCGCAGGGGAAGGGCGGCTACCGCCTTGACGTCAGTGAGCGCGGCGGAGAGGTAGTTGTCCATGGCAACGCCGAAGGCGCGCGCCAGCTCCCGTTGCCCGGACTCAACGTCTTTCTTTATGTGGGGGAGCAGCAGGAAGATGTTCAAAACGGCGACCAGCAGGAAGGGGATGGCGGCCAGAAGGGTGGACTGCAGCGATAGTATCCTGCGAAAACGGTGCGTGGACACGGTGCTCCTTGCCGTTAAACGCCCCTGCGCGGGGCTTCGGCCATGGGAATGGTCATGAAAAAAACTCTTTTACTTATTAACATTTTGACGATAAGGTGGCAAACGGTCATTTGACTATTTGCATTAGCCGATAGCAACCTGCAACGGAGCACTCATGTCAGCACAGGGAAAAAAGAAGGGGGTGGCGGACCAGATACTTCTGGTGGACGACGAGCCCCACATCCTGTTCGGATCCTCGGTTATGCTGCGTCAGGCTGGCTTTGCGCGGGTGAAGACCCTGGACGACATCCGCCAACTGCTGCCGATGCTTTTGGAGGAAGAGCCCGGGGTGATCGTCCTCGACCTGCAGATGCCGCACATATCCGGCAAGGAGATGCTCGGCGAGCTCAACTGCAGTTACCCGGCCATTCCGGTGATCATCGTCACCGCGGCAAACGAGCTGGAAACCGCCATCGACTGCATGAAGCTCGGCGCCTTCGACTACATAGTGAAGCCGGTGGACGCCACCCGCTTCGTGACGAGCGTCAGGAAGGCGCTGGACAGAAACGCCATGCAGCGCGAGATAGAGTCGCTGCGCGAGTCGCTTTTGGGCGGGGCCCCCGCGAACGACAAGGCCTTTTCCGCCATCAAGACCAGAAGCCCCCGCATGAAGGCGATCTTCAGCTATCTGGAGGCGGTGGCTCCCACGGAGCAGCCGGTCCTGATCACGGGAGAGACCGGGGTCGGCAAGGAACTGATCGCCCGCGCCCTGCATGAGCTGAGCGGACGCCGGGGGGCATTCGTCCCGGTTAACAGCGCAGGTGTGGACGACCACGTCTTCTCGGACACCCTCTTCGGGCACAGGAAGGGGGCCTTCACCGGCGCCGACCAGGCGCGCGACGGCATGATCGTCCGCTCGGCCGGGGGGACGCTCTTTCTGGACGAGATCGGCGAGACGTCCCCGGCCACCCAGGTGAAGCTTTTGCGGCTTTTGCAGGAAGGGGAGTACTACCCGCTGGGGTCCGATCATCCCGCAGCCAACCAGGCCCGCGTGGTGGTGGCGACCAACCGCGATCTTCCCGCCGCCATCGCTGAGGGTAGCTTCCGGCGCGATCTGTACTACCGTCTCTGCGCCCACCAGGTGAACGTGCCGCCGCTGCGCGAGCGCACCGAAGACATCCCGCTTCTTCTGGAGACCTTCGTGGAGGAGGCGGCGCGCACGCTGCACCGGGAGGCCCCGGGCTACCCGTACGAACTGGCGAGCCTCCTGGCAGGGTACTCCTTCCCCGGGAATGTGAGGGAGTTGCGCGCCATGGTGTTCAACGCGGTGACGCTGCAGCAGGGTGGCAGGCTTTCCGTAGCCGCCTTCCGCGACGCCACCGGGGCGGGGCTCCCGGCAGTTGCCCCCGGCCAGGAAGAGGGTGGGCAATGGCTGGACCTCTCCGCAGGCTTCCCCACCCTGGCCGAGATCACCCAGAGCCTGATCCGGGCCGCCTTGAGCCGTTCCGGCGGCAACCAGCGTGCGGCCGCCGAACTGCTCGGGATCACCCGGCAGGCCCTCAATCAGCGCATTAGCAGGAAATAATTCCCCTTTTCCCCACGATTTTCCCCCCCAAAATAGGTTCCGCCCCCCGCTCGACGCCCCACGGCGACAAGAAACCTTGTCGCTGTCAACTTTTCTTGCTCGTCTTGTCAAACCCCGGTACTGCACGGGACAAACCTCTCCGATCGCCCCTTTGTCAAGAAACCTTGCTTCGCTCCTCCCGCCGCCGGATCGCCTCCGTTGGCGCAACTACCCGTATACAGTGACGGAATTCTTCCTACACCGGATGGCACGCCCTTTGCCTTAATGAGGAAGCTGCGGAGCCGTACCATCTGGAAGCGGCGCCGTTTCCCGCAAGAACAAGGATACGACGAGGTGTGTGATGCTTAAAAAAGTGCTGGTGGTTGATGATTCCGAGATGATCCACAAGATGTACCGCCTGGTTCTGAACCGTTACGAGTGCGAGATCCTCGACGCCATGAACGGTCAGGAGGCGCTCAACCTGCTGGACCTGCACCGGGACACCGGGCTCATCCTGCTCGACATCAACATGCCGGTCATGAACGGGGTGCAGTTTCTGGAGAAGGCGGGGGCGCTGGGGATCACCGGCAGGGTCCCGGTCATCATCATCAGCACCGAAGGGAAGGAGAGCGACACGATCCGCGGCCTCCAGCTCGGCGCCAAAGGGTACGTGAAAAAGCCCTTCAAACCCACCCTTTTGCACGACTTGATCGAGAAGCTCGTGCTCCCTTCGCCCGCGCCGCCCCAGATCGACGAGCGCCGCTGCGCCAACACCCTTTAACCATCGCCGCGGGGCTTGGCTTGCGCCGGTGCCCCCCTGCCGGGGCACCGAAAGGGAAAAGTAGATGAAACTGACAAAAATCCTCGTAGTGGATGATTCTCCCCTGATCCGCCAGATGTACCACTTGGTCCTGGCGCGCTACCGGTGTCAGATCCTGGATGCCGTGAACGGTCAGGAGGCGCTCGACATCCTGGCGCGGCAGGACGACGTGCAGCTAGTGCTTTTGGACATCAACATGCCGATCATGAACGGGGTGAAGTTCCTGGAAAAGACCTCGCTTTTGGGACTTACGCAAAGGATCCCGGTGATCATCGTCAGCACCGAGGGGAGTGAAGAGGATACCCTCCAGGGGCTGAGGCTCGGTGCGAGCGGGTACCTGACCAAGCCCTTCACCCCGAGCCAGCTCCATGAGGTGATCGTGAGGGTGCTTCAGGCGAGCGGGGCCTGCCCGGAGCCGGAGGAGATGGCCTTTGAACGGTGAATGCGATTTTTCAGCCCTCGCCCGTGACTTCGTAGAGGACGCGGGTGGACACCTGGACGCGGTAGAGGAATGCCTCCTCGAACTGGAGCGGCGCGCCTCGGGCGGGTGCGACACCGAGTTGGTCACCACGATCCAGGGGCACCTCCATACCCTCAAGGGAAACTCCGGGATGATGGGGCTTTCCCCCGTGCAGCAGTACGTGCACCGGCTTGAGGAAGTGATGAAGGAGCTGGGAGCCGGGCTTTTACCACCCGGCCCCGCCTTCTTCTCCGCTCTCTACGGCGGCATCAACGCGCTCCGCTCCGCCCTCTCCCGCTTCGCCGAATCCCCCGACGCCGGCTTCGATTTCACCGGCGAAGAGACTACGCTCGAGCTGCTGCGTTGCGCTCCCGGGCCGGCGGCCGTGCCCCTCCCGTCCCCTGCCGTCCCCGCAGCGGAGTTCGGCTACATCACGAAAAAAAGCAGCACCCTCAAGGTCGATTTCGAGAAGCTTGACGAGCTACTGAACCTCATGGGCGAGCTCGTCGTCCAGCGCACCGCCCTTGCCGCCATGGAGAAGCGCCTGCGCGAGCAGGTGTCCGACCGGGAGCTTTTGAGCGCCTTCAACGAGACGAGCCAGCTGATCGTCAAGAGCACCGACGACCTGCGCCAGTCCATCATGAAGGTGCGCATGCTCCCGGTGAAGAGCGTGTTCCAGCGCTTCCAGCGCCTGGTGCGCGACCTCTCGCTTGCCCAGGGGAAGAAGGTGCGCCTGCTCTTCGAAGGGGAGGAAACCGAACTGGACAAGACGGTCCTCGACGAGATCGGCGAGCCCCTTTTGCACCTGATCAGAAACGCCGTGGACCACGGGCTCGAGCCCCCCGCCGAGCGGCGCGGCTGCGGCAAGGATGAATGCGGCACCCTGACGCTCAAGGCGCGCCATGAAAGCAACCACATCGTCATCCAGGTCTGCGACGACGGTCGGGGGATGGACCATGAGGATATCCGCGCCAAGGCGATAGCCCGCGGCGTGCTGGAGCCGGAGGCGGCCCGCGGGATGGGGGAGGCCGAGCTGCAGCAGCTCGTGTTTCTTCCCGGCTTCTCGACGCGAAGCGAGGTGACCGAGACCTCCGGGCGGGGGATCGGGCTCGACGTGGTCAGAAAGATCGTCTCCTCCTTAAACGGCATCATCGAGATCGAATCAAGGGGTGGGCGCGGCACCACCTTCACCATGATGCTTCCCCTCACGCTGGCCATCATCACCGCCCTCATGGTGGAAGTGGCGGGCGAGACCTACGCGGTGCCGCTTTCCGGGGTCCTCGAAAGCGTCCAGGTGCAGGGGGAAGCTTGCCACGACACGGGAAACGGCGAGGTGATCGTGCTGCGTGACCGGGTGCTCCCCCTTTACCGGCTGGACCGCTTCTTCGGGCGGCAAGGCGGCGCGGGAAGGGAACAGGAGTACGTGGTGGTGGTGGCAAGCGGCGACAAAAGGGGAGGGCTCGTGGTGGACCGGCTGGTGGGCCAGCAGGAGATTGTCATCAAGGGGCTGGACGATTATCTCGGGGAACTCCCGGGGATCTCAGGCGGCACCGTGTTAGGTGACGGCCGGGTCTCGCTCATCGTGGACATCCCCTCGATTCTGGGGGCGTGACCCCGAAAGGCGTCAGAGTTTTCAAAAAGGAGAAAGGCATGGCAGAGCAATTTTCCCTACCAAGTTCCGGGCTCGCCGAGGACGTGCTGGCCCGGTTCATCGAACAGGCCCAGCAGGAGGTGGATCGGGACGTGACGATCTCTTCCGGCGCAGATGGGGAGGGGATGCTGCAGTTGGTCACCTTCAGGCTCGGCAAGGAGGAGTACGGGGTCGACATCCAAAGCGTCCAGGAGATCATCCGCGGGGGCGGCATCACCGAGGTCCCGGGGGCTCCCCCCCACGTGCGCGGCGTCATCAACCTGCGTGGCAAGATCATCCCGGTGGTGGACCTGCGCCGGCGTTTTTCCCGCCCGGAGATCGAGGCGAACGAGGAGCAGCGCATAGTCGTGGTGGAACTGGGCGAGAAGCGCCTGGGGATGCTGGTCGACTCGGTGCGCCAGGTGATCCAGTTCTCGACGAGCCTCGTCGAGGAGATGCCCGAGGACGCCACCACGGCCGAGGCGAGCTACATCCGCGGCATGGGGAAACTCGACGGCCGCCTCATCATCATTTTGAACCTCAACCGGGCACTGCTGCTCTAGTACGGGGCACTACCAGTAAAGGAGAAGGAGATGTTAAAGAACGTTCGCATAGGGGGCCGGCTCGGCCTTGGTTTCGGCATCATGCTGCTCATCGTCGTCGCCGTCGGCGGTACCGGTTACTGGGGGGTGAGGGAGAGCACCCAGACCACCATCGCCATGCTCCAGGGGGATGCCACCATCTCGGAACACGCCTCCCGGGCGCGGGCCAACGTGGTGGGCATGCGGCGCTACGAGAAGGACCTCTACCTCAACATCGGTGACCATGGCAAGGAAAAGGAGTACCTCGGCAAGTGGAGCGAGCAGCGCGACCACCTCTTGAACCGCCTGAAGGACCTCGAAAAGATCGTGGTCCTGCCCAAGGAGAAGGAGGCGATCAAGGCGATGCGGGAGGAACTCTCCGCCTACGAGGCCGGCTTCAACAAGATCTACCAGGGGATCGAGGCGGGTCGCATCAAGACCCCGGCCCAGGCCAACGCGGCCATTGAGCCGTACAAGACGGGGATCCACAAGTTCGAGGAGGTCTCCAAGGAGATCGCCGACGAGAGCAACCAGCGCATGGACAGCAAGGAGAAGGTCATGAACGACCTCGCCCGGCACGTGTCGCTCCTCGTGGTGGCGAGCATCCTGGTGAGCCTCATCGTGGGGATCCTGGTGAGCTTTTTGATCACCCGCAGCATCACCGTTCCCATCAACGCCGCGGTCGAGGTGGCGAAGACCGTGGCCCAGGGCGATCTCACCGTGGCGGTCGTGGTGAACTCGAAGGACGAGGTGGGCGAGCTTCTCTCCGCCATGCAGACCATGGTGCAGAGCCTTCTGGCCATGATCGGCAAGATCCGCGGTACCTCGGGCGAGGTCGCTTCCGCCGCCGGCCAGATCTCGGCCAACACCCAGCAGCTCACCAAGTCGGCCCACGGTCAGGCCTCGGCCACCGAGGAAACCTCGGCCACCATGGTGCAGATGGCCGCCTCCATCCAGACCGTTGCCGGCAACGCCGATTCCCTGGCCGCCAACGCGGATGAGGTCTCCTCCTCCATCGAGGAGCTTGGCGCCTCCAGCGAACAGGTGGCGAAAAGCGCCGACGTGATGGCGAGCGCGGTCGCCGAGACCTCGGCCACCATAGAGCAGATGACCGTCTCCATCGAGAACGTGGCGCAAAACGCCGAAGAGCTCATGTCCTCGGTCGCCGAGACCTCGGCCACCATAGAGCAGATCACCGTCTCCATCGACCAGGTGGCCGGCAACTCCCAGGAGCTGCAAAAGGTCATGGCCGACTCCTCCGCAACCATCGAGGAGATGGCCGCTTCGATCCGCCAGGTGGCGAAGAACGTGGAGGAGGCGGACCGCGTGGCCAAGGGTGCGGCCAAGGAGGGTGAGGCCGGCCTCGAGGCGGGGCAGCAGGCGGTCGCCGCCATGGGGCGCGCGGCCGAGGTGATCGAGAAGACCTCCGACTCCATCCTGAACCTCGGGCGTCGCTCCGAGGAGATCGGCAACATCGTCAAGGTGATCGGCGAGATCGCCGACCAGACCAACCTCCTCGCCCTGAACGCCGCCATCGAGGCGGCGCGCGCCGGCGACGCCGGGCGCGGCTTCGCCGTGGTGGCCGACGAGGTGAGGAAACTCGCCGAACGGAGCATGGCGGCCACCAAGGAGATCGCCCTGGTGATCCGCCAGGTGCAGGCCGACACCGGCGAGTCGGTGAAGTTCGGCGAGATCGCCTCGCAGGAGGCGAAGAACTCCATGGAGCTCATCACGCTTGCGGGGACGGCGCTTGATAACATCGTCACCAGCATCGACCGCACCAGCACCCTCATGTCCGACATCGCCCGCATGACCGCCGAGCAGTCCAACGCCTCCACCCAGGTGATGCGCGCGGTGGAGCAGATGAGCGGGGCCTCCGACGTGGTGGCCAACGCCGCCCGCGAGCAGGCGACCGGCGGCAGGCAGATCCGCATCGCCGTGGAGCGGATGAACCAGTTGACCCAGGAGGTGACCGGCTCGGCGAAGGAGCAGGCGCTGGGGAGCCGCCAGATCCGCATCGCGGTGGACAACATGAACCAGGTGACCAGCCAGGTGACCGTCGCCACCCGCGAACAGTCCCTCTCCGCGCGCCAGATCGTTTCCGCGGTAAACAGCATGACCGCCATGACCCAGTCGGTGGCCAACGCCACAGCCGAGCAGAAGAAGGGGGGCGAGATGGTGGTGGTCGCCATGGACAACATAAGCGACATCACCCGCGAGAACCTCTCCGCCGTCGAGCAGCTCTCGCGCGCGGCCCAGAACCTCACCCAGCAGGCCGAGGAGATGACGGCGCTGGTCGGCACCTTCAAGGTGGCCTGACATGGAAATGGCGGCAAGCCGGGCATACGGGGACGAGCTCCCCGACCCCTGCCTGGACAGGATACGGGAGCGGGTCTTCCAACTGAGCAGGCTCTACTTCGCCCCCCGCAAACTCTCCCTGTTCAGGCAGCGGGTGGAAAGCCGGCTGGCGCAGCTCGGGTTTGCCGACTGCTGCAGCTATCTGGACCACCTGGAGCGGACCCCGGGTGAGTACCTAACCCTGCTCGACCTGTTGACCATCAACGAGACCTTCTTCTTCCGCAACCCGGACCAGTTCACCCACCTGCGCCAGGTGGTGCTGCCGGAACTGGAGCTGGCCCGGGGACGGGAGTTGATGCGCTCGTGGGGGGGAAGCGGAGAGGGGGGGCAGGGGATCATGAAGCTGCGCATCCTCTGCGCCGGCTGTTCCACCGGCGAGGAGCCCTACTCCGTCGCGATGACCCTGCTCGAGGGGCTGCGCTATCCGAAGGCCTGGGACATCGAGGTCGTTGCCGGCGACATCAGCAAGAGCTGCCTTAAGTCCGCGCGGGAGGGGTTCTACGAGATCGAGCGGCTGCACAACATCCCGCCCCACCTGATCGGGAAGTACTTCACCGCCACGGCGGGCGGGGCCTTCGTGGGGGAGGAACTGAGGTCGCTGGTGCGGGTCATCCCGCTCAACCTGAACGACCTCATGGGGGGGGAGCTTCCCGCCGGTATAGGTACCGGCTGGGGGGAGTTCGACCTCGTCTTTTGCCGCAACGTGATGATCTACTTCTCGCCTGCCTGCCAGCAACTCCTCGTGGAAACCCTGTCCCGGCTGCTGGCGCCGGGGGGGCACCTTTTCACCGGTGACGCCGAGCCCCTGCACCTTTTCGACCACGACCTCGTGGCGGTCCCCAAAGCCGGCTGTCTCGTGTACCGCAAAGTGGAGAACATAGAACATGCTTCATCCTTATGAGCCAGTCGGCGAAGAATTGACCCGCTTGCAGGAACGTTCGCTATCGGAGCTCCTCGCGTTCGTCGGTGATGGCGAGCGCGGGCGCAAGAGCGAGGCTCTGGACATCATCATCGGTCGCGGCCTGGAAGGGATCTATGCCACCCTGGAGGCGGCGGTGCGCGACAACGACAACGCCGACCTGAGAAACGGCGCCATGGAGGTGCTGGTCAAGTTCGGCGGGGAGGCGGTGCCGCGCCTGAGCCGGCTCCTCTCCGACGGCGACGAGGAGATCCGCAACTTCAGCGCGGTCATGTTAGGCGACATCGGCAGCCGCGACGCGGTGAAAGACCTGATCGCGGCGCTCACCGACCCCGACAGCAACGTGAGTCATTCGGCGGCCGAGGCGCTGGGCAAGATCGGCGACCGCAGCGCGCTGGTGCCGCTATTGGAACTGTTGAAGGGGGATTTCTGGCTGCAGTACCCCGCCGTCTGCGCCATCGGTGAACTCAGGGACTACCGCGCCGTCCCCCACCTCCTGCCGCTCCTTGGTGACGAAATGCTGCGCGGCGCGGTGGTCGAGGCACTGGGGAAGGTCGGTGACCAACGCGCACTCTACGCCCTTGCCGGCATCCTTCCCTTCGTGGAACAGGAGCTGGCGCGCAGCGTGGCGTGCGCCATGGTCTCCATCATCAACATCCTGAACGAGCAGGAAAGCTACAAGAATCGCATCGAGGTGGGGACCCAGGAGGAACGGCTGCTCCGGCTGGTCTCCCCCCGCGGGGTGGACCGGCTCAAGTCGATGCTCCGGGAAGAGGGAGATCTGCAAGCGGCGCAGGCGGCTGCGATGCTGCTGGGGTGGATGGGGGAACTTTCGGCCCTGGAAGGATTATTCACGCTGCTGGCGGACGAGCGCAACATAGAGGTTGTGGAGAACGCCGTCCTCGCCATCGGGAGGCGGGCCGAGGGGGAGCTGCTGGCGGCGCTTGATCATGACAGCGCCGCCGTCCGACTGGTCGCACTGCGCGCGTTGCGCTCGCTTGGCCTTCCCTGCCACCCCGGAGAACTGGCGCGCCTGCTCGCCCATGAGGACGAACAGGGACAACTCGAGGTGTTGGAGACGCTGCAATCCTTCCCGGATGAGTCGTTCTTGCCGCAGTTGCAACTCCTGCTGGCAAAGGGGAGCGACGCACTGGCGCGTCAGGCGGCCCTCGCCCTGGCGCACCACCGCCTCGGGTCCGTGCTGGATCTTTTTGCACAGATGGTGCACTCTCCCGAGCCGCAGTCGCGCCGCCGCGCCGCCATGCTCCTTGGGTGCCTCAAGCAGGGGGGGGGGATCGAGAACCTGCGCCTGCTAAGCTTTGACGACGATGCCGAAGTGCGGGCGGAACTCGTGCGCTCCATAGGGAAACAAAAGGTGTTGCAGGCCGTGCCGCTTTTGTGCCGCGCACTGTGCGATCCGGAGGAGCTGGTGCGCGAGGCTGCGGTCCTGGCCGCGGCGGAACTGGGGGAGCCGATGCTCGTGGATGAGCTCCTGGCACTATTGGGGAACGGACGAGAGGATCTCGACTACTGTGTGATCCGGGCCTTGGGCGACATCGGGGCGCGTGAGGCGGGCGCCTTCCTGGTGGAGTACCTTTCCCGGGGGGTGTCGCGTCAGTTGGAGTACGCCATCGTGGAAACCCTGGGCAAACTGGCCTACCGGGAGGCATCCGATCTGGTCACCAGGCGTTACCTAAAGCATGACGATCCCGACATCAGGCGCCTGGCGGTCTACACCCTGGGCGAGTTGGCCGACCAGGAATCGCTCAAGGCGGTGGAGGAAGCGGTCGGCGACCCCCACTGGAGCGTGCGCATCGCGGCCCTGCGCGTCCTGGGCAAGATCGGCGGCGGCCGCGAGCTCCCTTTGCTGCTCAAAGGGGTGAACGATGCCGATGCCATGGTGCGCAAGCACGCCATCACGGTCCTCGGGGAGCTGCGAAACCCCGTCTCCGTTCCGGAACTGGTTGCGCTGCTTGAGGACCCGGAGGTGGGGAAAGATGCCTTCGATGCGCTGGTGGCGTTCGGGCGCGGCGGGCTCCCCTGGCTGCATCGTCTCATGAAGAATAACCACGGTGCGGAGCTGCGCGAACGGGTGATCGACGTCATCGGCAAGATCGCCGACGACAATAGCGTGGAGCCGCTGTTGGAGCTGCTTAACGACGAAAGCGAGATCGTCAGGCTCGCCTGCATCGACGCGATGTGCCACTGCTACGACACCCTCCCCTTGAAGCGGCTGATCCAGGTGAGAAAGGAGGATCAGAGCGCCGAAGTCCGGGCGAGGGCAGAATTGGCCCTGATGAGTTTCGCCCAGCGGGAATACCTCGGATGATGGCGGAGAAGAATGCCATGCAGGCCGAGGAGTTCAGGCTGTTCAGGGAGCACGTGGCCGAAACCCTGGGGCTCGTGCTGGAGGAGGGGAGCCAGAGGAACCTGGCGTCGAAGCTTGGGCCGCGGATGGAAGAGTTGCGGCTGAAAAGCTTCACCGAGTACTACTGCTACCTTAAGTTCTCCCCGGGAAGAGATGCCGAGTGGCGGCGCCTGGTTCCGCTGCTCACCAACAACGAGACTTACTTCTATCGGGAAGCGGCCCAGTTGTCGGTCCTCGCGCAGGAGGTGCTGCCGGTGCTCAAGGAGAGGAAGGTCGCCAGGGGCGAGCGCGCCATCCGCATACTCTCCGCCGGGTGCTCCAGCGGCGAGGAGGTCTACACCCTGGCGATGCTTCTTTTGGAGTCGGGGTGTTTCTCCTGGGACTGGGACGTGCGCATCACCGGCGTCGATATCGACACGCGGGTCCTTGACGCGGCGCGGCAGGGGCTCTACACCCAGCGCGCCTTCTGGGCCGCCGACCCGGAGCTGGTGCGCAGGTACCTGACCCCCCATGGGGACAAACTCGCCGTCAGGCCGATCCTGCGGAAATGGACCAGCTTCGCGCAGGGGAACCTGCTCGACTTGGGGGAGCGGCTGGCCGGGGAGTGCTTCGACGTCATCCTGTGCCGCAACGTACTGATCTATTTCGCGGAGGAGACCGTCAAACGGGTGGTGGACAACTTCGCGGCGCTGCAGGCGCCGGGAGATTACCTGTTCCTGGGGCATTCGGAATCCCTTTCCAGAACGGGTGCTTCCTATCTGCCGCTTCGTTTTCCGGGTGCCATCATCTATCAGAAAAGGACGTGACGCTTTGGGGGACTTGAACAGGAAAATAAGGGTGCTGGTGGTCGATGACTCCGCCTTCGTGCGGCGCGCCATCATGCGGATGTTCGAGGAGAGCCCGGAGATCGAGGTGATCGGTGTCGCGGCCAACGGCGAGAGTGCGGTGGCACTGGCGAAGAGCCTGCGCCCGGACGTGATCACCCTCGACGTGCAGATGCCGGTCCTGGACGGCCTTTCCGCGCTGGAGCTGATCATGAACGAGTGCCCCGCACCGGTGATCATGTTCAGCTCCCTGACCGGCAAGGGGGGAGAGAAGACCCTCAAAGCGCTGGAGATCGGGGCGGTGGACTTCATCGACAAGAGCTCGGCGGGGGGGGCCATGGACATAGGCGCCCTGGCCAGGGAGCTGACCGGGAAGATCAAGGTGGCGGCCTGCGTCGACCTGGAAAAGCTGCACGGCTCGGCGCACAGGCGGGAAGCCGCGCCCCCCTCGCCGGGTAAGGCGCGCAGCGCCGGCACCGACGTCGTGGTCATCGGGACCTCGACCGGCGGTCCCCCGGCGCTGCAACGCGTATTGAGCGGGCTCCAGCCCCCTCCTTGTCCGATCCTCATCGTCCAGCACATGCCGCCGGGCTTCACCACCTCGCTCGCCGCGCGGCTGGACCGCAGCAGCACCCTCACCGTTCGGGAGGCGAGTGACGGCGAGACGGTGAGGGCGGGAAACGTCTACGTCGCCCCGGCCGGCTGGCACATGCGGCTTCGGCGCAAGGACGGCGCCCTCCAGGTCTGGCTGGATCCGGAGTCCGGAGGGCACCTGCATTGCCCGTCCGTCGACGCGCTCTTCGAGTCGGCGGCCGAGGTTTGCGGCAGCCGCTCCCTTGGTGTCGTCCTGACCGGCATGGGCAAGGACGGTGCGGCCGGCGCCCGTGCCATCAAAAAGGTCGGGGGGAGGGTCGTCGTGGAGTCGGAGGAGACCGCGATCGTCTACGGGATGCCGAAGGCGGTGGCGGAAGCGGTCTGCGTCGACGCCGCGGTCCCGCTCTACCAGGTTGCCGATACCATAGCGGGCATGGTCCAGGGGACGGCGCGGGCAAAGCGTTAGTAATTGAGGGGCGGGAGCTTAAATTTCCCGACCGGCTGCCGATAAGGGTAAAGAGATCCGCACTCGGGAGCCAGCGCCACATGCCCAACACCACCAGAATACTCGCCGTCGATGATGAACCGGTCTTCCGTTTCCTTCTGGAGAAGCAGCTTCGCGACATCGGCTATACCGTCCATACCGCGGTGGACGGCCTGCAGGCGTTGGAGGTGCTGGAACAGCAGCCGATCGACCTGATCCTCTCCGACCTGGTCATGCCGAGGATGGACGGGCTTGCCCTGATCGAGGAGGTGCAAAAGCGCAAAGCGGCCCCTCCCATCATCGTCATAACGGCGCACGGCAGCGTCGAGAGCGCCGTGGAGGCGATGCGGCGCGGCGCCTACGACTACCTGGAAAAACCCTACCAGCCTGACGACCTGCGCATCACCATCAAGCGCGCCATCGATTATCAGCACATCGTTCGTGAAAACGAGCAGATCAAGGGGCTGCTCTCGGATCGGTACACCTTCCAGAGCGTCGTCACCGTGAACGCCGCGATGAAGCAGGTGCTGGAGTTAGCCGCGCGTGTCGCGACGGCGCGGCAGACCACGGTGGCGATCTACGGCGAGAGCGGGTCGGGGAAGGAGGTGCTGGCGCGCGCCATCCATTTCGCGGGGAAGGGGCTTCCCGCCGAGTTCGTGGCGGTGAACTGCGCGGCAATTCCCGAGCACCTGATGGAGAGCGAGCTCTTCGGACACGTGCGCGGCGCCTTCACCGGCGCGGACCGCGACCGCGAGGGGAAGTTCAGCCTCGCCCGCAAGGGAACCATCCTCCTCGACGAGATCGGCGACATGCCGCTCGCGCTGCAGGCGAAGCTTCTGCGCGTGCTGCAGGAGCGCGTCTTCGAGAAGATCGGCAGCAACACTCCGATCCCCGTTTCCTGCCGGGTCATCGTCGCCACCAACAGAAGTCTCGCCGAACTGGTCGCTGCCGGACGCTTCCGCGAGGACCTGTACCACCGCATCAACGTCTTCCCGCTCACCATCCCGCCGCTTTGCGAACGAAAGGACGACATCCCGATCCTGTGCGATCACATCCTTGAACAGCTGCGCCAGCACCTTGGGAAGCCCTTGCCCGGGATCTCGCCGCAGGCGATGGAGGTGATGCTCAACTACCGCTGGCCGGGAAACGTGCGCGAGCTGCACAACTGCCTGGAGCGGGCGGCGATCCTCACCGACAACGAACTGATCCGTCCCGAGCACCTGGCTCTCGCCGGTGCCTCCCCTGGGGCTGAGAAACCGGCAGCGGACGGAGATCGTGTCAGCTACCACCTCTCGCTCTCCCCGGACGAGCTCTCTCTCGAAGCCCTCACCGAACAGATCCTCGACGTCACCCTGCAGCGCTGCGGGGGGAACAAGTCGAAGGCGGCACAGCTTCTCAAGGTGAACCGGAAGGCCTTCTACCGCTCCTGACGGGATTCGATTCGCAGCAATGCCGTCGCCGTTTTCGCCCCGGCTCTCGCGTCTTGTCATATTCCCGTCCCCAATCCGTACAGGGTGTCCCTTTGGGGGACACTCCGGTACCCCTCTCCTTCAGCTAACTCCCCGAAAACACGTCCAAAACATTCTTGGCACCGGTCGTGCTACGTACTGCAGTACAGACGCCGCACTGTTCCGCAGGGAACAGGGGCAAACGGACCGGCCGTAGCGGTAGCCTTCAAGGCTCCGCGGCCACACAGCAGTCACGGAGGAATCACAATGAGAACGATAAGGGATCTGAAGGTAGGAACAAAGCTGGCGGCCGGGTTCGCCTGCGTTGCGGTCATAGCGGCGGTGATCGGCTTCATCGGAATCAGGGGCACCAACAACCTCAACGCGGAAGGGAAAAGGACCTACGAGAAAGTGACCGTCCCGCTCGGGCAACTGGCCGGGATGTCCGTCAGCTTCCAGCGCGTAAGGATCAACGTGCGGGACGCGGTCGAGGCGACCGACCCGGCACAGCGCAAACTCTACGTCGACACGGTGGCGACCTTGCGCGGCAAGATCACCGATCTGGCAGGCCAGTACGAGAAGAGCATCAGCAGCGAGGATGGGCGCCGTCTCTTCGCCGACTTCAGCAAGGCCCGGGCGAGCTACCTAGGGTACGTCGACAAGATCCTCAGCCTGGACGAGTCGGGTAAAGAGGCGGAGGCCAGGGAGATACTGCACGGCGTGGCGAAACAGGCGGCCCTCGAGCAGCAGGCGCTCCTCGACAAGATGATGTCGGTCAAGGAGGACCAGGGGAGAGTGACGGCGCACAACAACGAACTCGCCGCCGTGGCAGCCGGCCGCACCATCGCCGCGCTGCTGGTCCTGGGGTTGGTGATCGCCCTGGTCTTAGGTGTCACGATCACCCGCATGATCACCCGTCCCCTGGACAAGGCGGTCAAGGTGGCAAACCAGCTCGCCGAGGGGGATCTCACCGTCGAGGTGGTGGTCGATTCCAAGGACGAGACCGGGCAACTTCAGGCGGCCATGGGGCACATGGTGGCGAACCTCAGGGAACTGGTTTCCCAGACGGTGCACATCTCGAGCAGCATAGCCTCCGCCTCAACGCAACTGCAGGGGACTTCGGCACAGATCGCCACCGGCGCCGAAGAGGTCGCCTCGCAGACCGGTACCGTGGCGACCGGCAGTGAGGAGATGGCGGCGACGAGCGCGGACATCGCCCGCAATTGCGTGCTGGCCGCCGAGGCGTCGCGTCAGTCGACCGAGTCGGCCCAGGGTGGTGCCAAGGTGGTGCAGGAAACCATCGTCGGCATGGGCGAGATCGCAGTTCGTGTGCGCAACACCTCGAAAACCGTCGAGGCCCTCGGGGTTCGCTCCGAGGAGATCGGGGACATCGTCGGGACCATCGAGGACATCGCGGACCAGACGAACCTCCTGGCACTGAACGCTGCCATCGAGGCGGCCAGGGCCGGTGAACAGGGGCGTGGTTTTGCGGTGGTGGCCGACGAGGTCCGTGCGCTCGCCGAGCGCACCAGCAAGGCGACCAAGGAGATCGGCGCCATGATCAAGGCGATCCAGGGCGAGACCCGCGAGGCGGTGCGTGCCATGGACGAGGGGGTGAAGGAAGCCGAGAAAGGGGCGGTGTCGTCGCAGCGCTCCGGCGAGGCCCTGGAAGATATCCTCAGGTGCATCAGCGAAGTATCCCTGCAGGTGAGCCAGATCGCGACCGCAGCGGAGGAGCAGACCGCTACCACTACCGAGGTGACCAGCAACATCCAGCAGATCACGGACGTAGTGCACCACACGGCGCGCGGCGCCGAGGAAACGGCGATGGCGGCGGCGCAGCTCGCCCAGCAGGCCGAGGAACTGCAGCAGCTGGTGAGCCGCTTCAAACTCGCGGCCTAGGAAAAGGAGAGTGGTCATGGCTAACGATCTTCAGATAGTAGCGGGCAATGCGCAGCAACTGCTTCAGCTGGTCACCTTTCACGTTGGGGGCGAGGGTTTCGCGGTGGAGGTGGCGAGCGTGAGGGAGATCATGCGGCTTCCCGTCATCACGAGCCTCCCGAACGCCCCGGCATACGTCGATGGCATCATCAACCTGCGCGGCGGGGTGATCCCCATCATCTCCCTGCGCGAGCGCTTCGGTCTCTCCGCCGTGGAAAACGACAGCCACACGCGCATCATGGTGATGACCGTGGGGGAAAAGGTGGTGGGGTTCCGGGTGGACGCGGTTTCCGAGGTGATCCGGGTCCCGCAGGCACAGCTCCAGCCTCCTCCTCCGCTTGTCGCCGCAGGGGGCGGGCGTCAGTGCGTCACCGGCGTCATCGATCGCGGCGAGCGCCTCCTGATCGTCCTCGACACGGAACAGCTCCTGCTGCTGAGCGAGCTGGACTGGGAGGCGCACGCCGCCTAGCCGGTCAGTGGGCTGCGTGGACGGGCGGGACCAAAGGAACATGAGGGGACGCGTAATGAGTGTGGAGCGGAGCCGGGAAAAAATGGCGATGTGGGGTGAAGGGCAAGCGCTCCCCGCGGTGGACTTCGAGGCCGGAGTACGACTGACCGGCGGGGACCGGCGGCTTTACGAGGAACTGCTCGTGAGGTTTGAGGCCGAGTACCGGGAATGCGATGAGGAGATCGAGCGGGAGGCGGCTGCGGGAAGGGTGGATGAAGCGGCGCGTCTCGCCCACTCGGTGAAGGGGATCGCGGGGGTGCTGGCGGCCCAGCCGCTGCAGCGGGCGGCGCAGAGGCTGGAACGCGCACTAAAGGGTGAGGGGGATGCGGCGCAGGCGCTGGCCGATTTCCGGCTGGAGCTGAAGCTCACCATCACCGCCCTGCGCGCGGAAGGCTGGCCGCTCGCCTAAAGCGGCGGGCGCGGCGGGGCAGGGGAGGTGTTAGAGGAGTGGTCGAACGCCTGAAACGAACTGTCGGCGGGCTCTTCCATACCCTTAAAAGAAAAGGTGCGTCCTCTTGCGTGGACGCACCTTTTTTGTTTCGAATGTTTTGCTACCGAATGGGCGGGGCGCTGTGCCCGGCTCGGTTTCCGCTTTTGAAAATTCCCCCTGTCCCCCCTTCGCAAAGGGGGGAACGCCGGGGCTTGCGTAACGCTTTGTGGGAGTTTTCAGTTACTGCTTCGCCTTGATCATCTCGATCTCGAGGTTGATGTCGACATCCTCGCCTACCGCCACGCCGCCGGTCTCGAGGGCCGCGTTGTAGACCAGACCGAAGTCCTTGCGGTTGATCTTGGTGCTCGCCGTTACGCCGCTTCTCATGTTGCCCCACGGGTCCTTGCTCTCCTTAGCCGGCCCTTCGACGTTCAGCACCACCTGCTTGGTCACCCCGTGCAGCGTCAGGTCGCCGGTCACCTTGAGCTTTCCTTTGCCGGCCTTGGCGACGCTCTTGGAGACGAAGGTCATGGTCGGGTACTTGGCGACGTCGAAGAAGTCGGCGCTCCTTAAGTGCTCGTCACGCTTGGCGACGTTCGTGTTCACCGAGGCGGTGTCTATGGTGACGGCGACCTTGGACTTGGTGATGTCCTTGTCGTTGATCTCGACGGTCCCTTTGTGCTTTTCGAAGCTCCCCTTCACGTTGGATACCATCAGGTGACGGACCTTGAAGCCGACGTTGGAGTGGTCCGGGTCGATGTTCCAGGTCGATGCGGAGGCAAGGGCGGGAAGGGCAAAAGCTGCTACTGCGGCGATAGTTGCGATGGTTCTTTTCATGGCGTTTCTCCTTTTTCTCTGTACGAGTTCTTTTTCTTGTTGGTTTGAGTTGTTGTCTTTTGATGTTGAACTATTATCTCAAAAAAAAGCTTCTTGCTTCCTTCCCGTCATACCTCCCGCAATCCGAGTTTTTTGCAGATCCTGCCCAGGGTTTGTTGTTCTTCATCGGTCAGCACCCCCATCTCGGCGACGATGGCCGCCTCGACCTCGGCGAAGGTGGCCTCGATCAGCGTGCGTCCCTTTTGGGTGAGGACGACAGTGCAGAAGCGGCGGTCTTCCAAGGAGCGCTCGCGCAGGACGAGCCCCTGCTTTTCCAGGTTGTCGATGACGAGGGTGATGTTGCCGGTGCTTTTCAGTATCTTCGAGGCGACGTCGCGCTGGCACAGTGGACCCTTGTGCAGGAGGGCCTCGAGCACGCCGAACTGGCTTATGGTGAGACCCGCCTCGGACATCTTGCGTCCCACCCTTCCGGTTACGGATTCGGCGCCACGCATGAGCTTCGTGTAGGTGTTCAGCGCGAGTTTGGAAGTGCCGTCCTTTTTCATGATCTCTCTCCGTTTGCTCCCAACATCTTGTCGATGATCTAAAGCTACAACTGAAACGATTAAATGTCAAACTAATTTTTTTACGGGTTTGCAAAAAAAACGGTAAGTCATCGTTAGGCAAGGGTAACTGACGTGGCGATACTTGCCAACGCCGGCTTTTAATGGAAGAATAGCGCGGGTGTCCCAATGAAAAGGAAGGCAGAAGCGTTAACGCAAAGGCGCCAAGGCGCGAAGGCGCAAAGAGAAGACCCTAAGTTGCCTGGCAAGCCGGGTCGGTTTCACGGCTCTTCGCTTTGAGCCCCTTTAATCTTTGCGTCTTTGCGGCTTCGCGTCTTTGCGTTAAGAGGTTTCCGCCTGTTATTGCGGTACCGTGCCGAGGCTTCTACGGGAGGTGCACAGATGAAACGGTTTTTACTGGTCATGTTGATGCTTGCCCTGCCGCTCAGCCTCACTGCGCAGGAGCCGCAGGTGGGGCTCATCTCACTGCGCGGGCCGATCAACCCGGTGACCGCGGCCTTTTTGAAGGACAACCTGTCCCGCGCAGGGGGGCGGGGGGAGCGGCTCATCCTCGTGGAGTTGGACACTCCGGGAGGGCTCGACCTCGCCATGCGCGAGGCGGTGCAGGCGATCTTCGCGGCGCCGGTTCCCGTTGTCGTCTACGTCACCCCGTCCGGGGCGCGCGCCGCCTCCGCCGGGGCGGTCATCGGCCTTGCCGCGGACGTCTTGGCCATGGCGCCCGGCACCAACATCGGCGCCGCGCACCCTGTGTCGCTTTCCGGCAA
Source organism: Geomonas ferrireducens (assembly GCF_004917065.1). Taxonomy (NCBI): domain Bacteria; kingdom Pseudomonadati; phylum Thermodesulfobacteriota; class Desulfuromonadia; order Geobacterales; family Geobacteraceae; genus Geomonas; species Geomonas ferrireducens. The sequence goes on from NZ_SSYA01000003.1 coordinate 298,866, forward strand.
ACCCGATCCGGTGATGGAAGCGAAGATCGTGAACGATGCCGAGGCCTACGTGGAGGGGATCGCCGGGAAGCGGGGGCGAAACGTCCAGCTCGCCGGTAAGATGGTGCGGGAGAGCATATCGCTCACGGCCGAAGCGGCGCTCAGGGAAAAGGTGATCGATCTCCTCGCCCCAAGCAGGGAAGAGCTCCTCACCCAGTTGGAGGGGCGCACCCTACTACGCGGCGGCAAGGAGACCGTGCTGCATCTATCCGGTGCCCGCGTGGTGCGCCACGAGATGGGTACGCGGGACCGCATCCTGGACGCCATCAGTAACCCCGACGTCGCCTACATGCTGATGCTCCTGGGGATCCTGGGGCTCTTCTTCGAACTCTCCAACCCTGGCGTCATCCTCCCCGGGGTGATCGGCGGCATTTCGCTCCTGCTATCCTTTTTTGCGCTGCAGACCCTCCCGGTGAACTATGCCGGAGTCGCGTTGATACTTCTAGGCATCGTTCTCTTCATCGCCGAGATCAAGGTGGTCTCCCACGGGATGCTGGCGGTCGGCGGGGTGGTTGCCTTGGTCATGGGATCTCTGATACTCTTCCCGTCTCCCGAGCCGTACCTGCGCCTCTCCTGGGAGGTGATCGCGCTTACCGTCGGCGTCACCGCGCTCTTTTTCGCCGTGGTGATCGTCAAGGTGATCAAGGCGTACCGGGAGCCTCCCATCACCGGCATCGAGGGGATGATTGGCGCTGCGGCAGTGGCCGAGACCGACCTCGATCCGAACGGAAAAGTGGTGCTGCATGGGGAGTACTGGAACGCGACCAGCGCCGAGCCGGTGCTGCGGGGAGAAAAGGTGCGTGTGGTTGGGGTGAGCGGCCTGCTGGTCACCGTGGAAAAGGAGGAGCAAAAGCGTTGAGGCGGAAGGAGATGGGCCATGGCGGGGGGTAGCAGGCGGCAATCCGGTGACGTGAGGCTCGGCGACGCGCTTTTAGGGCTTCCCTGCCTGCAGCGGCAGCGGGCGAACTTGACCTCCGGGGTGCGGGAGACGGGGAAGGTGCTGCACGGCGAGACCTGTCCGGTGTGCGGCATGGAGGCGGACGGCCTCGTCTTAGAAGCGAGCTCGCTGGAAGATATGGGTGTCGTCGGACGTGTGCAGGAGAGGTTTCCGGGGTGGCAGCCCGAGGACGGCCTGTGCCGGCCGTGCCTCGAGCTGTTTGGTGGGACGGGAAGCTAGAAGTGCTTCGGCACCGGCAGGCACCCCTCATCGCTGAGCGCGTTCAAATAGGTCGTGCGCAGCTCGACGAAGGCCTGGGTGAGTCGGTCGATGAGGGCCGTGTTGCTGCAGCCGACCAGTTCTAGGAGCCCGTTTTGTTTGTTAGCGACGAGGCGCTCGATGTGCGCCGCCCTGCGGTTGATGTCCACGTGGGTGTGCCCCTGGGCGTGGCTTACCAGGCTCAGCATGGCGTCGGTCACGAAAACATCGATGGAGTAGATCGCCACCACCTGCGGGTGCTCTTTAAGCTGGAACACCACGCGGATGTCTGGGTGGGGAAATTCGATGCCTGGAAGCTGGTCCGGTCCCACGTAATGGGAGGCCGCCACCGGCAGCACTTCTATGTAGCAGTTGAGCAGTGTTGAGTCGATGTCGATGGGTGTCTGTACCGGCAGTTTGAGTGCTGCCCGTGAAAACTGTTCGCCGTGTTCGAGGTATAGTGAGAGCCGCATATGGTCACCTGTAAGTAGGAAGTTCAACGAACCACATGCTAAAAATAATACCGACACTCCGCAAAAAGCAAGTGACCGCCCGTAATTATCCTGTTTCTTCCGAAGGCTTTTGGTGCCTGTGTTTCAGGCGAAGTCGATTGACAGCGCCGCCCGGTCTATGTCATTAATTTCCCATTGTCTGCTCCGGTAATCCCCAGTAAAGGTACCCTCTCCTTGCGCTTTTTTACCTCCCATATGGAAAAGCCCTCCACATACGGTGCGAAGCGCCCCGGCGTAGTCGCGGCTATCTGGATTTTGCTGCTCTTCCTGCTGCTTGGCTTCGTCCCCGCGCTGCACGCCGACACCACGGGACGCGGTGGGGGAGGCAAAGGAGTGGTCGTAGTCGGCGGCGATTACAACTACCCCCCCTACGAGTTCGTTGATCACGAGGGGAAGCCGACCGGCTTCAACGTGGAATTGACCCGGGCCATCGCCGAGGTGATGGGGTTCAAGGTGGAGATCACCCTGGGGCCCTGGGACGGCATGCGCCGCGCCTTGGACCGCGGTGACGTCGACATCCTGCAGGGAATGGCCTTCTCTCAGGAGCGCACCAGCGAGGTGGACTTCTCCACGCCTCACGCGCTCCTGTTCCAGTCCATCTGGATAAGGCGGGACAGCCGGAAGATCAGGTCCATCGAGGACGTGCGCGGCAAAGAGGTCATCGTGATGAAGAACAGCATCATGCATGATTTCATGACGAACTACGCCCCCACCTCCAAGCTCATCTTGACCGACACCCTCGCCGATGCGCTGAGACTCCTGAACCAGGGGCGGGGAGACTGCGCGCTCGTCTCGCGGCTGACCGGCATGTACCTGGAGAAGGAACTGGGGCTGAAGAGGATCATCCCCGTGGCCGAGCCGATCATGACCCAGGCCTACGGCTACGCGGTGAAGAAGGGGAACGCCGAGGTGCTCGCCCGCTTCAACGAGGGGCTCGCCATCCTGAAGCGCTCCGGGCAGTTCCAGGAGATCCACAACAAGTGGCTCGGGGTGATGGAGTCGCAGCCGGTGTCGTGGGCGCGCGTGGTGCGCTACGTGACCCTGGTCGCGGCGCCGCTTCTCATCATCCTTTTGGGGACCGTGGTCTGGTCCCGGACCCTGCAGAAGAAGGTGGCGCAGCGCACCGAGGAGCTCGCACGCGAGGTGGCCGAGAAGCAGGAGGCCCTGGAGAAACTAAGGATGCACCAGGACCAACTGGTGCAGGCGGACAAGATGGCCTCGCTCGGGGTACTGGTCGCCGGGGTCGCCCACGAAATCAACAACCCGAACGGCCTGATCCTATTGAACCTTCCCCGCTTCGAAGAGGTGTTGCGCGGCTCGCAACCGATCCTCGACGAGTACCGCGAGCGGCATGGCGACTTCAAGCTCGGGCGGCACGGCTACGATCGGCTGCGCGAAGAGCTGCCGCACATGCTCTCGGAGACGCAGGACGCGGCGAAGAGGATCAAGCGCATCGTCACCGAGCTGAAGGACTTCGCGCGCCGCGACAGCGCCGATCTCACCGAGCTCGTGGATCTGAACCAGTGCGCCCAGGCGGCGTTGCGGCTGGTGGAGAACACCGTGGTGAAGAGCGCGCACCACATCGCCGTCAACCTCTCCGACGTGCTGCCGCCGGTGAAGGGTAACAGCCAGCGTATCGAGCAGGTGATCGTGAATCTGCTTCTGAATGCGAGCCAGTCGCTCGAAGGGAGCGGCAAGAGCGTCCACGTCGCCACGAGGCACGACCGTTTCCGCGACCTCGTGCTCCTGAGCGTACGGGACGAGGGGAGGGGGGTGGAGCCGGAGCACCTGGCGCGGCTTACCGATCCCTTCTTCACCACCAAGCGCGAAGAAGGTGGGTGCGGGCTTGGCCTCTCCATCTCCGCGGGGATCGTGAAGCAGCACGGCGGGACGCTCATGTTCGATTCGCAGCCGGGCTTCGGCACCACGGTCACCATGGAGCTGCCGGCGCTTAGGGAACGTGTCGAGGCTTAGGTGATGTGGATTTGCCTTACTTAGCTCACCTGAGTGCCCACGAAGCGCAGCATTGGGCCTCACGTTCCCCCCTTTGCGAAGGGGGGGCAGGGGGGATTTGCCTTGGTTATGAGGCAATCCGGCAAACAGCCTAGGCAGATGGCAGATGCTGAGGGATTTTTATTCGGACCTGCCGGCAATGAGCAAATCCCCCACCCCTTCGCCAAGGCTACGGGGAGCAGGCTCCCCCTTTGTGAAGGGGGGAGCTTCGAGAATAACCACGAAGAGGAGTTGCAATGAGCGAAGCACTTTATCCGGCCTTCGGCGTTCTTTTGGTGGACGATGAGGCGCCATGGCTGCGCAGCCTGCGCATGACCCTGGAGGGGCCGGGGGCGATCAGCAACATCATGACGCTCACCGACAGCCGCGAGGTGATGGGGGTGCTGGACAAGGGGCACATCGGCCTCGTGCTCCTCGACCTCACCATGCCGTACCTCTCGGGACAGGAGCTCCTGGCGCGCATCGCCGAGGAACACCCCGAGGTGACCGTGGTCATCCTGTCCGGTCTGAACCAGATCGAGACGGCGGTTTCCTGCATGAGGCTCGGCGCCTTCGACTACCTCGTGAAGACCGACGAGGAGGACCGCATCCTCGACTCGGTGCGGCGCGCGATCCGGATGCAGGAGCTGCAGCTGGAAAACAAGGAGATGCGGCGCCGCTTTTTGAACGACCGGCTGGAGTGCCCCGAGGCGTTCGCGCCGCTTGTGACGAACAACAAGGCGATGCGTTCCATCTTCCAGTACATCGAGGCGGTCGCGAAGAGCACGCAGCCGATCCTGATCACTGGCGAGAGCGGGGTCGGAAAGGAGCTCATCGCGCGCGCCGTGCACACCTTGAGCCGCGGCGACGGACCTCTCGTCCCGGTGAACGTGGCGGGGCTCGAGGACAACGTCTTCACCGACACGCTTTTCGGGCACAAGAAGGGGGCCTTCACCGGCGCCGACGAGAGCCGCAGCGGCATGGTGGAGCAGGCCGCCGAGGGGACCCTTTTCCTGGACGAGATCGGCGACCTGTCGCTTGCCTGCCAGGTGAAGCTCTTGAGGCTTTTGCAGGAGGGGGAGTACTACCCCCTGGGTAGCGACCAGCCCAAGCAGTTGCGGGCCCGCATCGTGGTGGCGACGCACCACGACCTCTCCAGGAAAAAGGATGCGGGAAGCTTCCGGAAGGACCTCTATTTCCGTCTGCGGGCGCACCACGTGCACATACCGCCTTTGCGCGAGAGAAAGGACGACATCCCGCTTTTGCTCGATTACTTCCTGAAGGAAAGCGCGGAGGTCTTCGGCAAGAAGGTGCCTAGCTACCCGAAGGAGCTCCTGACTCTCCTCGCCAACTACGGGTTCCCGGGCAACCTGCGCGAACTGCGCTCCATGGTCTTTGACGCGATGAGCGTCCACTCCTCACGCATGCTTTCCATGAACAGCTTCAGGCAGGCGATGGAGGTGAAGGGAGGAGAGCATGGTGAGACTGCGGTGCCCGATGGGGGTGTTGCGAGCGGTGAACAAAATGTCTTTGCCTCCCTGTGTGAGATCCCCACGCTCAGTTCCGCGGTTGAACAACTGGTGATCGAGGCGATGCGACGCGCCGACAACAACCAGAGCATGGCCTCCCGCATGCTCGGCATTTCCCAACCCGCGCTCAGCAAGCGGCTCAAGCTGCAAAGAAGCTGCAAGGATAAGGACGCTGACGATTGATGTGGATGAGTTAGGGTGTTTTCCTAGATGAGGTCACTAGTCCCCCTCTCACCTCCGGGAGAGGGGACGCTTCGGCGTCCTGCTTTCTTTTGACCGCCGCCCCTGCTGCTTAACTTCCAGGCAGCGTCCTTCCCCGTGTCGTTCTCCCGCACCTGGATGCAACCGCTGTTTTTGCCTCCTTTTTCAGCAATCCCTCCCGCGCCGCCACGGCACCGCCCGAACCTCCCGCCTTCCACTCTTTGGCATGGGGTATAACTTTTGTTAACTCTATGAGGATTGTTATACCTTTGCTAAACCTCCCTTTCTTCGCCTCTTTCGCATTTCGCCGAAACGTCTTTCTGATTGCGGTTATACCCCTTTGTTTCTAATGCAGCGTTTCAAAGTCCTGTATTCGGATATTAATCCGAGTTCTTAGCCGTTTACGCCCGGTTTGGCACCCCCCTTGCTATATATGGTGTCGCTTCATTAGCATACTGCCGAGGCCGGCGGTGAAACGGCGGTTCGCGCCGGGGGTAAATGGCGGAACTGCCCATATCCTGTGCAGCAGCTTCGACTGACCGATTGGCAACAAATAGAAAAGGAGCAGCAGATGATCAAGTTTGAAGGGGTCCACAAGTGGTTCAAAAAGCTTCACGTGCTCAACGGGATTGACCTCCACGTCAAGCAGGGGGAGGTGGTTGTTGTCTGCGGTCCGTCGGGGTCGGGCAAGTCCACCCTGATCCGTACCATCAACCAGCTGGAACCTATCGAAGAGGGAAGCCTCATCGTTGACGGCATGGACCTCAGGAGCAAGAAGACCGACATCAACAAGCTGCGCGCCGAGGTCGGCTTCGTGTTCCAGCAGTTCAACCTCTACCCGCACCTCTCGGTGATAGACAACATAACCCTGGCGCCGATCAAGATCCGCAAGAGTTCGAAGAAGGAGGCGCAGGAGCAGGCGATGGAGCTTCTCGAGCGCGTGGGGCTCGCCGTGAAACGCGACGCCTACCCGACCCAGCTCTCCGGCGGCCAGCAGCAGCGCGTCGCCATTGCCCGCGCACTTGCCATGAAGCCGCGCATCATGCTCTTCGACGAGCCGACCTCCGCCCTCGACCCCGAGATGATCGGCGAGGTGCTCTCCGTCATGCAGGACCTGGCGTCCAGCGGGATGACCATGGTCTGTGTGACCCACGAGATGGGCTTCGCCCGCGAGGTCTCCGACCGCGTCGTCTTCATGGACCACGGCGTGATCCTTGAGGAGGCCCAGCCGGAAGAATTCTTCCGCAACCCGCAGCACGACCGCGCCAAGCAGTTCTTGAAGCAGCTGCTGTCGCCGATGCACTAGAACTTGCCTGTCTTCGGGCCTGCCGGAGGCGCTTGTTAAATACCGAACATCAAAAGGAGATTCACTGTGAAAAGATTGGCTGCTGTTGTTATTGGTCTGGCTGCGCTCATGGGGACTTTCGGAAAGGCGATCGCCGCGGCTCCGGCCGACACCCTCGCCGAGGTAAAGAAGAAAGGCGTTCTCGTGGCGGGCGTTAAGGATTCCCTCCCTCCTTTTGGTTATGTAGATGAGAAAAGCCGCGAGATCGTGGGCTACGACGTCGATTTCGTCAAGGCCATCGCCAAGAAGCTGGGCGTGAAGGTCGAGCTGAAGCCGGTTACCTCCGCTTCCCGCATGCCGCAGCTCACCGAGGGTAACATCGACATCATCGCCGCCACCATGACCAAGAACCCGGAGCGCGCGAAGCAGATCGGCTTCAGCCACACCTACTTCGCCACCGGCCAGAAGTTCATCACCGTGAAGGGTAAGGTTAAGAGCCTGAGGGACCTCGCAGGCAAGAAGATCGGCACCGCCAAGGGTTCCACCTCCGAGCAGAACGTGAAGACCGCCATCCCGACCGCCACCGTGCTCTCTTTCGACGACTACCCGCAGGCGTTCCTCGCGCTGCAGCAGGGTAAGGTCGCCGCGGTGACCACCGACGAGGCGATTCTGGCCGGCATCCTCGCCAAGGCCCCGAACAAGGCCAAGTTCGAGATCCCGAACGTCCAGATCTCCAACGAGCCGTACGGCCTCGGCATGAGGAAGGAAGACGCCAAATTCATCGCCTTCGTGAACAAGACCATCCTCGAGATGGAGAAGAGCGGCGAAGCGAAGCGTATCTTCGAGAAGTGGTTCGGCAAAGGGACCCCGTTCGCCCTGAAGAGAACCTTCAAGATCGTAGCTGACAAGTAACAACAAATCAGGCCAAGGGGGAGGCCGTGGTTGAGAAAAGGTGTTGTGCTGATAGCCTTACTCTCAACCTCGTCCTCTACCCCTGACAGTAACAGCAATACGGATTATAGGGTGAGGTTGAGACAGTACTTCCATTTGGTTGTTCTTTCATAGCCAACCTCAACCTGCCTTCAAGGGGTTTTACGTGCTAAAGTACTCATTTGACTGGTCCATCGTCACTTCCGGCAAGTATTTCGAATGGCTGGTATCCGGGCTCAAGGTCACCTTGGAGCTCTCCGCCGTCGGTATCGTCTGCGCCTTCATCCTGGGGCTGATCATCGCGGTCTTAAGGATGAGCCATTTCCGTCCCGTGCGCTGGATCGCCACCGCTTACCTCGAGTTCTTCCGGAACACGCCGCTTCTGGTCCAGATCTTCTTCTGGTACTTCGGCTCCTACAAGGTGCTCCCGACCGTGGTGAACGACTGGCTGAACAGCACGAACTTCGAGTTCGCGGCGGCCGCCATCGCGCTCACCATCTACACCTCGGCCTTCATCGCCGAGGACATCCGGTCCGGCATCCTCTCCATTCCCAAGGAGCAGATGGAGGCGGCCCGAAGCGCCGGGTTCTCCTATCTGCGCTCCATGCAGTACATCATCCTGCCGCAGGCCGTGCGCATCACCGTGCCTCCCCTGGTGAACCAGTTCCTGAACCTCGCCAAGAACTCCTCGCTCGCCATGAGCATCGGCGTCATGGAACTCACCTACCAGGCGCGCCAGGTCGAGAGCTACACCTTCAAGGGGTTCGAGGCCTTCACCGCGGCCACCGTTATCTACCTGGTGCTTTCCGTGATCATCACGGCGCTCATGGACCTCTACAACAAGAAGGTGCTCAACCCGCACCGCGCCTAGGACGCGCTCGCTTCGGGATCAAGAACGGCAGATTTTCCTGCGGGAAATGGAGAACATAAATGGAAGAAGCACTTAACTTTCAGGTAATCATCGACAACTTGACCTACTTCATGATCGGGCGCTACCCCAACGGCCCGCTCGGGGGGCTTGGGCTCACCATGTACCTCGCCGTGGTCTCCTGCGTCCTCTCCTTCTTCGGGGGGCTGATCCTCGGGCTTTTGAGCCTGTCGCGGAACGCAATCATCCGCCACCCGGTGAACCTCTTCATCAACGCGGTGCGCGGCATCCCGCTTTTGATGGTCATCTTCTGGATGTACTTCCTGCTTCCGGCCTTGATGGGCAAGACGGTGCCCGAGGCCACCACGGTCATCATGGGGCTCACCATCTTCACCTCGGCCTACATGTCGCAGATCGTGCGCGCCGGCATCCAGGGGATTCCCAAGGGGCAGACCGAGGCGGCAATCTCCACGGGCCTCAAGCCCTGGCAGGCGATGCTCTACATCATCCTGCCGCAGGGGTTGAGGAACATGATCCCGTCCTTCGTGAACCAGTTCGTCTCGCTCATCAAGGACACCTCGCTCGCCTTCATCGTCGGGGTCTCCGAACTGACCCACGTCGGCACCCAGATCAACAACAGGACCATGGCCTACCCGACCGAGATCTTCATCTTCATCGCGGGGGTCTACTTCGTGCTCTGCTTCGCCTTCACCAGCTTCTCGCGCTGGCTCGAGGGAAGGCTCACCTGGAGAAAGTCGATCTAGTCCTGTCTTTCTCCCAACGTTTCCGAACGCCCCCCTTGGTTTGCCAAGGGGGGCGTTTTCGTTGGCCCCCCCTTCGCCCTTTGGGCTACGGGGGGTAAACCACCCTTCGCCTTGGGCTACGGGGGATAAACCAGTCCCCTTCATGGTTGCCATTCGGACCCGTCTGTCCTATCCTTTGCTCTGGCCGAAATCGGTTAATGTGACGGCAGGGGAGGGGAGATCATGAAGGCTGAGGTCGTTTCGGTGCGCTACCGCATCCCGCTTACCGAGGTGCAGGCGGAGAAACTCAGGCGCACCTGGCCCAACGGCGAGCCGTTCTACCCGTACGAGAAGATGGAGCGCTACCTGGAGCCGCTCCTCGTCGAGGACTTGAACTGGCACCACTACTCCGGGGACTACCTCTACTTCACCGTGTACGGCGACGACATCGAGGCGACGCTCGCCGATGCCCTCAAGGTTTTCGAGGAGCGGCTTGCACTTTTGGAGGGTAAAAGACGATGAGAAGGATACTGCAGGCTGTCATTTTCCTTTTTTGCGCGACCGCCGTTTTCCCGGTCGTAAGCGGCGTCGCTTTCGGCGCGCAGGCGGCTGGAGAAGCCGATCTCGCGCGGCAGGTGCTTGCCGAGACCAACCTGGCCCGCACCGCTCCGCAGCGCTACGCGAACTACCTGAGGGAGTTTCGGAAGAGTTTCGTGGGGAAGGCGTACCGGGTGCCGGGGACCTACAACATGGTTATGACCTCGGAGGGGACGGCGGCGCTCGATGAGGCGGTGCGTTATCTCGCGCGCCAGCGCCCGGTGCCGGCGCTTTCCTGGTCGGAGGGGCTTGCCGAGGCCGCGGCCGACCTGGTTCGGGAGCAGACCGCTTCGGGTGAGACGGGGCACGGGGCTGCGGGAGGACTTAAAGGGAGGATCGAGGGGCACGGTTCCTGGACCTCGACCATCGGAGAGAACATAAGCTACGGCCCCGACACCGCGCGCATGGTGGTGATGGGGCTCCTGATCGACGACGGGGTTCGGAACCGTGGACACCGCAAAAACATCTTCAACCGCGCCTTCGCCACGGCGGGCGCCGCGTGCGGGCCGCACCCGGTGTACCGCACCATCTGCGTCATGGACTTCGCGGGCGGGTTCAAGGAGCGCTAGCGCTACCCCCGGTTGATGAGGAGTGCCAGACTCAACCGGTTTCCGGCCGGCAACTTGCCGTAGATCGAGGTGAGGTGCGCTTTCACGGTGCGCTCCACGATGCCGAGTTCAGCGGCGATCTCGAGGTTGGTCCTCCCACCGGCGATCAATTCGGCGACCTTCCGCTCCATGGGGCTAAGCGGCGCCAGGAGCTCGTCAAGGCGCCTCTCCCTCCCCGTCGCGGCGTTTTGCGCCGCCTCCAGGATCAGTTGCTGGATCACCTGCTGCCCGAGCCATACCCCGCCCCCCTCAATCACGTTCAGCGCTTCCTTGAGGCGCTCCGCCGAGATGTACGTGTTGGCGTACCCCATTATCCCCACCTTCAAAAAGGCGAGACCCTCGTCCGGTTCAGGCCGGTCGGAGAGGAGAAAAAGTCTCGTCGCCGGCGACGCGGTGCGCAGGACGGCACACTCCGCCTGGTCCACCAGGTCGCGGTGCAGCATGGCCAGGTCGGGCCTTGCCGAAGGGACCGTCCGCCTCAGCTCGTCGAGAGTGCGGACCTGTTCGATCCTGTTTCCTTCGGCAAGCAGTCCCTGCCAACGGGTGAGGACGGTTCCGCTTGCGCTTGCCAGCAGGATGATCATGCGTTACCTCTCGCGCAGTGCGCTGTACTTCGCCTTCAGAATCGGTTTGAGGATGTACGAGAGGATGGTGCGCTTGCCGGCCAGGATGTCGACCGTGGCGACCATGCCCGGTATGATCGGGAGCGGCTTCTCCTTGGTTCCCAGGTAGTTGCGGTCCGTCCTGAGCGTCACCAGGTAGTAGCTCTCCTTCTTTTCGTCGGTGATGCTGTCGGCCCCGATCTGCTCCAGCCGCGCATCGAGCCCGCCGTAGATGGTGTAGTCGTAGGCGGAGAATTTCACCATCGCCTTCTGGTTCGGCTTCAGGAAGCCGATGTCGGCCGGCTTGATCTTCGCCTCGATGAGGAGGGTCCCCTCGTTCGGGACGATCTCCACGATGTTCATGCCGGGCTGGATGACGCCCCCTATCGTGTTAACGAGGATGCGGTTCACCGTGCCGTTCACCGGAGAGCGCACCAGGGTGCGGTCCAGGCGGTCCTTAAGGGCCATCGAGGAGGCGGCCTCCTCGCCCAACTGCGCCGCGACCTCGTTGTACTCGGTCTTCGCCTTGTTGGAGAAGTTCAGCTTCAGCTCCCGCATCGCGGAGTAGCTCTCGCTGATCTTCGACTGGATGCGCGGGATCGACTGCTTGATGGTCTCGATCTCTCCCTTCAACTCGCTCGCCTTGCGCTCGAGCTGCAAAAGTTCCATGTCGGAGACGGCACCCTTCGCGACCAGCGGCCGCGTGATGTTGATCTCCTTTTGATAAAGGGAGTAGGTCTGGTTGAGCTCCTTGAGCCTCGTGTTCAGCTCCCTTAATTCCCCCTGGCGCTGGTCGATCTGCGACTGTTTCACGTCGAGGGAGTTCTTCAGTTCGGCGCGGCGCGATTCGAACAGGGCGCGCTCGCTCGCGGCGATGGCGGGTGGGGCGTCGGCGGGTGGGGTGAAACTCATGCTACCCGCCGCCTCGGCGCGCAGACGGGCGGCCTTTGCCTTGTTCGCGCCGGATTTCGCCTGGCTCTGCTCAAGGGAAGAGACGAAACGGGTCTCGTCGATCTTCAAAAGGAGCTGCCCCTTCTTCACGGGGTCGCCCACCTTCACGTGCAGTTCGGAGAGGATGCCCCCCTCCAGGTTCTGGATCACCTGTACCTGGCTTGCCGGGATCACTTTCCCTTCGCCCCGCGTGGTCTGCTCCACCTCGGAAACGCCGGCCCAGATGAGGAAGATGACGAAAAGGAGCAGCGTCGACCAGAGGATGGCGCTCCCGCCGCGCGGGGACTGCACCAGGATCGAGGTCTTGATGTCCGTTACAAAATCGACTTCTTCATCGGGCATCCTGCGGAACACCCCGTTCGCCTTGTTCTTGTTTATCTCCACGACATTTCTCCGCTAGATGTTCAGATGCCCGCGTTGCAGCGCTTCGAGGACCGCCCCTTTCGGGCCGTCGGCCACCACGGTGCCGTTGTCGATGACGATGATGCGGTCCACGAGCTCGAGCAGCGAGGCGCGGTGCGTGATCAGGATCATGGTCTTTTCCTTCGCCCCCTCGGCCAGGTTGTTCTTGAGCCTCAGCTCGGAACGGCTGTCCATGTTGCTGGTCGGCTCGTCGAGGACCAGGACCGGCGGGTCGAGCAGGAGCGCCCGCGCGATGGCGACGCACTGGCGCTGCCCGCCGGAGAGCCCGCGGCCGAATTCCGCAACCTCCATGTCGAAGCCGAGCGGGTGTTTCTTCACGAACTCGCCGACCCCCGCAAGCTCGGCGGCCCGCATGATGGAGTGGTCGTCGACGTCGTCCGCGCCAAGGGTCAGGTTCTCGCGCACCGTCCCCTTGAAGAGCGAGATGTCCTGCGGAACGTACCCCACGTAGTGGCGCAGCTCGGCGGGGTCGATCTGCCTGAGATCGGTGTCGTCCATGGTGACCATGCCGCTTCCCGGCTCGAAGAGTCCCAGAAGCAGCTTGCCGAGCGTGGTCTTTCCGGAACCGATCGGGCCGATGATCCCCACCTTTTCCCCCGCCTCGATGTTCAGGGTAATGTTGTTGAGCGCGTTCACCGACTGGCCGGGATAGGCGAAGGAGAGCCCGCGAACGCCGATCCCCCCGTGGAAGCGGGTGCGGTGCAGGAAGGTCTTGCCGGCCGGGCGCTCCACCGGGAGCTTCATGATGTCGTCGAGGGTCTTGTACGCTTCTTTGGCGCGGTGGAAGCGGGTGGCGAGGTTCGCGACCTGGGCGACCGGGGCCAACACCTGGCGCGAGAGGATCACCAGTGCCACGAGCCCCCCCTGGGTGAGCTTCCCGACCGAGATGGCGTAGACACCGGCGACGACGAGGCCGACGACGGCCAGGTTCTGCACCAGGTAGGCGACCTGGTTCACCGAGGAGGAGAGAAAGCGCGAGCGCGCGCTCCATGTCGCGATGTAGCCTACCGCGTCCTCCCAGCTGCGCTGCACGTGGGATTCCGCACCGAGCATCTTCACGGTCTCGAGCCCGGCGAGCCCCTCGACCAGGATGGCGTTTTTCTGGCTGGAGGCGGCGAAGGTGTTTTCCACCGCACGGCGCAGCGGCGCCTGGATGCAAGCGGCGTAGGCGATCATTATGACGATGCTGACGATGAAGATGGCGAGAATGACCTCGCCGCCGATGTACCAGATCACCCCGAGCCCGAGGATGATGAAGGGGACGTCGATCAGGGTGGTGATGGAGAAGGAGGTGATGAAGTCGAGGATGGACTCGAATTCCCGCAAGTTATTGGAGAAGGAGCCGACCGACTGGGGCCTCACTTCGAGGCGCAGGTTGAGGACGCGCTGCAAAAGAACCGAGGAGATCCTGAGGTTCGCCTTTTTCCCCGCCTCGTCGATGAAGTAACCGCGCAGCCCCTGCATCAGCACGCCGAAGAGGTAGACGACGGTGACCCCGATGGAGAGCACCCAGAGCGTCTCAAAGGCGCTGTTCGGGATGACCCGGTCGTAGACGTTCAAGACGTAGAAGGTGCTGACGAGGCCGAAGACGTTGATGAGCAGGGAGGCGACGACGACGTCGCGGTAGATGCGCCAGGAGGAGGTGAGGGTGCCCCAGAACCAGTGTCCGGTCCCCTCGGCCTCGCGGGCGACGCCACCCTCCCTGCCTAGGCGGTACTTTGGGCGGACGAAGATGGCGAACCCTGCGTAAAGCTTCTCGAGCTCGGCACGGGTGACGCTCTTCTCGCCCGTCCCGGCCTCGGGAAGGAGGATCTTGAAGGTGTCCTCCTCGAGGTCGCGCTCCACGACCGCCACCGCCTGACGATTGTGCAAAAGAAGGACGGCGGGGAGCTGCAACTGGCTTATGCGTGCCAGAGGGCGCTTGACGACGCGGCTGGAGAGGCCGGCGCGCTCGGCGCAGCGGGGAAAAAGCTCCACCGTGACGCGGTTTTGCACGAGCGGCAGTCCCGCCACGATACCGGTGCGCGAGGCCGGAAGCCCGTGCAGCTTGGCGACCAGCAGCAGCGCGTCGAGAAGGGGGTCGTCGTGGCGATCCATGTCCTCGCCAAGGTTCCACTGTGTTTCAGGGGCAGTTCTATCTGTCTCTTGCACGTCGCTTCCTCTTTATGCAGACCAGCCATCAAAACAAAAAGGTGGATTATTGTAGCATAATAGGTTTCACATTGGTAATCGTTTTGCGTTATACTTGGGCCTGTTGTCCGGTGTCAATGATTTTCGATTAATGCCTTCGCCCGCAGATCACAGAGAGGAAAACGCATGCTCTACATAGAGAGAGGAGAGGACGGCAAAATCGTCGCCCTGCACAAGACCCCCATCACCCCGGACGCCGAGCAGAAGCCGCTCATGGACACGGAGGTGCTCGCCTTCCTGAACGAGAGCGGCGCCTGGGGCGAGTCGCTTGCCTTCTCCGACGCCGCCACGGTCCGCGTCATCGAGGACCTTGTCGACCTTCTGGTCAGAAAGAACGTGATCAACTTCACCGAGCTTCCCGAGCAGGCGCAGCAGAGGATCAAGACGCGCCAGAGCCTGCGCGAGAAGATCTCCTCCAGCGACCTCCTCGTGCACGACATCATCTAGCGGCGGTAAAGGAGGAGAGCGGCCGCGGCCTGCCGAAGAAGTACCCCTGCATCGCGTCGAGGTTCAGCTCCTTCAACACCGCAGCCTGCTCTTCGGATTCGACCCCCTCCGCCACCACGGCGATGTCGATGCTGTGCGCCACGCTGCAGAGCGAGGCGACGTAGAAGCCGCTGTCGTTCTCCCCGCTTAAGAGTTCGCCCGTGTAGGCGCGGTCGATCTTCACGTACTCGGGACGCAGCGACTTCAGATAGCCAAGCTTCGAGAAGCTCCTGCCGTAGTGGTCGAGGCCGATGCCGTGTCCGCACGCCCGTACCACGGCGGCGAACTCCCTGATCAGTTCCAGATGCTGCACCGCTGCGAACTCCGAGAACTCGAAGTTTATGTGCGGTGCGCCGGCCGGAAGCCCCTTCAGGTAGCCGTGGAGCCAGCCCCGGAACCCTTCGTCCTCAAGTGAAGTGGGGGAGATGTTGACGGCGATGCGCTCCACCCCGATGCTGCGGAAGTCAAAGCGCAGCGCCTCCTCGATCACCATGCGGTCGATGGCGGAAACCAGCTTCAGGCGCTCGGCGATCGGCAGGAAGAGGGCGGCGTCGAGTGCCGTGCCGTCCTCCTGCGCAATGCGGGCGAAGAGCTCCAACTGCCGCACGCCGCGCTCCTGGGTGTTCGCGATCACCGCTTGGGCGTCCAGGGTCACACGCCGTTCCTCGAGCGCCCTGACGAGCGATTCCTTCCACTGCTGCTGCCCCATGGGGAGCGCCGATTCCCCGCTCACCGCGCGCAGTTCCCAACCGTTCGCCCCTTTGCTTTGCGCCGCCGAGAGTGCAAGGTCCGCCTCGGAGAGAAGCCGCGACAGGGTGACGCTCCCCTCGTAGGCCGCAACGCCAAGGTTCGCGATGTTGTCGGAGAGCGACAGCCGCTCACGGGCGAGGCGCCCGAGCTCGCTCGCAATCTCGGTGGCGACGATTTCCGCTTCGGAAGAGGAGTGGTGCGGCAGGAAGATGCCGAAGTCGCCGCCGGTAAGCCTGCTCAGCACCGCGTCGCCGTAGCCGGAAACCGCTTCCTGCAACAGCAAGGCGACCCGCTTCAAAAGATCGTCCCCCGCCTGCAGTCCGCGTTCGGTGTTGAGCGCCTCCAGGGCATGCACGCGTGCGAGGATGAGCAGGCCACGCCCCTGTCCCTCGGTCAGATCGGCTCCCACCTGACTCTCGAAGAAGCGCCGGTTCCCGATGCCGGTCAGCGGGTCGTGGTAGGCCCGCTCCTGCAGCCCCTCGGCCCTCGCCGCCTGTTCCCCGAACATCTCCTTCACCTTCACCGTCATCCGGTTCATCGCCTCGGCCACGCTCTTGAATTCGCGGGTGCGCGGGAGGGGATCCTGCAGCTCGTATTCGCCGCGCCCCAGGGCGTCCGCCTGGCGTTCCACGGCGGCAAGCGGCTTTAGAAGGAGCTTCAAGCCGATGCCGACCGCGGCAAGCATGAAGACGGCGCAGCCGGCGAACCAGACGGTCATGGAGATCACCTCGTTCCAGAGCGTCTCGTAGGCGTAGCCCGGGTGGCTCTTCACCAGGATGGTCCCCCCCTGGTTCCAACCCGCCATAACGTCCGCCTCCGCCTCGGGGGTCTTGAGCGGCACGAGTTTCACGAACCACTGCGGCACGTCCTCGACCTTGACCGGAAGCGTCCTGTCGATGAGCACCTCGCCGCGCGGGTCGGTGTAGGTGATCTTCTGGTAGTAGCCGCGGTCGAAGAGGGCGTTGATCATCCCCTCCACCGTGGTGAGATCCTTTTGCGCCACGTGCGGGGAGATGGAGAGGGCGAGCGAGGTCGCGGTATCCTGCACGTGGGATTCCAACTGGTCGGTCAGGAAGGTGCGGGTGTTGGCGAGCTTCGCGTACCAGGTCCCGGTGAAGAGGAGCAGGAAAAGGACGACGGTGAAGATGATGAGCTGTCGATACAGAGTCATATGTTTTCCCTTTGCCCGTTACAGTTTGTTCTCGGACATCTTCTGCAAAAGATCCTGCCAGAGCCTGAGCCGGTTCGACTTGCCGGCGAGCTTTCCCTTACCCCTTTGCTTGGCGAGCCACAGCCCGGAGCCGTTGAAGCTCAAAATCGGCATGAGGTCGGTGCGTCTGGAGGCGTGGTCTATGGAGTCGACCAGGTTGTCGAGCACGAGCGGCTCGGCCTCCGGGTCGCTGTAGTAGGTGAGCACCATGTGATGGATGTTGTAGCGCAGCGCCTTGACGTAGGTGATGCGCAGCTTGTCGTCGTCGACCCCCATCGCCTTCAGGGTGAAGTACTTGGCGATGGCGAAGTCCTCGCAGTCGCCGGCTCCCTTCGCCAGGAACTCGACCGGGGTCGCCCAGTAGTCCTCGATGCCCCACACCTCGCGGTCGGAAGCGAAGCGGATCCGCTCGTTGAAAAAGCGGTTCACCTTCTCGAGCTTGTCGCGGTCGTGGCGGCTCCTGTCGTGTGCGATGAGCTCCTCCCAGGCGACCAGGCGCTGGTAGGCCTCCCGGCCGTACTTCTTTTCCGCCTGCTGCAGGAGCTGCCGGTCGACGCTGAAGTTGCCGGCGGTGAAGACGGTGCCGGCAACGCAAAGCGCCGCGACAAAGGCGGCCAGGGACAGCGATAGTAGTCGTTTAAGGTAGATGCCCACGGCGCTCCAGGGAAAGCCCCTTTTGTTAAAAAAAAGCCCGGACCGTCGGTAACTCGCGGCGATCCGGGACTCTGTGTCACGTCTGTTGGCGGGAGGCTACGGCGCGCTGCTTGCCGTGGTCACCTTCCCGCCGGCGTCGGGCGCCTGCAGGCCGAGGGTCGGCAGAAGGCGCGACATCCCGTTCAGAATCCGGTATTCGGCGTACCTCTGGTCGTATTGGGCGTTCACCAGGCTTGCCTTGGCGTTGATGAGCTCGGCCTGGGTGTCGAGCAGGTCGAACATGGTCCTTCTGCCGATGGACCACTGTGCAGCGAACGCCTCGGCGGTCTGGCCGGCCGCCTTGACGTAGTCGTCGAGGAATTTCAGGCGCTCCTGCGCCGACTTGTTGGCGTCCCAGGAGAGGCGGATGGACTGCACCGTCTGCCTTTTCGTGTTGTTGAGGATCTCCTCCGCCTCGTACACCTCGCTCCGGGTCTGCCCCAGGCGCGCCTTGTTCCAGCCGCCGTTGAAGATGTTGAAGGAGATGGTGGCGGTCCCGAGGAACTCCTCGCGGCGTCCCGGCAAGTCGTTGTAATCTTTTTGCCAGCGATAATCAAGGGCGAGATCGAGGGTGGGGTAAAGAAGGCTCTTGGCGGCTTCGTGTTGCGCCTTTCTCTCCTGCAGGTCGGCGCCTGCCGACTTCAAGGTGCGGTTACCCTGTACGGCAAGGTCTTCGGCCTCTTCCTTGGTCTTCGGGAGATCCGCAATTACCGAGGGCGGGTCGGCGAGTTCGCCGGGGAGATAGCCGACCACGGCCTGGTAATCGGCGAGGCTGTCGTCGAGGTTCGCTTGTGCTGCGGCGACGTTGGCCTGGGCGAGGGCCAGACGACCTCTCACCTGCTCGAAGTCGGCGCGGCGGTCCACGCCGGACTCGCTTCTGAGCCTTACCTGGTCATGGATCCTCAGGTGGTTGGTCAGGTTCTCCTGGGCGAGCGCCAGGAGTTTCTCGTTTCTGAGCACGTTCAGGTACACCCTGGAGGCGAGCAGGGCGTTGTTCTCGGCGGTCCCCCCGAGGAGGTACTCGCGGGACCTAGCCCGTGCCTCCTGGCGTTCCACCTCGTGCTGCGTGCCGAAGAAGCGGAAGACGTTCTGGCGCACGCTCACCACGGCGGTGGCGGGGGCGACGGTGTTGAAGGTCGGCTCATGCTGGCGCGATACCCCTGCCGACGCGGATGCGTCGATGGTGGGAAGGTACCCCGCCTTTGCCTGGCGCACCTCTCTCTCGCGCGCCACCTTGTTGTAGTACTGTGCCCGTACTTCGGGGTTGGATTGCAACATGTACTTCACGGCGTCCTGGAGCGTCTCGGCGTGGGCCGTGCCCGCCGCAGAGGTTAACATGCCAAGCGCCACAACAGTCATTAACTTCCTGGTCAGTGCCATAAACTACCTTCCTGTTCGTGGTATCAAAGTTAACCACCATTGCACATGCCTGATATGCCGGCACGATAAATGGATCACTCATGTTGATACACATATTATATGTGAATAATAAATTTGCAAATGGTAATTTTGTATGGTTAATTATATGCAAAGCGGCCAGTAGTCAAGTATAAAAATTTCTAAGAAATGGGAGCATTTGACATGGCAGAATTTGATAGTAGCTTAGTAGTACCTTATGGCAAGCCTATGAGGCAGGCACGCTATCCCAGTGACAGTGCGCCTCCGGGGCTCATTCAGAAACCGAAACGGAGACGTGACTTGAAAACAAATTCATTGGCCATCATGACTGCAGCACTGCTATGCGCCGCCTCCCTCCCCGGGACCGTGTCAGCAGCTACGACCTCACCCTTCTCCATCTCCCCGATGGTGGGCGGTGTTTCCTTTGCCGGAAAGGAACACCTGGAAACCTCTCCGGTCTTCGGGTTGCGTGCCGGCTACAACTTCACGAAAAACCTGGAGCTCGAGGCGCTCTACGACTACGCGAAGCTCAGAAACAGCCGCAACGGCAGCGAGTCTGACTTCAACCGCTTCGGCGGGGACCTCCTCTGGAACTTCCGCCCTAATGAGAAGTTCGTCCCGAATCTCGCCGCAGGTTACGCAGGCGTACAGCTTCCCCCCGGTACCAAGGGCGCCTTCGACCTTGGCGGGGGCTTCAAGTACTTCGTGACCGAGGATGTCGCCTGGCGCGGCGATGTACGCGGCATCTTCTACAACAACAAGTTTGAGGACTACGTGGTCGAGTACACCACGGGCCTGTACATCCCCTTCGGCGGAGCTCCTGCCGTCGCCAAGCTTCCCGAGCCGCCGCCCCCGCCGCAGTCGGTACCCCGCACCATGCCGCAGGCGCAGCCGACGCTGAACCTGACCGTTCCGACTCCGCCTCCGCCGGTCGTGGTCGCGGCTCCCGAGGTGGCGCTCGCCGCCTCCCCCACTTCGATCAAGAAGGGGGAGCGCTCCATTTTGAGCTGGAAGAGCAAGCGCGCCGACAACTGCGAGATGCGCCCGGATTTGGGTGACGTCGCCGTGAACGGCTCGATGACGGTGACCCCGGCGGTCGACACCGTCTACTCCCTGACCTGCACGGGCAAGGGTGGGACCGGTGCAGCCAACGCCGCGGTCATGGTGGCCCAGCCGACCAAGGCGGAGAAGAGGTTCTGCAACCAGCCCGCGGTGCTCATGATCAACTTCGACACCGACAAGTGGAACGTGAAGCCGCAGTACCACGCGGAACTGAAGTCGGTGGGCGACTTCCTGAACGAATTCCCCGAGGCGTACGGCGAGATCTCCGGCCATACCGACGGCACCGCCAGTGCCGACCACAACCAGAGGCTCTCCGAACGGCGCGCCCAGGCGGTGCGCGATTACATCGTGAAGAACTTCCACATCGATCCGAAGCGGCTGACCGCCAAGGGGTACGGCAAGAGCCGCCCCATAGCGACCAACAAGACCGCCGTGGGACGCGCGAAGAACAGGCGCATCGAGGCGAACCTCGTGTGCAAGAAGAAGGAAGCCGCAGCGGCGGCGACTCCGGAACCGGCCGCACCCCAAAAGGAGAGCTCGCTCGGAAAAAAGCCCTTAGCCCTGGCGACAGCGAAGGGTAACGCACCGCTTGACGGTGGCGTTACCCCGGCGCAACGCCAGGGTGAACCGGAAAAACTGTTTGTACCGCAGGTAGCCGCGCCCGGCGCGGCCCTGCCCGCAGCACAGCGCAAGGGGGAGACGGAAGCCGTTTTGCTCCCCTCAGCGCCGACAACCGCAGTAGCGGAGGGGGTCGTCCCCCCTCCGCTGCCTTCCGCGCAGCGCAAGAAGGAAATTGACTCCTCCTACGTGGACCGCCCCGTAGAGGCCGCCCCGCAAGGGGCCGCAGCACCCGCGGCGCTCCCCACGGCGCAGCTTGCACCGCAGCCTGCCCCGCTTCCGGAGGGAGAACCGGCCCCCGGAGAGGTTGCCGCGGCAAAACGGCCGCCTGAACTCCCCTCTGCACAAAGGGCAAAGGAAGTGGCAGCCCCCGCCGCAAACACTCCCGCCGCACCGGAGCCGACGCTCCCCGCTTTAGCCGCACCGGAGGTACCACTGCTCGTTCCCGTCCCGGAAGCCGAGCCGGTCTCGTCCGCGCTCAGGAAGCAGGAGCCGGTGCCGCCCGCCCCCGACGAGGAACCCTTCGTCCTCAAGGGCGCCCCATCAACGCCGACGCCCGAGGGAAAGATCGCCCTGACCGGGGTCACCATCGACAAGAACGGATTAAGCCTCTTCACCAACGGCAAGGTCAGCGACTTCCGCGTGATCACCATGGTGGAGCCCTACAGCCTGGTCATCGACCTCATCGGTGCGGTGAACGGCATGGGGGCCCAAGGCGCTGCGGTCGACAAATTCGACCTCACCAACGTCCGCTTCCGCGAATTCCCCGATTATCTCCAGATCACCCTCGACGCCGGCCGGGAGGAAATCATCCCGTACCGCACCTTCAAGATCGACACGGGGTTGAGGATCAACATCAAGCCTAGAAGCACCCATCACATAGGACCCTGACCGGCGCGGGGCGCGATGCCGCTCCGGGCAGTGGATCACGATACGTGGGCTCGCAGAGCTCATTCGTGAGAGGAGTCGGATATGAATCACAGCGTTGCATTGCGATGGAAAACAGCCGTCGTGGTGACGGCAGTGGTGTCACTTCTTAACGCCTCGGCCCTTTTCGCCGCCGAGCCGCAGGGCGTTGCCGCGCCCGTTCAGGAGCCGACCTCGGAGCAGGCGAACGACTTGGGGCTCGAACTGAGACTCCAGACGGTTAAGAAGGACCTCCTCGTCTTCCTCAACTTCGCCGAGCACTTCATCGCCAGCGGCGAGACCAAGACCGCGGCGCAGCTCCAGGCACCCCTCGACGACTACTTGAGAAGGCATGTCGACTACCTGGTCACCCAGGCGGTGGACGGCTCGAACATCGAGATGACGCAGCTCTCGGCCGAGATCGCCCTCGTCAAGACGCGTCTTCTCATCGTGCTCAACTACAGAGACGATGCAGGAACCGTACTCGCCGAGATGAAGAGGCTGTACGCCCCTTACCAGAAGATGTCCGTTCAGATCCAGGGTAAGACCACCACGCTGGACGAGGCCATCCGCCAGTTGGACAGCGACCTGGCGCGCATCGCCAAGAAATAACGCCAAGGAGCCGACGACATGGACATTCTGGGCCTCATCACCATCAACCCCATGAGCTTCAACATCTGGTCGCTCAGGATCTCGCTCACCCTGACCACCTGCATCTTCGTCATTGCCATGGTCCTCGCCGTGCGCGCCTTCATCCACGCGAAGTCCATGGACCACAAGCACCTGGACAGCGTGAAGGACAAGAACGCCTCGCCGCAGGACACTTTAGCTGAGAGCGTCGCGAAGATGCTCTGGGCGACGAGCCAGAGTGACGGCGCCGCCGGGCAGCCGGCTCCGAAGGAGTTCCTCTACGATGCCACGCGCGAGGTGGCGCAGAACAATTTCAACGGCCTCTTCGTGAACCGCATTTACATGTGCGCGAACCTGCTCCCCCCGATCGGGCTCTGGGGGACCGTGGCCGGGATGATCGTCATCTTCCTCTATACCGGCGATCCGGGGAGCGCCATCAACAACGGGGCCATCGGCGCGAAGCTCTGGTCCACCTACTTCGCCCTCATGTACTACGTGCTTTTGCAGGCTATCTGCGTCTGCCTCGACGTGGTCGCGAAGCGCTCGATCAACCGCGGCCTGCAGGTGAAGATCTAGGGGGACGCCATGCGCACCGTCGGAACATCCAGAAACCAGTGGCTCATCTCCTTCACGGATGTCGCCTTTCTGCTCCTTCTGGTCTTCACCCAGATGGCGAGGATGGACACCTCCAGCAGCCAGGTAGCCGAGATGAACCTCCCCGCCCCGGTGGTGGAGCGAAGCCCCGAGCTCGTGGCGATGCAGTCGAACCCGGATTACCATCAGCTTCTCGTGGACCGGCACGGCGCGAGGCCTTACTGCCTCGTGCACGTCCAACGCGGCAAGGAGGCGGCGAGGACCGCGCCGCTTTCCTACGACGAGCTTTGCTCCGCGCTGAAAAACCTCCAGGAGACGAACCGGGAACATCCGCGCCCGGTGGTGGTGCCGCTTCCCGAATCGTACAGCAGCGATCTGTTGTCCGCGGCGGCGGTGGTGAGCAAGTACTGGGGCTCCGACGGACTTGCGGTGGTGCGCACCTCGCGCACCGGTGATAAAAGATGAGCGCGCGCATCCAGAGCACCTGCGGCTATGGCGGTACGCGGCTGAAACGGATCCTGGTTTGCGCAGACCATGAGCTGCGCCCCCCGGTCCCGACTTGGCTGCGTCTCTTCGTCGCCTTCGTGCTCGCAACGGTCGCGCTTTGCGTGAGCCGGTTTCAGATGCCGGGCGTACCGGTGTCGAAACGCACCATCATGGACGTGAGCAAACTGGATTTGAAGGCCCCCCCGGTGCAACCGAAAAAGCTGGCGCCACCTATGCATCCGGTCGCGGAAAAGGTCCAGCGGCAGCGCACCGTGTACGCCCTGGATGTCAAGCCGCCCAAGTACAACGCGCCGGTGGAAGAGGGGAGACGCCCGGAGACGACCTCACCCGGCAAAGCCGCGCTGCGGCACGAAGTGAGCGACCCCTCCGAGGCGCCGTACCCGGTCGTCGCCCGGTCCTACGGATATCAGAGCGGGTCCGAAGTCTCTGTTTCTCCGGTGGTGACCCGCGAGCGTCAGGCCGCTGAGGGATTCGAGCCGGCCGCAGGCAGCGCCGGTACCCCGACGACGAGGCTTAGGAAGGAGGCGACCGCGGAGGTGGGGGCGCGCCCTTCGACGAAGAGCACCTATATCTACCGCGTGCGCGGCGGGCCGACGGCCGCGCTCCCCTCGGCCAGCGAGCCGGCCCTCTCGCCGCAGCGCCCGACTCGGCCGGTCGAGGTTGCAGCGAGCGCCCCGGCGCCTCGTGTCGCAGCGGTACGAAGTGCGCCCGAGGCGACCATCGAGGAGCCGAAGGCGAAAACGTCCCCGGCCGCCCGGGAGCGCAGCAAGAGCCCGGCGGGAAGTGCCGCTGCCGGTTCCGATGTCTCGTTGTCGCGCGGGGTGTCACTTATGAGCCTTAAGATCTGCGACAGCGCGTTACAACAGGAGGAAGCGATCAAGTCGGTGCTGAGCATTGTCGGCTCGCGCCACAGTTGCACCAGTGACAAGGGTGAGTTCCAGTTCAAGGGAACCAAACGGGTATCGTCCTTCAACCTCATCATCTTCCCCTCCAGGGGACGAGAGCCATCCCAGCGATGCGAGGAGTTGGAATATGCGTACGACTGCCTTAGGAAAAACTAGCCCGAAACGGATACTCTCATTCATCATCTTCTGCGCCATCTGCCTTATTCTGGCGGCTGCGCCCTCCTGGGGCGCCACCAAGAAAAAGGGGCACGCCGCGCCGGCGAAGAAGGAACACAAGACGGCCCCGGCCAAGGTTGCGGCCCCGGTTGCCGCCCCGCAGATCAGGGAGTGGGGCCCCTACCTCGACGTCGCCTACGAGCTGACCTATTGGGACAAGAACGAGATCAAGGATTGGCGCGAAAAACGCGACCAGGAGATCGGCGAGACCCTTGCCTCCTACATCGCCACCTGGAGCGGGAAACTCGCGCCCGGACAAAAGGGTGCCGAGCGCCCCGGGGAGCAGCCGCAGCTCTTTCGCGACCGCGACTACCTGAGGCTCGCCATCGCCCAGACCATCGATTACCTGCAAAGCGACAATCCGGAGAGCCTCGCAGCCGCGGCGAAGACCATCGAGAGCCTGAAAGGGAAGGCCTCCATGCCCGAGATCGCCTACTGGAGCGGTATGGTGAAGGCGCTGCAGGCCCTGGAGCGTGATGACGCCGATGATTTCGTAGTGCAGGTCTACGGCATCTGGAACGGCTCGGTCCTTTACATCGAGAAGAACGAGATCGCCACCGGGGCGACGAGCGGCGCGGTGCCGACCAACACCCCCTTCTACTATCGAAACCTCATCAACCTCGTGGTGAACCGGGCCATCATCGCCCGCAAGCTGGACGGGCTGAACGCGCTCGGGCCCCTGTTCGTCATGATGAACGACAGAAACCTCGGGGAGAAGGACAGCGAAGGGAAGTACACGAAGACGCTGGTGCAGCGCATCGTGGACGGGCTTGGCGCTCCCGACTCGGACCGCTATCATCTCAACTTCACCGTGGCGGCGATCGAGTCCAAGCGCCTGCAGCAGGTGGCAAGTTCCAAGCTTGACGCCGAGGGGATGACCGAGTCGGTGCAGAAGACCTACGAGCGGGCGAGGACCTTCAACGATCTCTGCTTCAAGTGGGCCGCGGGCCCGAGGTCGAGCGGCGTGGTCATGGCGGCGGTGGACTACCTGGACATGACCAGTTTTGCCATTCCGCGCCTTGCCGACAACGAGAACGCGGCCGCCTACAAGTTCTTCTCGACCCTCCCCGACCAGGAGGGGCGCACCGCCCTTTTGAAGTCGATGGCGATCTTCAACGACATCGCCCCGTACTCCTCGGGAGGGTGGGAGCGGGCCGGCTACCAGAGCAGGGAGCTTTACCTCAAGTCGACGCACCGTCTCTGGCGGGCGATCATGGAGCTCTCCCTTTGGACCGGCGACTATTACCTCGTGAAGCTCAACACGACGCAGGACGCACAGAACATCCAGAGCTACGCCACCTCGATGCAGATGGCGCTCAACTCCTACCTGAACTTCCTCACCGCGCAGCAGGGTAGGGGATTCAACGACGTCATCCCCGATTCGGCATATTTCGGTGCCTTCGAGGCCTCCGACAAGGTCTCCTACGCCTACCGCAGGGTGAGCGAATTCAGCACGGACAACGGCGCCTACAACCTGTGGTTCACGCACCGCCTGCTCTCCGCCGAGCTCTTCCCGCTCTCGCTGCGCGAGGTGCGCCAGACCTCGGCGTCACTCAAGAAGGACGGGCGTTACAACCTGTACCTCGACTACTTCCTGCCGCTGGCGAGCCGGATCAAGCAGTCCCCGGCGATAAAGAAATGGGTGAGCGCGCAGCGTCCCGAGACGGCGACGGCGAGCCTTGCCTACATAAACGCGGTCGACAAGCTATTCGCCGGGACGGCCCCGGCCGAGGTACCGACGGACACGCAGCTTGTCGCCTCGTTCCAGAGCATGCGCGAGGAGATGCAGAGAAACCCCGATCATCCGACGCACAACCTGTTGAAGCTCTTCTACCTGGAGGAGATCCAGAAGAACTCGAACTTCACGAAACTCGTCAAGGAGCCCAACCGGCTGGATCGGCCGTTCTGATTTTAGGCTGCGCCACGAAGCGCTTTTGGTGAACCAGAGGAAGTACAAGTATCAGTATTCATGAAGCGCAGTACGCGAACCCGCGTTCCCCCCTTTGCAAAGGGGGGGCAGGGGGGATTTGCCTTTCCCTCCCTCAATCATAAAAAAAGCCCTCTGTCTCAAGGAGGGCTTTTTTGTCTGTCCAAAGTCAGCCGTACTGGCTGACGAAATTTCCTTTGTCACGGCAGCAGATATACAGGACTAATGAAGGGAAATGAGCCCCGTGTAATCTTGATCACTATGTCAATCTAGTACCAAGGTACAATAGACATAGCCTTGCCTGAGAGATATGTTTACGCTAACCGAATTTGGATAAGCCCCCTTCAACCAATAAATAACAGTGGAGAATGGTCATGGCACAGAACACTCACGCAGCAACGGCAGGCGCCGGGAACCAGGTGGTTGGTAAGGTTGTGATTCTGTACGGGACAGTGAAAGCGATATCCCCGGATGGTGCGGTAAGGCTGCTCATGCCGAACAGCCCGATCTATGCGAACGATCGTATCGTCACCGAGAGTGACGGTAGCGCGTCGATCGTTTTTAACGGAGCGCAGGATAATCATATTGATCTGGGGCGTATGACCAATGTGACCATCGACCATGACGTATATGCGACGGTGACCCCCGAAGAGGTATCCGACGCGGTGTCAGAAGTAGAGCAGATTCAGCAGGCCCTTCTGACCGGCGATCAGCCCATCGAACTCGAAGCCCCGGCAGCCGGTGGTCCCGTCAGCGCCGGCGGTACCCATCCGCTCTTCGTCGTCGCCCCGACCGGCACGGAAGTCACCCCGACCAGCGGTCTGACCACCACAGGTGTCACCTTCGGGTCGACCGGGACCATTGAGGCTGCGGGCATAACTTTGCCGAGCACCCCTACGGGACCTGGTGTCGGCTCTGACCACGGCTCTGTCACGGAAGATAGTTCGAACCCCAATCTTTCTACGACAGGAACATTATCCGTCGTAGATGTTTATGGTAACCAATACGGAGTCAACACGGCCGTTGCCCCGGTTGCGAGCGAAGGCACACTCGGCCACATCACCATCGACAGCGCCGGTCACTGGACTTACAGCGTTGCCAACTCCAACGTCCAGTACCTCGGTAATGGCGAGACTAAAGTCGAAACCTTCACCGTCCAGAGCATTGATGGCACCAGCCATAACATAGTCATCACGATCAACGGAACCAATGACATTCCGACCTTCACCGGTGCCGACTCCGGTTCCGTGACCGAGGACACCCCGAATGCTCAAGCTGTCAACCTGACTACCGCCGGGACGCTGGTTGTCACCGATGCGGACCAGCACCAGTCTGCAATCAATACGGCCGTCGCCCCGGTCGCAAGCGAAGGCGCCCTGGGTCACATCACCATCGACAGCGCCGGTCACTGGACTTACAGCGTTGCCAACGCCGACGTCCAGTACCTTGGCAGCGGCGAGAGCAGGGTTGAGACCTTCACGGTGCAGAGCGTTGACGGTACCACCCATGACATCGTCATCACGATCAACGGCACCAACGACGTTCCGACCTTCAGCGGTGCCGACTCCGGCTCCGTGACCGAGGACACCCCGAGTGCTGAAACTGTCAACCTGACAACCGCCGGGACGCTGGTAGTTACTGACGCGGATCAGCACCAGTCTGCGATCAATACGGCCGTCGCCCCGGTCGCGAACGAAGGCGCCCTGGGACACATCACCATCGACAGCGCTGGTCACTGGACCTACAGCGTTGCCAACGCCGATGTGCAGTACCTCGGCAATGGGGAAACCAGAGTCGAAACCTTCACGGTCCAGAGCGTCGACGGCACCGGCCACGACATCGTCATCACGATCAACGGCACCAACGACGTTCCGACCTTCAGCGGTGCCGACTCCGGTTCCGTGACAGAAGACACCCCGAGCGCTGAGACTCTGACGTTGTCCACTAATGGGACCTTGGTTGTCACCGATCTTGATCAGCACCAGTCTGCCATAAACACGGCGGTCGCACCTGTCGCCAGTGAGGGCTCTCTGGGCCACATCACGATCGACAGCGCCGGTCACTGGACTTACAGCGTTGCCAACGCCGACGTGCAGTATCTCGGCAATGGTGAAACCAAAGTCGAAACCTTCACCGTGCAGAGTGTCGACGGCACCAGCCACGACATCGTTATCACGATCAACGGGACCAACGATGTTCCGACCTTCAGCGGCGCCGATTCCGGCTTCGTGACTGAGGACACCCCGAGCGCCGAAACTATCAACCTGACTACCGCCGGAACCCTGGTTGTTGCCGACGTGGATCAGCACCAGTCCGCGATCAATACGGCCGTCGCACCTGTCGCCAGTGAGGGCGCTCTGGGCCACATCACGATCGACAGCGCTGGTCACTGGACTTACAGCGTTGCCAACGCCGACGTGCAGTATCTCGGCAATGGTGAAACCAAAGTCGAAACCTTCACCGTCCAGAGCGTTGATGGCACCAGCCATGACATCGTCATCACGATCAACGGTACCAACGACGTTCCGACCTTCAGCGGCGCCGATTCCGGCTTCGTGACTGAGGACACCCCAAGCGCTGAGACCGTGACGTTGTCCACTAATGGGACTTTGGTTGTCACCGATCTTGATCAGCACCAGTCTGCCATCAACACGGCCGTCGCCCCGGTCGCGAGCGAAGGTGCCCTGGGCCAGATCACCATCGACAGCGCCGGCCACTGGACCTACAGCGTTGCCAACGCCGATGTGCAGTACCTCGGCAATGGGGAAACCAGAATCGAAACATTCACAGTGCAGAGCGTCGACGGCACCAGCCACGACATCGTCATCACGATCAACGGCACAAATGACGCTCCGACCTTCAGCGGCGCCGATTCCGGCTTCGTGACTGAGGACACCCCGAGTGCTGAGACCGTGACGTTGTCCACTAATGGGACTTTGGTTGTCACCGATCTTGATCAGCACCAGTCCGCGATCAACACGGCCGTCGCACCTGTAGCGAGCGAAGGCGCTCTGGGCCACATCACGATCGACAGCGCCGGTCACTGGACTTACAGCGTTGCCAACGCCGACGTGCAGTATCTCGGCAATGGTGAAACCAAAGTCGAAACCTTCACCGTACAGAGCGTTGACGGTACCACCCATGACATCGTCATCACTATCAACGGTACCAACGACGTTCCGACCTTCAGCGGCGCCGATTCCGGCTTCGTGACTGAGGACACCCCGAGCGCCGAAACTATCAACCTGACTACCGCCGGAACCCTGGTTGTTGCCGACGTGGATCAGCACCAGTCCGCGATCAATACGGCCGTCGCACCGGTCGCGAGCGAGGGTGCTCTGGGCAGCATCACGATCGACAGCGCTGGTCACTGGACTTACAGCGTTGCCAATGCCGATGTGCAGTACCTCGGCAATGGGGAAACCAAAGTCGAAACCTTCACCGTACAGAGCGTGGATGGTACCAGCCACGACATCGTCATCACGATCAACGGTACCAATGACATTCCGACCTTCAGCGGCGCCGATTACGGCTCCGTGACCGAGGACACTCCGAGCGCCGAAACTGTCAATTTGACTACCGTCGGAACCCTGGTTGTTGCCGATGCGGATCAGCATCAGTCTGCTATCAACACGGCCGTTGCCCCGGTTGCGAGCGAAGGCGCTCTGGGCCACATCACGATCGACAGCGCCGGCCACTGGACTTACAGCGTTGCCAACGCAGACGTGCAGTATCTTGGCAATGGTGAAACTAAAGTCGAAACCTTCACCGTACAGAGCGTGGATGGCACCAGCCACGACATCGTCATCACGATCAACGGGACTAACGATGTCCCGACCTTCAGCGGCGCCGATTCCGGCTTCGTGACCGAGGACACCCCGAGCGCTGAGACCGTGACGCTGTCCACTAATGGCACCCTGGTTGTTGCCGACGCGGATCAGCACCAGTCTGCTATCAACACGGCCGTCGCACCTGTCGCCAGCGACGGTGCTCTGGGCCACATCACGATCGACAGCGCCGGTCACTGGACTTACAGCGTTGCGAACTCCGACGTCCAGTACCTCGGCAATGGCGAAACCAAACTTGAAACCTTCACGGTGCAGAGCGTTGACGGTACCACCCATGACATCGTCATCACTATCAACGGTACCAACGACGTTCCGACCTTCACCGGTGCCGACTCCGGTTCCGTTACGGAAGACACCCCCACGGTTGAGACTGTGACGTTGTCCACTAATGGGACCCTGGTTGTTACCGACGCGGATCAGCACCAGTCTGCAATAAACACAGCCGTCGCCCCGNCATCACGATCGACAGCGCCGGTCACTGGACTTACAGCGTTGCGAACTCCGACGTCCAGTACCTTGGCAATGGCGAAACCAAACTTGAAACCTTCACCGTACAGAGCGTTGACGGTACCACCCATGACATCGTCATCACGATCAACGGTACCAACGACGTTCCGACCTTCACCGGTGCCGACTCCGGGTCCGTGACGGAGGACACCCCGAGCGCTGAGACAGTGACGCTGTCCACTAATGGCACCTTGGTTGTTACCGACGCGGATCAGCACCAGTCTGCGATCAACATAGCTGTTGCCCCGGTTGCCAGCGAGGGCGCACTCGGCCACATCACAATCGATAGCGCAGGCCACTGGACTTACAGCGTTGCCAATGCCGACGTGCAGTACCTGGGCAATGGCGAAACCAAACTTGAAACCTTCACGGTGCAGAGCGTTGACGGTACCACCCATGACATCGTCATCACGATCAACGGTACCAACGACGTTCCGATCTTCACCGGTGCCGACTCCGGTTCCGTTACGGAAGACACCCCCACGGTTGAGACTGTGACGTTGTCCACAAATGGTACGTTGGTTGTCACCGACGCGGATCAGCACCAGTCTGCTATCAACACAAGTGTTACCCCGGTTGCGAGCGAGGGTGCTCTTGGCCACATCACCATTGACAGCGCCGGTCACTGGACTTACAGCGTTGCCAATGCCGATGTGCAGTACCTCGGCAATGGCGAAACCAAACTTGAAACCTTCACGGTGCAGAGCGTTGACGGTACCACCCATGACATCGTCATCACGATCAACGGTACCAACGACGTTCCGACCTTCACCGGTGCCGACTCCGGTTCCGTTACGGAAGACACCCCCACGGTTGAGACTGTGACGCTGTCCACTAATGGCACCCTGGTTGTTACCGACGCGGATCAGCACCAGTCTGCAATAAACACGGCCGTCGCCCCGGTTGCGAGCGACGGTGCTCTGGGCCACATCACGATCGACAGCGCCGGTCACTGGACTTACAGCGTTGCGAACTCCGACGTCCAGTACCTCGGCAATGGCGAAACCAAACTTGAAACCTTCACCGTACAGAGCGTTGACGGTACCACCCATGACATCGTCATCACGATCAACGGTACCAACGACGTTCCGACNCACGGTTGAGACTGTGACGTTGTCCACTAATGGGACCCTGGTTGTTACCGACGCGGATCAGCACCAGTCTGCAATAAACACAGCCGTCGCCCCGGTTGCCAGCGAAGGCGCTCTGGGCCACATCACGATCGACAGCGCCGGTCACTGGACTTACAGCGTTGCTAACGCCGACGTGCAGTACCTCGGCAATGGTGAAACCAAAGTCGAAACCTTCACCGTACAGAGCGTTGACGGTACCACCCATGACATCGTCATCACTATCAACGGTACTAACGACGTTCCGACCTTCACCGGTGCCGACTCCGGTTCCGTTACGGAAGACACCCCCACGGTTGAGACTGTGACGTTGTCCACTAATGGGACCCTGGTTGTTACCGACGCGGATCAGCA